>JAJDVM010000193.1 GCA_022826125.1 Defluviicoccus sp.
TGCACCCGCGCCATTCTACTCCCGCGTGAAAATCATCGGCGCTGCTCGCCCCAAACGCCCGGATGCGCCGGGATACACACTCTCTCGCCACGCAGCACCTCGACCTTGAACCCGAAAAACGCCACAGCGCACATTCCTCGCAGCAAGCGCCGCTCGATGGGAGCTGCTGCTACCTTTACTATGACGCGGCTTGCGACCGGTCCTAGCAAGAACTTCCCCAGCGCAGGCTGGAGCGTCTACTCTGCTAACGGCAGATTTTCGGCGGACTGTCGGCGGGAGGGTCTCGTGAAATTCTCATACACCCATCACATGCCCTACACCCATGTCGACGAGGCGGGACAGGACTGGCCGGTCCCCAACAAGCAGTTCGACCCGGCGAAAGGCGTCGCGCTCTATCGCGAATACATCGACAACAAGGTCTTTGCCGAAGAGGTCGGGTTCGACTGGATAGGCTGCAACGAACATCACATGAGCCCGTACGGCTTAATGCCCAACCCCAACCTCACCGCCGCTGCCATCATCGAGCGCACGAGGACGGCCGGCATCCTGCAATCGGGCAATATCGTGCCGTTGGTTAACCCGATCCGTATCGCCGAGGAATACGCCATGCTCGACGTCCAATCGGGCGGGCGGCTGATCGCCGGGTTCATGCGTGGGATCCCGCACGAATACGTCGCCTACAACGTTTCGCCGGACGATTCCTATCCCCGCATGCGCGAGGCTTGCGAGCTGATCCTCAAATGCTGGACCGAGCCCGAGCCTTTCGGCTGGGAGGGCGAGCATTACCGCTACCGTGCCGTTTCGATCTGGCCGAGGCCGGTGCAGCAACCGCATCCCAAACTCCTGATGTCGGGCTCCAGCCCCGATTCAGTCCGCCTCGCAGCCGCCTTCCGCGCGACCATCGGGCTGCTCCGCATCACCGATTTCGAGAGCGCGCGGGAAATGCGCGACCTCTATATCGCCCACGCCCGCGAGGACGGGTGGGAGCCGGAGGCCGAGCATTTCATGGTCGGCATGCCGTGCTCGATCGCCGACACGGCGGAAGAGGCGATGGAGACGCTGAGGAGCGGCACGCGCTATTTCCTCGGCGTTCTCGGCGGCGGTATCCGAACGGCGCAGCGCCTGGTCCTGCAAAAGACGCGCTACTACCGCGAGGAGGCGCATCGCGAGCGGTTCCCCGGCCTCGCCGCGCGCCGCGAGACGCCGCTCGAGGAGCTGATGGAAAAGGGGCTGGTGGTCTGTGGCACGCCGGACATGGCGGTCGAGCAGATCAGGCGTGCAAAGGCGGAGCTCGGCCACGGTCTGATGAACCTCAACATCAAGATCGGCAACACGCCGCAATCGGCGGTGCTGAGAACCATGCAAGCCCTTCGCGACCACGTCTTCCCGGCGGTACGGGATGTCTGACGCGGACGAGGGCGCGCCCTTCGAAAGAGGGACCGCCCGGCTTTCGGTGGGCGAGGTACCCTATTGGATCGGGGGTGCGGGGCGGCCGGTACTTTATCTCCACGCGGCGGGCGGCGCGCGTACCACGCAGGGGTTGGCGCTGCTTGCCCGCAATCGGCGCGTCTATATGCCGGTGATCCCGGGTTTCGACGATACGCCCATCCTCCCATCCGTTTCCACGATGCGGGATATCGCGCGTCTCGGAGCGGACTTCATCGAGACCGTCATCGGGGAACCCGCGGATGTCATCGGGCAATCCTTCGGGGGCTGGGCGGCGCCCTGGCTCGCGCTCGATCACGCCGATGCGGTCGGGCTGCTGATACTCGAATGCCCGGCGGGTTTCCGGCCCCGGAGTCACCCGTCCCCGTCGAGCGATCCGGCACTGAGATTGCGGCAGATGTTCGCCCATCCCGAGCGAAGGCCGCCGGAGACCAAGTCGGACGAGACCCTGACGCGGAACCGCGAGATGCTGCATCGCTATCACGGGGCGGAGACGCGCGACGGCGCCCTGATCGACCGGCTTGGCGAGATCGAGACCCTCACCCTGATCCTGCTTGGGACCGAAGACGGCCGCATGCCGCGTGAGAGCGTCCAGCTGCTGAAGGAGCGGTTGCCGCGTGCTTTCCTAGTCTATGTCTACGACGCCGCCCACAGTATCGAAACGGACCAGCCGGCGCGCTTCGCAAACCTCGTGGAAGATTTCCTGACCCGCGGCGAAGCCTTCCTCGTCAACCAGACGGCTCCCTCGCCGTAACCGGCGGCCGCCGGACGGCGCCCCTGGCGGAATCGAAATTCAGGCTGCTCGACCGTCAGTCCCTGGATTGACCAGGAAAGCCTCGCCGCGGGTCAGGAAGTCCTCGACCGGACCCGCGAAATAATCCGGCTGATCCACCTCGATGGCGTACGCAGCGTCGTAAACATAGATGAGGAAGGCGCGCGGGATACGGCTCTTCAACAGCCGCGGGCTGGAGATCGGAATGGCCCCGTCCCTGGTGCCGTGCAGGATCAGCGTCAGCGCCTCGATCTCGCCCAGCGGGTCGACCAGCGCATCGTCCTTCGCCTTCCCGCCATGGTAATGGGCGAGCATTTCCCGATTCCGGGTCACCGAGGCGTCCACAGATGACCCCACTGGCTTCAGTTAAATCAATAAGTTACGGTGCCGATCGGCCCCCAATCTACGCGCCGGTCAACAGGAACTCTTCGAAGAAACGGTCGCGGCTGCCTTAATTCTTCGCGCTCTGCCCCTGAACAAGTCTGGCTCGGCTGCGAGCGCCGAAACCGTCCCGCGCAGTTCAGGCCTCCGCATCGAAGGTCCGACTGGTCCGCTTTTCGCTGATTCTCCAGCCGCCCGGCTCGCGCACCAACCGGTTGTGGGAGACGCCGACCATGTGCACCCCGGCAAGTGGCGCCGGGCCGCGTTCGGGCGGCGGGCCGCGATGGCGGTAGACCGTCAGGTAGGTAACGCCGGCCGCGCTGTCCTTGTCGATCACCTCGATCACGACGTTGGAAATCACATGGCGGATCGTCAGGTCTCGCGGCCGGTCCTTCATGGCGTCGAGCAGCCCGGCCGGCCCGACCGCGTCACCGCCGGGCCGCATCCAGACGCCGTTCTCGGCCATCAGCCCGGCCATGGTCTCGTAGTCGCCCGCGTCGAGTGCGTTGATGAAGCGAGTGAGCACCCGCGCGCAGTCCCATTCGATCGCGCGGCGTCGATCCTCATCCATCGTCCCCGTCTCCCGCTCTGACGCAGACGCAGTCGGCGGCGGCGATGCTAGCGAAGGCGCGGATGCCCGGCTCGAACCCGAAATCCGGCCCGGCGCGGACCCTGAGGGCCGTGCCCCGGCATGTCACGTCGTAATAGGTGGAATCGCCGAAAAACCTGCTGCCGTCCACGGTGACCTCCCAGACCGTCCGGGCCGCTTTGTTGGCCGGGCGGGCGGCAGTGAGGTGGATGCGCTCGGGCCTGAGCGAGACCAGCACCCGCTCGCCGGGGCCGAGCGCCGCGGTCGCGGTCGCGCTTACCGCTCCACAATCGGTCTCGATTCGGAACCGCCTCTCGCCGAGCTCTCCCGCGACGACGCCCGCCAGCAGGTTGCTGCTGCCGACGAAATCGGCGACGAAGCGGGACCGGGGCCGCTCGTAGATCTCGCGCGGCGGTCCCTGCTGCAGGATGCGCCCCTCGCTCATCACCGCAATCCGGTCGGACAGCACGATCGCCTCGGCCTGGTCGTGGGTGACGTAGAGCATGGTAAGCCCGAGCGCGGATTGCAGCCGCTTGAGCTCGTCGCGCATTTCCTCGCGCAGCTTGGCGTCGAGATTGCTGAGCGGCTCGTCGAGCAGCAACAGCCTCGGCTCCTGCACCAGCGCCCGGGCGACGGCGAGGCGCTGCTGCTGGCCACCCGAAAGCTGGGTCGAGTCGCGGCCAGCGAAGCCGGCGAGCTGGACCATGTCGAGCGCCCAGCCAACCCTTTCCCGGATCTCGGCGCGCGGACGCCGGGCGATCCTGAGCGGAAACCCGACATTGTCGAACACGTTCATATGGGGCCAGATCGCATAGGACTGGAACACCATGCCGATGCCGCGCTTGTCGGGCGGGACGGTGGTGCCGGTCTCGCCGTCGAACAGCTCCGCCCCGTCGAGCCTGATGACGCCGGCGCCCGGCCGCTCAAGCCCGGCAATGCATCTGAGCGCCGTCGTCTTGCCGCATCCCGACGGGCCGAGCAGGGTGAAGGCCTGGCCGGCGGCGACGGAGAAGGACACGCCGTCGACCGCGGTCACCCCGCCATCGGCGGTCTCGAAGCTCTTGTGCAGCCCGGCGACCTCCAGCATCTCAACCGTCCCGCGTCTCGAACAGCCCCTGCGCGCGGAACAGCCGCTGCACGATCAGCAGGATCGCCGCCGATATCGTGAACATCGCCACGCCGAGCGCCGACGCGGCGCCGTACTGCCCGGTCTCCCACAGCGTCCAGATGCGGACGGACAGGACGATGTTGTCGGGGCTCGCCAGCATCAGCGGGATGGTCACCTCGCGCAGCACCAGGAGCGCGATCCACAACGCCGCATAGGCCAGCGAGGACTTGATCAGCGGCACCGCGATGCGGGCCAAGATCTGGATCGTGTGGGCGCCGCACATGCGGGCCGCTTCCTCGATCTCGGCATGAATCTGCAGCATCGCCGCATTGGTCACCCGCGTGCAGTAGGGGATGCGGTAGACCACCAGCGCGATGACGATCATCGCCATCGTGCCGGAAAGATGGACCCCGGTGAAGCGGCTGAGCGCGATCCCGAAGACGATCAGCGCGAAGGCGAAGGCGATCCCCGGAATTACATGCGGCAGCATCGCCGCGGTATCGACCAGGCGCCGGCCGGGCAGGCGAGACCGCACGGTGACGTAGGACATCGCCAGCGAAAGCCCGACCACCAGGGCGGGCGTCGCGGTGACCATGACGACGGTGTTGACCAGCGGCTCCCACCCGCCGAGCTGGCCCCAGATGCCGCCATAGGTGGCGAAGGAGAGATCGCCGAGCGCGCTCACCGAAAACTGGGTGAGCGCGGGCAGCAACGAAATCCACACCAGCATCACCAGTGGCAGCAGTTCGGAGAGCGCAACGTAGAACGCGACGAAGCCTAGCGCCGCGCATTGCCAGCGCCCCAGCGCCGCCAGCCTCGGCCGATACCCCTTGCCGGTGACCACCGCGAAGCGGTGCACCCTCTTGATCGCCCGGCCATAGAACCAGAGCGCGAAGATGGCGAAGGCCATCATGATCACCCCATACACGGCAGCGTAGCCGAGCTCGATCGACCCGCCCGCCGAGCGCACATAGAGGAAGAGCTCGGTCGAGAGCACCGCGGTATCCTCCTCCAGCAGCAGGGCGGCGATCTCGTAGAGCGTGACCGCGGTCATGAAGTTGTAGATCAGCCCGGCCAGCACCGCCGGCCAGATCAGCGGAAAGCTCACCCGTGCGATGGTCCGCCAGCGGCCGGCGCCAGACATCTGGGCCGCCTCTTCGAGGGCGGGGTCGAGCGCGATCATGCTGCCCGAGACCAGGAAGAACATGGCTGGCGTCAGCATCAGCCCCTGGATGAACACCACCCCGCCCATGCCGTAGATGGTGAACGGTGCCTCCTCGGCGCCGACGATGTCGACATAGAGGCTGTTGAGCAGCCCGATCTCGGGGCTCAGCACCAGGATCCAGCCCATCGCCTTAAGGAATCCCGGGATCAGCACGCTCACCGCGACCAGGGTGACCACCAGCGGTTTTCCCGGCATGTCGGTGCGGTGGACCAGCCAGGCGAGCGGCACCGCGAACAGGATGTTGACCGCGACCGTCCCGGCGCCGATCAGGAAGCTGTTAACCAGCGCGTCGAAGATCACCCCGTCCTCGAACACGTCGGTGTAGTTGTCGAACGTGAAGCCGGGATCGCCGGGCAAGCCCGGCAATGTGCTCATCCAGACGACGATTGCCATCAGGAGGAGAATGAACAGCGCGACCAATGCGGCGACGATGCCGAGCGCCCGTTCCCCGGCATCCGAGGCGCCGGAATTCCTGACCCGCGGCATCAGGGGACGAAACGGTCTCCTTCCCCCGGCAGCCTCGGCGATCGGTGTACCCATGGCGGGCCGTCGGCGGAGAGCGGCGCGCGGACCCCCGGGCCGGAGCCCGCGTGCCGCATTGAGACCTCTGCTATTTCTTCTTCTTGGAGCCCTTGATGCCTCGGACGAGCTGGCCGGTGAATTTCTTGCCGGGCTTCGACGCCAACCATTGCAGCTTCTTGTAGTCCTCCGCCGAATCGAAGAACGACGCCGGCACCACGCCGACCTTCTTTGCCTCGCGCAGCGCGATCTCGATCGCCTCGTTGCCGCCGTAATCGGCGTTGCCGAGATTGTTGCCCTCGCTCATCACCCCGATGGCGTCCCGCCCGGTGGTCCACAGCACGAAAAGCTTGGCTGCGTTGGGGCTCGGGGTGCCCTTGCGGACGGCGTGCAGCAGCACCCCGTGCGGCACGAAATCGCTGAACATCGCGATCTCCAGCTTGGCGCCCTTCTGCCTGGCGTCGAGAAACTGCTCGGTCGACTGGAAGCCGCCGAGTGCGAACTCGCCGAGCGCCACGCGCTGGGCCATGGCGGTCGGGTGCAGGCGCTTGACCTTGGCCGCCCCCCAACCCTTGGCGTAGCCGACCAGCGTGGCGGCGTCGTACTTCAGGATCGCGGCCGTGATGTTGCTGGCGAACAGGGTGATCGCGGCCTTGCCGGCGCCGCCCAGATCCTTCATTGCGAGCGGCAGCCTGGCGCTGTCGAATTTCTCCGGGTTGTAGGAGAAACCCCAATAGAGGTCGCAGCACTTGAAGCCGATGCCGGCGATCGGCCCCGGGCTCGCCTTGGCCGGGTTCGTGCCCTCAGGCAGCATATCCTGCCAGCCCTCGATCCTGACCAGCGCGTCGGCCGCGGCGAGGGTCATGAAGGCGCTCTCGTTCAGCACCATCACGTCATAGGAGGGCTTGCCGCCGGTCTTGTATTCGATGGCGCCCTTGGCGGCCTTGCCGGAATAGCGCCCGGTCAAATCGGGCTTAACGTCGATCGAGAGCCCGTAGGCCCGGTTGAACGCGGCCGCGACCTTGTTCGCGGTGTCGGGGGTGATCGTCGGGTGCAGCGTCACGCGAAGCGAGGACTCCTTCTTCGCCCCCGCGACGAGCTGCGACAGCATATCGGCCCCGGCCGGCGGGGCGATCAGCGCGGCGGTTCCCGCAACGAGCAACGTGGTGACGGCATGCCGAAAGTTCATCGTTCCCTCCCCGGGTTCGCCGGTACGCGGCCGCGAACCCGTTTTCATTCGTTCTCCCCAAGCTCACTCAGAAACGCGTGGATGGTCGAATTGACGAGCTCCGGATGTTCCCAGAACACGCCGTGGCGCGCGTTCGGCACTATGAAGAACTTGGAGCCCTTGATCTTGCCATGCAGGTGCCGGGTCTGCTTGACGAAGTCGCCGGTCCCCTCGGCGAAGCGGTCCTCGTCGCCGACGACGATCAGGGTCGGCGCGACGATCCGGTCGAGCTTGTCGGTCACGTTGTGGTTCTGGCGCGCGATGATGTGGCGCAGATAGGGTTTCAGGGGCGGCGGCTGCATCATCGCGAGCTCGAGAATCTTCTCCATGATCTCGGGATTGTTGTTGCGGAATTCCGGCGTGTACCAGAACTCGCCGAGATGGGAGTCCTTGAGCCGTTCGGCGACCGAGCCATCGACCCGGGCGAAGGTAAGGCAGGTCTGGAGCGGGATGCCGCGCGGGAAGTCGTAGCCCGGGAAGGGGCCCGAGCCGGTTTCGGACAGCACCAGCCCGTGCGTCTTGTCGGGGTAGTCGATGGCGAATTGCTGCGCCACCTGGCCGCCCATCGAGTGGCCGAGGATATGCGACCGGGCGATGCCCAGCCCGTCCAGCAGGTCGCAAAGATCCTCGGCGAACATCGGGATGGAATACTCGATGTCGGGCTTGTCCGATTTTCCGGTGCCTCGGTGGTCGAAGACGATGGTCCGGTAGCGCTGGCTGAAATACGGCACCTGGTAGAGATGCCATTTGTGCAGGTGGGATCCGGTCCCGGCGATCAGCACCAGCGGTTCGCCCTCGCCGTGGATCTCGTAGTACATGTTGAGGCCGCTTCTGAGCTCCGTCATCGGCATTGCGATCCGTCTCCCTATTCCCGCTCGGGCAGCACCGCGACGGCGTCCATCTCGACCAGCATGTCGGGGTTCTTGAGCCCGGCATAGGCGGACGACCGGGCCGGCAGCGGCTCCGGCATCAGCGCGCGGTATTCCTCGTTGAAGGCCGCCGTGTCGTCGGGGCTGCGCAGGAACACGGTCACCTTGACCACGTCGTCGAGCGTTGCGCCGGCGGCGGACAGTATGGCCTCGATATTGCCGATGCAGCGCCGGGTCTGGTCGCGGATGTCGCCCATCCCGCCGGTCTCCCGGTTGCGCCCGGCCTGGCCCGAGGTGAACACCAGATTGCCAATCCGCACCGCCTGGTTGAATGGGCCGGTCGGCGTCGGCGCGGCGTCGGTGTGGATCGGCTGCTTGCCGAGCGCCATCTTGCTCTCCCGCGTTTCAGGCGGCGCCCTTCCAGAGCGCCACCGGGCAGGTGCCGACGCCGCGCACCGGCTTGTGCCGGATGAAGTCGGGCTTGCGGTCGGCGACCACCCCAAGAACGGTAACATAGTTGAGGAACTCGGCAGTCGAGTTGCCCTCGGCGATCAGCCGCGGCACCGAGAGCGAATCGAGAATGGTGTCCCTGGCGCCGTCGCGCATCTGCTCGATCACCCAGCGATTGAAGTCCTGGTTGTAGTTGCCCATCTTCGGGCCGCCCACCTCGACGGTCAGGTTGAACGAGCCGATGACCGCGATGCGCTCGTCGGCCGGGCGGGCGCGGATGACCGCGTCGATCAGCTGGCCCAGGGCGTACCAGCGCCGGGTGCTCGGGATCGGATAGCCGAAGGCGTTGGAGACGATCGGGACCAGGGGGATGTCCTGCTCGGGCCGCACATAGGAGAGCGGCAGGGTGAAGGCGTGATCGATGGTGAACTCGTGCACCTGGGCGAACTGGATGCCGTTCTCCGCGCCGCGCCGCAGAAACTCCTGGGCGAGATCCTGATGCACCGCACAGCGATAGGACGGCAGGTGCATGATCTCGGATTCGTACCAGAACGGCCCCTCGGCCACAGGGCCGGTGGCGACCGCGAAGGAGGGTAGGTTGTCGAAGAAGAAATTGTCGAGATGGTCGTTGGCCACCATCACGATCGCGTCGGGGGCTGCCTCGTCGAGTGCCGCGCGAAGCACGCCGAACGCGTCCTCGAGCTCGGCGAGGTCCTGTTCGTGGGCGTTGTCGCGGTTCCAGAATATGCGCGGGTTGTGCGTCGAGGCGATCACGCATGCGGTCTTCGCCATGCCCCTCTCCTACCCCGCGTCGCCCGGAGGGGCGTAGTAGTCGTACCAGCTGTTGGGCACGCCCTGGATCTTCGGGACCACCTCGCTCACATACCACTCGCGCGGGTTGAGGACGGCGGAGAAGTGGAACAGCAGGACCGGGTGGACGTCCATCGCCCAGAGCCGGGGAAAATCCCGCTCGACCAGCGCCCTGCGCTCGTCCTCGGTCAGGTCGAACCCCTCCAGCATCGCGTGGTCGCCGTCGCGGAAGGCCATCGTCCGGTCGCGGTCGATATAGATCCGGTGGATCGCCTTGTTGAGTTCGTAGGACGACATCGGACCCCTCGCTCAGACTTCCGGCAGGCCGCCCACGGCCTCGACCGTCAGGCGGGCGATCTTGCCGTCATTGGCCGGCGAGCCGCCGCCGATCCCGATCGCCCCGATGCACTCGCCGGCATCGAAGATCGGGTGCCCGCCGGCATTCAGCGTCACCCCGCCGGGGATGATCTCGGTCAGGCTGGCCGGGAACAGCGGCCGGTCCTTCCACTGCTCCATCAGCGCGTCGGTCGGCTTGCGGAAAGCGGCCGCGAGCCGCGCCTTGCCGGCCGCCATATAGGGGCCGTGCCAAGCGGTCTCGCGCCCGCGCGCGACCAGCACAGGATGGCCGGCGGAATCGACCACCGCGACGCTCACTTCCAGACCGAGATCCCTTCCGACCTGCTTGGCCTTCAGCATGATCTCCAGCGCACGATCGTAGTTCATCCGGCCGCGCCGCCCGCCGTCACAGCATCCTGAGGAAGCGGTCGGCGTTGCCGGCGAGCAGCTTTTCCATCGCCCCGGGGCCGATCGCGTTGGACCAGGAAAGCACGTTGTCGACGCTGCGCGGCCAGTCGCATTCCGGGTGCGGAAAGTCGGACGCGTACATCAGGCAGCCTTCGCCCAGCACGTCGATCACCGCCCTGGTCATCTCGGGCCCCTCATGGGCCTCGATGGCGCAGAAGACCCGCCCCTCGCGGACGTAATCGGAGGGCTTCATCGCCAGCGCGGGCACCGCCCCTGTGACGTACTCCACCTGGCTGTCGAGACGAAGCACCCAGTAGGGCAGCCAGCCATGGCCGGTCTCGGAGAACCCCACCTTGACACCGGGGTAGCGGTCGAGGATCCCGCCGCATATCACGTAGGCGAGAAGGCGCTGCGCGCCCCAGGGATGGGCGGCGACGCGGGCCACGGCGGCGTTGCCCCAGATGTCGCGGTAGCCGGGGAAATAGGGCGGTTCGTAGAAGAAGCTGTGATGCATGATCGGCAGGCCGAAATCGTTCATCGCCTGCCAGATCGGCTCGTGGTCGGGGTCGTCGACGGGAGTCCCCTCGGGCAGCACCGGCCAGACGCAGGACACCCATTTCTCGTTGCCGCGGCGCCTGATCTCCGCCGCCGCCCAATCGATGTCGGCGGCGGGAGCGAGCAGCAGCCCCTTGAGCCGGTCCGGATCGGCCGCGCAGAACGCCGCCATGTATTCGTGATAGGCGGCGTAGAGCCCGACGGCGAGGGACGGGTCCAGCGCGGTCGCCGCCGCCGCCCAAGTGCCGGGGATCAGGCAGTTGACGTCGACCCCCTCCCGGTCCATATCGGCCAGCCGGCCGGTGCTGTTGTCGTGCTGTATGCGCGGGCTGCAGATTTCGCTGGCGATGTTTTGGACGCGGCCGGCGAGCGCGCCCTCGCCGCCCTTCTCCGCCTCGCCAACCTCGCCCTTGCTGCCGGCGACCCGGTCATAGGGGATCGGGTTGATCCTGAGCGTCGTCCAGGGCTCCTCCGGGTGGCCGCGCCCGGGCGGCGAATTCATGGTGCGGAGATAGGGGGCGAACTCGTCCCAGCGCGCCCTGATCCCCGTCCCGGCGTGGCGGTACAGCACCTCGAGGGAGGGGGTGACGTGGCTGTCCACGTCGATGACCCGGTATCCGGCCCTCATCCTCCCCCCGGCTTCGATTTCCCGCGCGGCAAACGTCGCCGCGCAGGAAACAGTCTAATGGGCGAGCCGGCAAGAATCATACCGGTCTTTGAGCGGATTCGACTCAGCCTCAACGATCTCATCATGCGCCGCTAGGCGGTCGGCCCTCCGCTGGCCATTCGCGGGGCGCAATATCGACACCCCGCGCGCGGCGCTCCTCGACGAGACGGCGGAACTGTGCCCGGGTCTCCTCGATGCTTTCGATGGGCCTGTCGGCGAAACCGTCATTGGGCCAGCCCACCGCGGCGTCGTACTCCCTCGCATACATCTCGGCCCGGATGGTTACCGGGTGGAACGGCTTGGCGCGCGCTCGGCGCAGCGCGTTCAAATCGACCGGCGCCTTGATCGTCGCCTCGCCGGCACCCCTGATTTTGTTGATGCAGCCGCCGTCGAAGCTGTAGATCCCGGAATCCCCGTGGCTCCCGAACAGCCCCCGCGTCGCGCCCTCGTACATGCCGATATTGGCGGCCGCGAGGTAGCACTTGTTCTCGTAGGCCCGGGTCATCCGGTAGGCCTCCCAGTTATAGACGTCGCCGTGGCTCATGTTGTGCGGCTCTGAGGTGAGATGGGCGAGAATCTCGGCACCGTTCATCATCGTGCAGCGCGCGTTCTCCGGAAAGCCGAGCTCGCCGCAGGTGATCAGGCCAATATTGCCGATCTCGGTGCGGGCGACGGGGAACAGGTTCTCCCGTCCGAACCGGGCGCAGAACTCGGTATAGATGTCGGATGGGGTGGTGTATGGAAAGACCCACGCGTTGTTGTTGTTCTTCCAGTGCTTGAGGATCACCTCCCCCGCCGGGTCGATCAGGAAGGAGCAGTTGAAGAACCGGCGCGGGAATTCGGGATGAACCTCGAACAGGTTGGCGGCGATGAAGATGTTTCGCTGCTTCGCCTTCTCCCCCAAGAGCTCGGTATAGGGTCCCGGGATGGTGGTGCAGAGCCGGAACCAGTCCTCTAGCTCGAGCCGCTGCCAGCGCGCGTTAATCGAATATTCGGGCAGCACCGCCAGGCGCACCTCTGAGTTCCCGAACGCGGTCACGTAGTCGATCATCTCGCCGATCCGCGCGATGTTCGCCCGGATGTCGCGGTCGCGCTGCCCTTCCTCCAGCGAGACCGCGCGCGAACGCGTCTGCAGGCAGGCGATTTCATAGTTCAGGATTTGTGCCACATTGGTCTCCGTTTCGCGCAGCCACCCGACATCGCGACGCATTCGATGCCTCGCCGGCCTTCACGCCGTTCGGCCGTCGGTCCCCGGATTGACCAGGAAAGCTTCGCCACGGGTCAGGAAGTCCTCGACCAGACCGGCGAAGTATTCCGGCTGATCCACCTCGATGGCGTGCGCCGCGTCGTAGACGTAGATCAGGAAGGCGCGCGGTATACAGCTCTTTAACAGCCGCGGGCTGGAGATCGGAATGGCCCCGTCCTTGGTGCCGTGCAGGATCAGCGTCAGCGCTTCGATCTCGCCAAGCCGAGCGGCCAGAGCTTCGTCCATCGCCTTGCCGCCATGGTAGTGGGCGAGCATTTCCCGATTCCGGGTCACCATGGATTCCGGCTTGGTCTCGGGCGGAACCTTCTCGGGGTGGGAGTAGAGCCGGCGCTGCAATTCCGCCGGGTCCGACGACAACCCGCCGATCCCCTCTTCCCGGAACCCGGCCGGGCATTCCAGCACCAGCTGGCCCACCTTCTGCGGGTGCAGGACCGTGTACCAAGCCGCGCGCCAACCGCCGAAGGAGTGCCCGATAACATCCGTGGTCTCGCCAATCACGGTATCGGCGAACTCCGCCTCGAGACGGGCCAGCGCCTCCATCGACGCCACGCTGTCATGGGTTGCGGTGCCGTCGAAACCCGGCGTTACCGGCGCATAGATCCGGAACGATCGCGCTAGCGCTTCGAGCGCGGCGGTCGCGCGAAACCCGGATGCGGCATGCATGTGGATCACGGGCGGCCCGTCGCCGGCGACATGATAGGCCAGCTCGCCGCTGGAAAGCGCGACGGTGTTTTCCTTAAACGACATGGTCTGCCCCTTCCTTTCGCGCGACCGGCCCGGTCCTAGAGATCGCGCACGGCCGGCGCGACGTGCTCGCCCCACAGCGTCATGCTGCGGCGCACCGCGGCGTCGGGGACGTTCCCGATCTTCATGTTGATGTTCATCACGCCGTGGCCGAGCTCGCGGTGCAGGTACTTGACCTGCTCGACCACGCGGTCGGGCGTGCCGCACAGCACCATGCCCTTGTCGATGCGCTCTTCGATCGTGGTCTGGCGCAAGGCCGCGAGCCTGGTGCCGAGGTTCTTGCGGTTGGCCTCGTCCTCGTAGAACCGCGTCTTCTGTATCACCAGCCGCTGCGCCGTGCGCGGGCCGCCGAACAGCACATGGTAGAAATAGTCGAGCCCGCCGCCGAGATGGCGCCGGGCCGTCTCGTCATCCTCGGCGACGCAGGTATGCGCGCCGACGAGAATGTCGTCGATCCCGGGTTCCCAGCCGTGCTCGCGCGCGGTCTCCTTGTAGATCCGGATGCAGTTCTTCGCGGCTTCGAGATCCGTCAGCATCACCATCCCCATCTTCGCCCGGTGGCGCGCGGCGAAGCGGGCGGATTCGGGGCTGCTCGCCGACATCAGGATCGGCGGGTGGGGCTGCTGGATCGGGCGCGGCCAGATCGAGACGGCGCGATACTTGTAGTGCTTCCCCTCCCAGCCGAAGGGCTCGGGCTCGGTCCACGCCTTGACGATCAGCTCGGACGCTTCCTCCAACCGCTCCCAGGATTCGCTGGGCGGGATGTTGTAGGCGACGTATTCGTGCGGGATGCCGCGCATGAAGCCCGCGATCAGCCGGCCGCCCGACATGACGTCCAGCATGGCGTATTCCTCGGCGACCCGGATCGGGTTGAGCAGCGGTACCAGGTTGCCGAACATGGCGATGCGCGCACGACTGGTGCGCTGGATCAGCACCGTCCCGATGAGATTGCAGTTGGACATCAACCCGTAGGGGCTGAAATGGTGCTCGTTGCAGCCGATCCAGTCGAAACCGCACTCCTCGGCGTACACCATGGTGTCGATGTAGGACTCGTAGAGCGCCGTCGCGCGGTCGGGCACGAACCTCTTGTTGGCGACCGGCCAGTCCTGGTCCGTTTCCTCGATATCGGTCCACGGCATCAGGTGGAAGTAGTTGAACTTCATCCTCGGGCGCTTTCGCGGTCGCCTGGCGGCGCGGGTCGCGGGCTCACAGGTCGCGAACCGCGGGAAACACGGTCTCCTTGAGGTGGCGCATGGTCGTCATCACCGCATCGTCGGGGGTGTTGCCGATCTTGATATTGAGGTTCATGCGCCCATGCCCAAGCTCGGCCTTCACGCGCCGGAGCTGGTCGATCACCATGTCTGGCGTGCCGCAGAGCAGCAAACCCTTCTCGATCCGCTCTTCGATGGGCACCTGTTTGATCTTGCTTGGAAGCCCGGGAAAATTCTGCCGCGAGTCTTCGTGCTCGAAATAGCGGGTCTTCTGGATCACCAGGCGCTGCGCCGTGCGAATACCGCCGCCGAGGACCTCGAAGAAGTACTTTTGCCCCGCCTTCATAGTGTCGACCGCCTCTTGCCTGGTATCGGCGACGCAGCATCCCATGCCGACCATGAAACGATCGGGTCCGGGCTCCCAGCCGTTGCAGCGCGCGACCTCGCGGTAGACGTCCATCATCGCCCGCGCGCCCTCGAAGCTGGTCAGCCGCAGCACGCCCATCGTCGCGCCCAGCTCTGCCGCCAGCGTGGCCGACTCCCGGCTCGTGCCCGACATCACGAGAGGCGGGTGGGGCTGCTGAACCGGGCGCGGCCAGATGGACACTGCGCGGAAGCGGTAATGCTCTCCCTCCCAGCCAAAGGGTTCCGGCTCGGTCCAGCACTTGAGGATCAGCTCGCAAGCCTCGCGCATGCGCGAATACGATTCGTCGGGCGCCACGTTATAGGCGACGTATTCGTGCGGGATCCCGCGCATGAACCCCGCGATCAGCCGCCCGCCGGACTGGACGTCGAGCATGGCGTATTCCTCGGCGATGCGGATCGGGTTGGTCAGCGGGACGATGTTGCCGGACTGGAGGATGCCGGCCGTCCTCGTGCGCTCGATGACGGCGGCCGCGATAAGGTTCGGGTTCGGCATCAGCCCATAAGGGCTCATGTGATGCTCGTTGCAGCCGATCCAGTCGAACCCGACCTCCTCGGCATAGACCTTGTTGTCGATGTACTCGCGGTAGAGCTCGGCCCCCCGCTCGGGATCGAACTGCTTGTTGGCGACCGGCCAGTCCTGCCCCGCCTCCGCCACATCGGTATAGGGCATGTGGTGGGTGTAGGAGAACTTCACGGCGCCTCGCCGGGCGGCGGGGACGGGTGGGGCGGCGCGAATGCGCCGCCCGTCGGTGCCGCTATCTCAAGCCCATGATCTTGCCGAACTTCTTTCGCAGCCGGAGGCCGTTCTCCTGGACGTATTCCCGGGTCAGCCATCCGATCTTCTTGCCGGCGGCGAGCTTGTTCAAATCGTTCCCCTCGGTGGTGACGAAACCGGTGCCGTCGATTTCGTTGAGCGCCTGCTGGCCGTCGGCGGTGGCGATCCAGTAGGCCCAAAGCTTCGCGAGGTTCGGGCTCTTCGTATCCGACATCAGGTAGAACGACCAGTTGGACAGCGCGATGGGATCGATCGGCGCCATCTTGACCGGCGCGCCCTGGCGGATCTGCTTGAACGCGTCGGTCCCGATCGCCAGCGCGAACTCGCCGGTCAGGACCTTGGCGCGGACATCGGGGAACCGCGCCATCATCTTCCCCTGGCCCTTCGCCATGAACTCGGTCAGCATCGCCGTGGCCTTCTCTTCTCCGATCGCCGTGGCCAGATAGATCCACGGGCTCGGCGAGCGCGGCATCGCGATCCGGCCCTTCCACTTGGGATCGAGCAGGTCGTCCCAGCTCCGGGGTGCCTCGGAATCCTTCACCAGGTTGGTGTTGTAGGTGACGAAGCAGAGGCTCACGTCGTGCGACTTGACCCCGTATTCGCTGGCCCGCAGCGAGGCCGGGACGCCGAGCTCCCTGACCCAGTCGACCTTCTGGACCACGCCGGAACGTTCAAGACGCACGCTGGTGCTGTAGGACGTCCAGAACACGTCGAAACCGGTGGGCACCTTGTTCTTGATGGCCAGCGCCGCCTCGGCGGCCTTCTTGGTGTGGAAGCCCCCACCCATGTTGAGCTTGATGGGGAATCCGTAGAACGCGTTGAGCCGCTTGGAAAAGGCCCGCACCGCGCTGGGCTTCAGCGTGCGGCCGTAGACCGTGATCTCGCCTTCCTTCTTGGCGCCTTCTATCAGAGCCTGCACGCCGGGCGGCAGACCGCTCGCCTTGACCGGTCCCGAGGTCAGAGTCGTCAGCGCTGCGACGGCCAGCGCCAGCGCGCCCACATGTCGAATGCCTCTCCCCAACATGGCACGCCTCCTTTCGTCGTTTCGGTTTGTCGGGTTTGATCGTAGGCAGGTTTCTTTGCGCCTGCCAAGCGTCCGCCGGGGGCGTCGCCGATTCACTCGGCGGGGCTGGGAATCGCGGTTCGGGCGCGCGGCCGGCGGCTGCGACTTCTGCCCCGTGTCGAATAGTCCACGCCAAGCTCGCTCATCCCCGTCATCCTGTGCGCGGCCACGGCGAGCAGGGCCAGCAGCACGATCATGTAGATCGCGATCGCGCCTGCCGCGTTCTGGTCGCCATTGGTCTGGAGGTCGAAGATCAGGGTCGAAATCGTGTGCGTCTTGCCCGCGCTCATGATCAGCGGCAGGGTGAGGTCGCGGGCCGCCAACATGCCGGACATCAGGGCCGCGTAAAACAGCGCCGGCGCCATGATGGGCAGGAAGACCCGGCGGAAGGCGACGAGCTGGGAAACGCCGGACGCCCGGGCAGCCTCGTCGAGCTCGAACTGAATCTGCAGCGATGACGCGTTCATGGTCCGCGTGCAGTAGGCAAGCATCCGCGTGCCCATGGCGATGGCGATCAGCCAGATCGTCCCGTAGAGCGGGATCCAGTGATAGATCGAGATGCCGAGGAACTGGAAGGCGACGCCCGCGACCATGGTGGGAACGGCTGGAGCCAGGAACACCAGCATGTCGGACCACCGGGCGGCGGGGCTCCGGCTTCGGGTGACGACCCAGGAAATGCTGGTCGCCAGCACCGTCGAAACCACGATCGCGCCGGCCATGATGATCAGCGTGTTGCGCAGCGGGCCCATCATGTAGTCGATGGCGTCGACGAAACTGACGAGCGTCATCGTCGACACGGCGGCGATCGAGAACGCCTGGAGATAGGGGACCAGCGCCACCCAGATCAGGGTGATCACCGGGATGACCACGGCGAGCAACACCCAGAGCCCGACATAGGCGGCGGCGACCCAGCGCCACCTTCCGAGCGGCTGCGGCGAGAACCGGCGTCCCTTGCCGCCGACCACGGCGTACCTGTCGGCCTGGCGAAGCATGCGGACATAGAACGCGATGGCGATGCCGCAGAGCAGGAACAGCATCATGCCGACGGCCCCGGCGAGCCCGAAATTGGGCAGGCCGATCATCGGATTCATGGCGTCGTAAATCCAGATGACCAGCACGTCGACGCCGCCGGGAAGGCCGATGAGCCCGACAATGTCGAAGATCTCGATAGCGATGACGAAGAAGAACAGGGCCGCGGCCACCACCCCGGGCGCGAGCAGCGGCAGCACGACGCGGCGGATCGTCCGGGCCCGCGAGACGCCGGAGACCCAGGCCGCTTCCTCAAGCGATGCATCCATATTGCGGAAGGCCGGCAGCATCATGAACACGCAGGCGGGCGTCAGCACCACCCCCTGCAGGAAACACACCCAGGAGAGCTGATAGACGTCGAACGCGGCCTGGCCGTCGACTCCGGTTGCCCCCAGCATCTTGTTCACCAGCCCGGAAGTCGGGTTGAACAGCCAGACATAGGCCATGGCCGTGATGAAGCCCGGAATCGCGAGCTTGGCGGTCAGCAGCGTGAACAGCGCGCCCTTCCACGGGAAATCGGTCCGCGTGATCAGCCAGGCGAAGGGGAAGGCGAAGGCCATCATGAAAAAGATGCTGCCGACGCCGAGCACGAAGGTGCGCAGCAGGACCGGTACGAGCGCCTCGTCGGCCAGCATGTCGGCGTAGTTGCGAAGCGTGAAGGTTCCAATATCGCCTTCTATCGAGAAGCTGCCGACGACGTTGCCGAGAAGCGAAACGACGATGAAGGCGAGCCCCAGGGCTGCGAACCCGAAAACCCAGGCTATTCCGGTCGGCCTAACCCGCATCGCCGCCGGCCCCGCCGGTGAGGGTTTCCTCGGATTCGTAGGCTTCGCCGCCTCCCACCGCCGGCGCCACGACCGAGCAATGCTCGGGCGGCAAATGGAGGGAAATCTTCCCGCCGTCGCCAAGTTCGACGCCGTGGTGGAGCTTGACGCGAAGCCTCTCCGATCCCGTCAGCACCGTGTAGATGATCGCCTCACCGACGAATTGGCGCGCGGTCACCTCCCCCTCGACCGTGTTGCCGGCGGCCGCGCCCCCGTCCGCCAGCCGCATGTCTTCGGGGCGAATGCCGAGCAGGCAGCGCGCGCCCGCCGACAGGCCGCCCTCTCTCGGAGCCAGCGCGCGGATCCGTCCGATGGCGCTCTGGAGCATCGCGAAGCCGTCCGCGATTTCGACCAGCGTCGCCGGCACCAAGCTCATTTCTCCGATGAACCGCGCGACGAATTCGTCGAGCGGATGCCGGTAGACCTCGCGCGGAGTGCCGATCTGAACCATGCGGCCGTGATCCATGACCGCGATGCGGTCGCCGGTCTCCATCGCCTCGGCCTGGTTGTGAGTGACATAGACGGTGGTGAGATCGAGCCGGTGCATCAGCTCCTTGAGCTGAGCGCGCAGCCGGAGTTGGAGCTTGAAGTCGAGATTCGACAGCGGCTCGTCCATCAACAGCACCTTGGGCCGGAGCGCCAGCGCGCGGGCGAGCGCGACCCTCTGCTGCTGGCCGCCGGAGAGGGTGGTCACCGGCCTGTCGGCGAGGCCGGACAGCGCCAGCAGATCGAGGACCTCGGACACCCGCGCATCCTGTTCGTCGCGAGGCAGCCTGCGAACCCCTTCGCGCAGGGGAAAGGCGACGTTCTCGTAGACATCCATATGGGGCCAGACGGCGTAGGACTGGAAGACCATCGCGATCGGCCGGTGCTCTGGCGGGACGTGGCGCCGCTCACCGGAGGAGACGACCGGCTCGCCGTCGATGCTGATGGTGCCGCGGTCCGGCCGTTCGAGCCCGGCGATGGAGCGGAGCATGGTGGTTTTGCCGCAGCCGCTGGGGCCCA
The DNA here is from genome assembly GCA_022826125.1 of Defluviicoccus sp. Classification (GTDB taxonomy): domain Bacteria; phylum Pseudomonadota; class Alphaproteobacteria; order MPNO01; family MPNO01; genus MPNO01. The sequence continues at coordinate 19,708 of JAJDVM010000193.1, forward strand.
GCAGCACGAAGAATTCGCCCCTGGCGACATCGAAATTCACACCGTCGAGGGCGCGCACCTCGGAGTCGCGCAGCCGGAACGTCTTCTCAAGGCCGCGGACGATCAGCATGCCGCGGCGATCTTAACCCGCAATTCTCACCACGGTCACGGCCCGCTTCACGGTACAGTGTGCGCCAGCGCGGTACGGAGGAAACGATGGACAAGGTGCAGCTGATCCAGCCCGATTTCGCCGATGGCGAGGTCGCGGAGATCTTCGACGACATCCGCAGGACCAAAGGCGCGAATTTCCTGACCCCGACCTGGGGATTCTTTGCGCTGGATATCGAACTCCTCAAAGGGTGGTGGACGCTGACCAAGCGCCTGCAGACGACACCGGGAGCGTTGCCGAAGCCGCTCCTCAACGCGATATCGCTGGTCTGCGCGGCGGAGGTCGATTGCCCCCGCTGCATCAACAACCACCAGACCCATCTCATCGAGCATTTCGGCATGAGCATGGACGCGGTGCTGGAGTGCATGGATTTCGAGAACTCATCGACACTGGAGCCGATGTGGAAGGACGTGCTGCGCTTCGCCCGCAAGGTGGCGTTCAATGAAGGGACGGAAGAACGAGATTTCCAAGCCCTCAGGAACCACGGCATCGACGATTTGGGCGTCGCTGAGATCGTGTCGATGGCGATGTTGGAATCCGGCATGGCGCGCCACGCCGTCGGCGTCGCCCCGTTCGAGAACGGCGATGAATGGCCGAAGGAAAACCTGCCCTCGGCGAACTACGCCGAGAGCGTGGGAAGTTAGCCCTTCGCGAATTCGCGGGCGTCGGTCACCACGCCGGTGACCGCGCTCGCCGCGGCGGTGGCGGGGCTGCACAGCATGATCTCCGCCTTGCGGTTGCCCATCCGGCCGGGGGCATTGCGGTTGCTGGTCGAAAGACACAGTTCGCCGTCGCCCAGCACGCCCTGGTGCACCCCCGCGCAGACCGCGCAGCCGCTCGGCATGAAGGTGGCGCCGGCCTCCAGCAGCGTCTCGAGGTCGCCCGCCCGCGCCGCTTCGGCCATCACCGCGCGCGAGGCGGGGACAACGATCAGCCGCACCCCGTCATCGACGCGGCGGCCGCGCAGGATGCCGGCGGCGATCTCCAGGTCGTCGGCCCGCGCATTGGTGCACGAGCCTATGAAGACTTGATCCACCTTCCTCCCCGCCGCCTCGCCGACCGGAACGCCGCGATCCTCGCGCCCCGGCAGAGCAACCATCGGCTGTAGCCCGGCCAGATTGATCGTCAACTCCCGCGAGAACGCCGCATCCAGGTCGGAATGGACGGGTTCGTAGTCGAACCGGGCCCGCCCGTTGAGGAAGTCCGCGGTGACCGAATCGAACGGGAACACCCCGGTCTTGGCCCCGAGCTCGGCGCTCATGTTGCACAGCGTGAAGCGTTCCGACGGGGTGAGCGACGAGGCGACGGGCCCGGCATATTCGAGGACCTCGTACACCGCGCCCAGGACGCCAAGCTCGGCGATCATGTGGAGCATCAGGTCCTTGGCGTGGACGCCCGGGGGAAGCCGCCCCCGGAGGGAGATGCGGATCGTGTCCGGCACCCTCAGCCACAGGCGGCCCGTCGCCCATGCGAAGCCGAGTTCGGTCTCGCCCACGCCCAGCGCCAGCGCGCCGAGAGCGCCGCCCGAGGGAGTGTGCGAATCGCTCGCGATCACCAGGCTACCGGGGGTCACCAGCCCCTGCTCGAACATGACCTGGTGGGAGATGCCGGTGCCGCCCTCGATGAATTCGCGCAGCCCTTGGGCCCGGCAGAATTCGCGGATGCGGGCGTGGTTGTTGGCATCGCGGATGTTGTCGGCCGGGATGATATGGTCGAGGCAGACCGCGACCCGGTCAGGGCGCAGTACCTGGCGCGCGCCCATGCGTTCGAACGCGTCGATCACGTAAACGGCGAAGTCGTGCGAATATGAGAAATCGGGTTCCGCCTCGACGATCTGCCCAGGTTGCGGGCGGGCGACGCCGGAGGTGCGCGCGAGAACCTTCTGCGCGAATGTCAGCCCGGCCTCAGGCATCCGGCCGGTCCTCCTCGCCCGCTGCCATCAGGCGCCGGCCGTATTCCACGAGGTCGCCGGCGGCCACGATCCGTCTCACCAACTCGGGCACCGGCGGGATGTCGTAGTCGCGTCCGGCGCAGCGGATCTTTCCCGAACCGGTGTCGATCTCGATGTCGCAGCCGTCCTCCACCTCGTCACGGGCGAGCGCCGGGCAGTCCAGCACCAGGAGACCGTTATTGATCGCGTTGCGGTAGAACATTCGCGCGAACGGGCCGCCGACCGCTACCCTGACACCCGCCGCGCGCAGGGCGCGGGCCGAGGATTCGCGCCCCGTCCCGTAGCCGAAGGCCACGCCGACGACCAGGACCGGGGTACGGCGCACGCGGGCATTCGCTGTCTCGTCGAGCTCCTCCAGCACGTGTTCCGCCATCGCCTCGCGATCGAGGAACGCGAAGCGGGCGGGCAGGATGACATCGCCGGAGACGTAGTCGCCGAGAACCGCCGCCTTGCCGCGATAGATCATCGCAGTGCCGCTCAACCGTCCCGGAAGCGCGGCATAACCCTGGTCGCGAAGAGTTCCATCGACCGCGCGACCTTCTCGTGCTCCATCCCGCCCGGACTCATGTTGGAGATCACGTAGGTGGCCTTGCAGTCCTCGCGCAGCCAGACGAGCCGTTCGGCGATATAGTCCGCGTCGCCGATCCACATCAGGTCTTCTTCGATCACCCGGTCGAACGAGAGCGATCGGATGTACTCGCCGATCCTCTTCCGGCCAATGAATTGCTCCGGGTAGTCCTCGCCCTCCGGCAGGTCGAAGGTGCCGGCGAAATCCTCAAGTAGCCATTCGACGGATTCGCGCGCGTCCCTGCGCGCCTGATCCACGGTATCGGCGACGAAAATATGCGGATGTGCGATGCGGTCCATGTCGGTTCGCTTCTCGCTCTCCAGGATCCGGGCCAAGTTCGCGAAATTGTCCCGAATGCGGTCCCGGGAGCTGAACGAAGCGCCGACGATGGGGGTGATGTTCTGCGGCACCACCGCTGCGATCGATGCCGGCGACAGGGTCGGCTGGAACAGCGGCGGATGCGGGCGCTGCTCTGGCATCGGGTTGACGTAGAGCTCGGGGAATTCAAAGAACCGCCCCTTGAACGAGAACGGCTTTCCCTCCCAGGCCTTGAGCACGATCTCATAGGCTTCTTGGTAGCGCTCGAGCGAGGTCAGCCAGTCGACGCCGTAGCCGTCGAATTCGTGCTTCTGCCCGCCGCGGCCGATTCCGAAATTCAGCCTGCCGCCCGACAGGATGTCCACGGTGGCGTAGTCCTGGGCGACCTCCAGCGGGTTGTGCCAGGTGAGCACCGAAACGGCGGTGCCGAGCCGTATCCGGCTGGTGCGCGCCGCGAGATGCCCGAGAGAGACCGCCGGCGACGGCCGCCCATGCTCGACGAACGCATGCTCGGCCAGCCAGAAGGCGTCGAAGCCGAGCTCCTCGGCAAGAACGCATTCGTCCATGCGCGCGCGATACACCGCCGGGTAGTCGTGCCCTTCGCGGCACTGGATGTTCACGAACGGCGCGAATTTCATTGCCGATCTCCCCGGAAGCCGTCCACCGCCCTGCCGTCCACGACGACCGGCTCGCCGTCGAGATGGATGGTGCAACGCCGCATCGGGATGTCGAAGTGGCATTTGGAGTGACGTCCGGCGGCGTAGTTGGGCCCCGTCGAGATGAGGAAATTTCCCTCGAAGCTCCTTCCGTCGACCCCCGAGGCCTCCTCCCTCGGGTAGAACGCGAGCGCGTCCCACAGCGCGCGTTCGTGCAGCCCCCAGCCGACATGCGAAATGCCATAGGCGTTGGGGTCATTCCAGCGCGCGAAATAGTCGCGGATCAGCTCGGCGTCGAGGCCGGAGCCGATAACCTCGACGACGAAGCCCTTGTCGAAGCGAAGCGTCACCTCGTCCTGAACGTAGCGGTAGAAGGGAAACACGATGTCGCCGCTGGCGAGCACCACGTCGCCGCTGACCGCCAGCGATCGGGGATAGGCTAGCACCGCGCAGGTCGCCCAGGTGGCGGACCCGCCGGGCTTGTCGCAGAACCCGTAGGCGCCTTGCACCCGGCTGTCGCGCAGATCGGCGCGGAATTCGGTGCCGGCGGGCGAGGTAACCCTCATCTCGGCGGCCTTCCCGAGCCGGGCGACGGCGCGGTCGATCCGGTCGCGGCGCTCCTCCGTCGGGATAAGCCGCGCCAGCGCGTCGGGCGGCTCCTTGATCAGCAGGATGCGGGTTCCGCTGCTGCGGATCTCGGCGCGCTGATCGGAGTGGATCAGCCCGCCGAGGGTGAGGTCGACGACAAAGTCGACGCTCTTGAGCAGCTCCGTCACCTCCGGGTAGCGGTTCAGCACCACCGAGGTCGAGCCGCGCTCTATGCTCGGGGTTCCGGTCTGCGGTGCGGTTCCGCTCGGCAGCATGACCTGGATAGAGCGCGCGCCGATGGCGGCCAGCGCGGCCTGAGCGGCCTGGGCGTATTGGACCCGGGAGTCGGCCTCCATCAGGATCACCGCGCTCTCCTCCGGGACGACCTTGCACCACTCGAATTCCTGCCTGAACAGGGCCGCAAGCGAAGGATCGGTGAAGGTCATGCGGCTTTCCCGTCGGGACACCCCAGGAAGAACGCCGTCGCCAGGGCGTTGAACGAAGCGGCCTTCTCCCGGAAGGCGAAATGCCCGGCCCCGCTGACGGCGTGGAGAGAAACCTCGGCGCCGCCGCGATCGAGCAGGTCGTACACCGCGAGCCCGTCGGGCGCCAGCGGCGCGGAGCGGTCGTCCGAACCCCAGTGGATCAGCACCGGAACCGTCAACCGGCCCGCACCGATGCGCGCGAACAGCGCCTCCTTTGCCACATCGACACTGGGCTCGAATTGCGCGGTCTGCAACGATTCGAGCCGGCCGCGCGCCAGCACCGATTTCGGGAGGTGATAGACCGAAAGCCATTCTTCGAAATAGGCGTCGTCGAAGGCATCTTCGGAGAACGCCATCTTCGCGGTACGATAGCGTATCCACTCCATGGTTCCGGCCGCATGGGACCGGTCGGCGCGCACCGTCTTGCTGTATGCGGGTATCGCGGCGACGCCGGGGACCATCGAGGCGCTGTTACAGATGACCAGCGCCTTCACCAGTCCCGGGTCGTCGACGCAGATCGAAGCGCAATTGAACGCGCCTCGCGACTGGCCGACCAGGAAAACGTCCTTGAGGTTCAATGCATAGATAAAATCATGCACGTGAGCGGTCATGCAGTCAACCGTATAATCGGCGTCTCTGAGCGGATTATCGGTGTGGCCCTGGCCGATCTTGTCGATCGCGTAAACGTGAAAATTATCCGCGAGCGCGGCGATGTTTCTGGAAAAGACATCGCAGGACGAACCGGTGCCGATCGCGCCGCCATGGACAAGGACGAGTGGCGGCCCGTCTCCAGTCTCCCTGTAGCGGGTCCGAATTCCTCCGATGTCGATATACCGTATCACGTTGAAGCGGGGTTCCAACTCAGCAGATCGAAATTGCGGCAAACCGACACTGCCACCGGTCCCGGAGGTTGTCAAACCGACGGCCGCCGGCTCGTCCGTCCCTCGGTTGTGCCCGGCGCGTGAATCGTTATAGGGTAATTGCCCGCAGCACCATCCCGCATGCGCGCAAATTGCACGGCGGAGCGCCTTCATGGACTTCCAGTTGACGGAAGAGCAACGGATTTTCGGGGACTCGGTCCGCGGGATCGCGGAGCGGCATCTGGCGGCTGGCGCGCTGGAGCGGGCGCACGACCCGGCATATCCGCGCGACGTGGCAAAGCTGTTCGCGGATCACGGGCTCATGGGAATAACAGTCCGCGCGGAGGATGGCGGTCAGGGCGGCACGCTGATGGATGCGGTGATCGCGATCGAGCAGGTGGCGCGAAGCTGCCCGCGCAGCGCCGATGTCGTGCAATCGGGCAATTTCGGCCCGCTTCGCACCTTCGCCGAATATGCGAGCCCCGCGCTGAAGGAAAAGTATCTCGCCGCGCTGTTGACCGGCGACAGCATCCTGGCGCTTGGGATGACCGAGCCCGAAGCCGGGTCGGCGGTGACGGATCTGGCGACGACGGCGCGCCCCGACGGGGACGGGTATCGCATCGATGGCGGCAAGGTGTTCACCAGCAACTCGCGGGACGCCGATCTGTTTCTTGTCTATGTGCGTTTCGGCGACGGTATCGACGGCATCGGATCGGTGCTTATGGAGCGGGGAACGGAGGGGTTTTATCTCGGCAATCCGTCGCAATACCTCAACGGCGAGGATTGGTGCGCGCTTCATTTCGACTCGGCCTATGTACCGGCGAAAAACGTCATCCTGGGGCCGGGCGGATTCCGCAAGCAGATCGCCGGTTTCAACGCCGAGAGGATCGGCAACGCCGCGCGCTCTCTCGCGCTCGGCGAATTCGCCTTCGGCAAGGCGCGCGACTATGCCGTCGACAGGGTTCAGTTCGGGCGACCGATCTGCGAATTCCAGGGTATCCAGTGGAAATTTTCGGAGATGAAGATAAAGATCGATGCGGCGCGCCTGCTATTGTATCGCGCCGCGGTTAACGCGGATCGCGGCTTCCCGAGCGCGCTCGAAACGTCGGTCGCAAAAGCATTTTGCAACGATGCGGGATTCGCGGTCTGCAACGAGGCGATGCAGGTGATGGGCGGGACCGGGTATTCGACCGAGACGCTGGTCGAATACTGTTTCCGGAAATGCCGCGGGTGGCAGATCGCCGGCGGGTCGACGGAAATGATGCGCAACCGCATCGCCGAGCACGTGTTCGACAGGCGGTTCCCGCAGCGCCCGCCGCGGCCGCGCGCCTGAAGCCCGTCTTCCCGTGTCGAGCGATCTGGCGACGGCGCTATTCGACCCCGGAAGCATCGCGCTGGTAGGGGCTTCGGCGGATGTTTCGAAGCCCAACGGCAGGCCGCTCAAATTCCTCGCCAGACACGGCTATCGCGGCGCCATCCACCCGGTGAATCCCCGCCACGACGAGATCGGCGGGTTCAGATGCTATCCCAGGCTGGAGGATATCGGCCGGCCCGTCGACCATGTCTTCATCATGGTCGCCGCGCCGGAGACCATCCGCTCGACCATCCGGTCCTGCGGCGCCGCCGGGGTACGGTGCGCGACGATCCTGGCGGGCGGCTTCGCGGAAGCCGGCACCGAGGGCGCGCGCCGACAGGATCGGATGGTCGCCGTCGCCCGCGAATCGGGCGTGCGCATCCTCGGGCCGAACAGCATCGGCCTGATCAACCCGGCGTCGGGGCTCGGGTTCAGTGCCAATGCCGTGCTGGAGTTGCCGTCGCTCACCCCGGGCGGCACGGCGGTCGTCTCCCAGAGCGGCAGCCTGATAGGCGCGATCCTGTCGCACGGCGAAGCCCGCGATACGGGATTCTCGAAGCTCGTCTCGGTGGGCAACGAGGCCGACCTGTCGGTGGGCGAAATCGGCTCACTGCTGCTCGACGATGACGAGACGGATACGATCCTTCTGTTCCTGGAGACGCTGCGGCGGCGGGACCTCTTGATCGGCTTCGCGCAACGGGCCGCGCGCGTCGGCAAGCCGGTCGTCGCCTGCCATGTCGGCCGTTCCGAGCCAGGACGGCGCATCGCCGCGACCCATACCGGCGCGCTGACCACGTCGGAGAAGGCGATCGCCGCCTTCCTCGCGGATCACGGGATCGCCCAGGTCCGAATGTTCGAGAGTTTCGTCGAGTCGCCCCGGCTGTTCTCCGGCCGCCGTCCGCGCGTGCCCGGTCCGGCCCGCGGGGTGGCTGTCGCCACCACCACCGGGGGCGGCGGCACGATGGTGATCGACAGCCTGGCGCAAGCCGGCGTGGACGTGGTGGAACCGCCGCCGAACACCGTGGAACGGTTGCGGTGTCTCGGCATCGCCCAGAACCAGCGCCACATGGTCGACCTGACGCTGGCCGGGGCGAGGCCGGAGATCGTCGGCGCGGTAATCGGCGATCTGTTCGGCTCGGAGGAGGTATCCGCAGTGGTGATGGTCGTCGGGTCGTCGGCCCAGTTCCACCCGGAGCTCGCGGTCGAGCCACTGACCGCCTGGGCGGGGCGTGAAAAGCCGCTGCTGGTCTATCTGGTGCCGGATGCGGCGGCGTCCCAGCAGAGGCTGACACGCGCGGGCATTCCCGCCTTCCGCTCGGCCGAGGCCTGCGCCGAAGCCCTTCGCGGGCTGCTGGCGTGGAGGCCGCCCCGGCCCTCCCCCGGGGATACGCGGCCCGGCGCGGCCGCGCCGCCCGCGATCCGTGGCACGCTGACGGAGGCGGCTGCGCTTGCCTTCTTCGAGGCGCTAGGCATCGAGGCCGCTCCCCGCGCGATCGCGTGCGATGCGGCGGAGGCGTCGCGGAATGCGACGCGGATCGGCTTCCCGGTGGCGCTGAAAGTCGCATCGCCGGACATAGCGCACAAATCCGAGCTTGGAGGCGTGCGGCTGGGCATCGCCGATGCCGAATCCGTGGCCCGTGAATACGGCGCGATCGTCGAGCAGGTACGCGCCCGGGCCCCCGAGGCCCGCCTCGACGGTGTGCTGGTGCAGGCGACGATCGAGGGGTGCGTCGAGGCGATCGTCGGATACCGGCGCGACCCGGTTGCGGGGCCGCTCGCGATGCTGGGGGTCGGCGGGGTGATGGCCGAGATATACGACGACACCGCCTTCGCGGTCGCGCCGGTGACCCCCGAGACCGCACACGCGATGATCGAACAGGTGAAGGGCCTCGCCCCCCTGAACGGCTATCGGGGCCGGGCGACAGGAGACGTGTCGGCGCTGGTCCGCGCCATCGTCGCGATGTCGCGGCTGGCTTTCCACCCGTCGGTGGCGGAGGCGGAAATCAACCCCCTCATCGTGCGCGAGGAAGGAAGCGGGGCGGTCGCGGTCGATGGACTCGTGACCGGCGCCGATGAAACCATGCCCGCGTTCCGGGCCTAGGACGCGGGCGGGGAAACCGTCGGCGGGACAGGATATGGACAGCCAGTTTTTCAGAGTTTCCGGCGTCAGCAAGTCCTTCGACGGCCTCGTCGCATTGGACGGGGTCGGCTTCGAGGCAGGCAAGGGGCAGACCGTCGGCGTGATCGGCCCGAACGGTTCGGGCAAGACCACCCTGTTTAATATCATCTCCGGCCTGCTCGCCGCGGATGGCGGTTCGGTGGTCTTCGACGGTACCGAGATCATGGGCTGGAAGCCGCATCGCGTGGTCCACCGGGGAATCGCGAGAACCTTCCAGAGCGCGCGGCTGTTCAACAACCTGACGATCCTCCAGAATTGCGAGCTGCCCCAGTTCACCGGCAGCACGAGCACGCTGTTTCACAGCCTCGCCTTCGACCGGGGCGAGCGGGAAGAGCGCGAACGGGTGCGCGAGCGTGCCAACGCGCTGCTGTCCGAGATCGGCGGCGGCCGGCTGTATCCGCGCCGCCACGACTATCCCGACACCTGCTCGCTGGGCGAACAGCGCATGCTCGAGCTGATCCGGGTGCTGTCGGTGGAGCCCGAGATCGTGCTGATGGACGAGCCCACCCAGGGCATGAACCCGGTATGGGTCGGAGAGACGCTGGACCTGATCGAGCAGCAGATCGCCGCACGCGGCAAGACGATGATCTTCATCGAGCACAAGATGTCAGTCGTCATGCGCATCGCCGAGCGGGTTGTGGTGCTGAACCACGGGCGCAAGATCGCCGAGGGCAGCCCGGCGTCGGTGCGCGACGACCCGGCGGTGATCGAGGCCTATCTTGGAACCTGACGACGCACCCGCCGTCGCCCCGGTTCTCGAGGTTCAGGGCCTCGAGATCAGCTACGGCCCGGTGGTCGCGGCGACAGATGTATCGCTCCGGGTGAACCGGGGCGAGATCGTCGCGCTGCTCGGGCCGAACGGCGCCGGCAAGACCAGCGTGCTGAAGGCCATCATGGGGCTGGTCCGGCCGTCGGCAGGCCGGGTGGACTATCTCGCAGGCGGCGTGCGTCGGGAGATTACCCGCGTGCCGACGCACGATCTCGCCCGGCTCGGCATCGCCAACGTGCCGTCGGCACAGATCGTGCTCCCGCGGATGACGGTGGAGGAGAACCTGCTGGTGGGCGGGCTCTACTTGCTCGACGACCGGCGCGCGGCCAGGCAGCGGGTGGACGAGCTGCTGAACCGGTTTCCCCTGCTTGCCGCGCGCGCCGGGCAGCTCGCCTCGTCGCTGTCGGGCGGCGAACAGCGCCAGCTCGCTATCGCCCGCGGCCTGATGCCGGGGCCCAGGCTGATGCTCCTCGACGAGCCCTCGCTCGGCCTGTCCCCGATCATGCTGAACAGCGTGTTCGGCATGCTGGCGCGCATATGCCGCGAGGACGGTGTCGACATCCTGATGGTGGAGCAGAACGTGAGAAAGGCGCTGGAGATCGCCGACCGCGCCTATGTGATGCGCATCGGCGGCATCGAATTCAGCGGCCCCAGCGACGAGGTCGCCGAAATGGAGCGCCTGAAAGATGCCTATCTTGGCGGCTAGCGCCGGGCGGGAGGGTTGATGTCGGCTTACCTGGCCGAGCTGGTCTTCATCGGCATCGCCACGGGCGCGCTCTACGCCATCGTCGCGATCGGCTTCAACCTCGTCTTCGGCACCATGAACGTGCTCAACCTGGCCCATGGCGCGACGTTAATGGTGGGCTCCTACGGGCTGCTGCTGGTCTATTACATGGGCATCGACAATTTCTGGCTCGCCGCGGGGACCGGAATATTCGTCGCAATGGTTACGGGTCTGGCGATCGAGCGTGCCGCCGTGCGCCCGCTGCGCGGTCATTGGTGGAATACCAAGGTGGCGACGCTGGGCGCCGCGGTGTTCCTCGAAAACCTCGTGCACGTGCTCACCAACGGTCACGCGCAGAACGTGCCCCGGCCGTTCGATCCGACCTATTACCGGGTCGCCTGGACCATCGAGATCTCGGACTTCCAGGTCTTCCTCATCGCGCTTTCGGTCGGGGTGATGCTGGGCATGGTCTGGTTCCTCACCCGCACCCGCTGGGGCCGGGCGATCCGGGTGCTGGCGCAGAGCCCCGACATCGCCAAATGCGTGGGCATAAACATCGACCGCGTCACCGTGCTGGGCTTCGCGGTGAGCGGCGCGCTGGCCGGGCTCGCGGGGATACTCAACGCCGCTACCTTCGGCTCCACCTATCCCTTCGTCGGCACCCTGCTGGGGCTCAAGGGGTGAGGTGGCCTCGCCTTTTCGGACAGCCTGACGGCTCGGTTAAGGTGTATTCCGGTTGAAGTTCAGGCCGCCAGAATCCCCTTGAATCTCTCTTCTTGCTGCTGCTGTTGCGCCCGTGGGTATGTGGTCAAGGCGCGAAGCGGCTTGTCCACCATATCCACAGACCCCTCGCCTCGATCGGCCTCGGCCGGCGTCCGCCCGCCGAGCGCCGAGTGAGGCCTCTGGGTATTGTAAAAGCCGATCCATTCGCCGATGACGCGCCGGGCCAGGACATCGTCGTGGTGCGCGCCGGGGATCATGCGGCGCGCCACGGCGCGGGGCCCGTCACGTAGGTGCGCGCCATATACGAGCGACGTAGGTTGTGAGGAAAGAGCAGGAGTCGAAAGGCGATCCAACACCATTGAATTATAGGACTTTTCGATAGGCCGAAATCTCTTGTCCCACGATTTGTCCAACAGCTGTGACCGGCGGTGTAAGAACCTGGCGTCCTTCGCGGCACGCGGCGGAAAGGGTTGGGTCACTCACGCCCGCTCGTGCAGGAGCGCCAGGAGCGGCGGGTTGATGTACAGGTTCTCGCGTCCCGCCTTGATCTCCTCGAGGAGGCCTTCGGCCGTAAGGGCTTTCAGGTAGACGGCGGCCGTCTGGCGCTTGGCGATATCCGCTTTGACCAC
>JAJDVM010000107.1 GCA_022826125.1 Defluviicoccus sp.
CCGCGCCCGCATCCCGATCAAGGGGGTAGGTCGGCACTACACGCGGATCCGGAGACGCAAAGCCCGGAAATCCGCCATTTCTCCGGCCGGAAACCCGTCAAATTAGTTGAAATGCCCGCTCAGTTGCGGAAGTCGGGGTAGGGGAACGGGGCGGAAGGGTTGTCGAAGTTGGAGCGTGTCCGTTTTTCCCGGAATCGCCGAGGCAAGCCCTTCGATAGGCCGCTTCGCGGCTATTCAGGGTGAGGATATCGTTGATTTGGAGGAGAAAAACCCCTCATCCCGAGTAGGCGCGCAAGCGCCGTATCGAGGGACGCGCCACGGTCGCGCCATGCGCTACGCATCAAACTACAGCGTTTTCCGAGCTGACCGGGTCGCGGCGGTCTGTATCGACCCATCCTCCCCCGGCCCCTCCCGCTTGCGGGAGGGGGGAAGGCGAGGAGGAGGCGGGGAGAGGGAAGGGTGAGGACCTCCCGGGCGACAGCCGGCTGCGATCGTGCCCGGCCGGAAAATCCTTCAGCAGGTCACTCCGCCGGCACTCCCTCGCCCTGGAGTTCGGGCATGATCTCGCGCGCGAAACGGCGCAGCGTTTCCACGTCGTCCGGCAGCAGGATCAGGATGTACTCGAACCCCATCTCCTCGAGGCGGCGGAGCCGGCGCAGGACTTCGTCCGGGTTTCCGATCAGCGCATCGGACGCCCGGCCCGGTTCGGCGTAGGACGCGGGTTGAGCCCCGTCGACGCCCGGCAGGGCGCCGTAGGACCCGACCATGCGCGCGACCCGTTCCTCGCGCGCCCGCACCGCGGCCTCGTACTCGCGCTTGTCGTCCGCGATGACGACGGCGCGGGCAAGCCCGACCTGCATTGGATCGAACGGCCTTCCCGCCCGGGCGCAGGCCGCGCGCCATACCCGGAGCCGCTCCCCGGTGCGGCCGAACGAGGCGAACTGATCGAAGAGCACGTTGAGACCGGCTCCGGCCACTCGGGCGATGGATTCGTCGGTGCCGGCGCCGGTCCACAAAGGCGGGTGGGGTTTCTGCAGCACGGGCGGTTCGACCACGATGTCGGCGTACCGCCAGTACTTTCCGTTGTGGCTGAACCGCTCGTCGGAGGTCCACGACTTGACGATCAGTCCGAGCGATTCCTCGAACCGTTCCAGCGCCTCTTCCCTCGGGATACGGAAGCTCTCGAACTCGGCGTCGCGGTAGCCCTTGCCGATGCCGAAATCGAGGCGCCCGCGCGACAGCAGGTCGAGGGTCGCGGCCTGCTCGGCGAGCAGCACCGGGTCGTGCCACGGCAGCACCGTGACCGCGGTTCCGAGACGGATGCGCTCGGTCTTCGCTGCCAGATAGGTCAGAAGGTTGAGGGTCGCCGAGACCTGGCCCGCCCCGGTGAAGTGGTGCTCCACCAGGAAGATGCTGTGGTAGCCGAGCCCCTCGGCCTCCTGCACGAGGTCGATCAGCTTGCCGTAGCCCTGGCTGTCCGGAGACTCGTCGCCGCGCCGGGCGGTCGCGCCGCCGAAAAGGCCGAATTTCATGCCGCGTCGCCGCCGAACGCGCCGGCCTCGCGGAGCGCGGCGATCGCCGCCGCGTCGAACCCGGCCTCGCCCAGCACCGCCTCGGTGTCGGCGCCGAGCCGGGGCGCGGGGCGGGGCGCGCCGGTCGGGGTCCCGGAGAACAAAGCCGCCGGGCGCGCCTGGCGCAGCTTTCCGGCATCGGGGTGCTCGGTCTCGATGACGACCTCGTTGGCCGCGATCTGTTCGTTCGAGATCATCTGGTTTCGCGTCAGCACCGGGACGCAGGGGATGTCGACCGCCTCCAGACGCGCCAGCCAATGGGCGGAGCTGTTCGTCTTCAGGACTTCCTGGGTCAGGCCCAGCCGGTCGTCGATGTTCACCTGGCGCAATTCCTGGGTCTCGAACCGCGGATCGTCGAGCCATTCCGGCCGGTCGAGCGCCTCGGTAAGTCCGCGCCACTGCTTGTCGGTCTGGACGGCGACGCTGATATAGCCGTCCGAGGTCTCGTAGATCAGGTCGATGAAGCTCTGCGCCGCCTGCTGCGGCAGCTCGTCGCCCACGAAGGTCTGGCTTCCCATGTCGGAGGCCCAGAGAAACGCGATCACGCTGTCCAGCATCGAGACCCAGACATGCTGGCCGCTGCCGGTCCGCTCGCGGGCCAGCAGCGCGGCGGTGACCGCCTGGGACGCCGTCACGCCGGTCAGCTTGTCCGGCAGGATGGTGCGGACCAGCCGGGGCCTGACCTCGTCCGAGCCCGCCTGCACCGTCGTCAGCCCGGAAATCGCCTGGATCAGCGGGTCGTATACCGGCCGCCGCGCGAGCGGGCCGCGATGGCCGAAGCCGGAGATCGAGACGTAGACGATGTCCGGCCGCGCCGCGCGGACCGCCTTTTCGTCGACGCCCAGGCGCTCGACCACGCCCGGGCGGAAATTCTGGATGAACACGTCGGCGCCGGCGACGACCGCCATCAGCGCCTCCAGCCCCTTCGGGTTCTTGAGATCGAGCGCGATCGAGCGCTTGTTGCGGTTGTTGTTGACGAACGACGCCGAGAACCCGCCGCGCCGGTTCGCCGAGGCGCGGGTGAAGTCGCCGCCACCGGGCGTCTCGACCTTGATCACCTCGGCGCCCTGGTCGGCGAGGATCATCGTCGCCAGCGGGCCCGAGATCACCGAGGTGAGATCGACGATACGGAAGCCTTCGAGGGGTCCGGTCATGGTCGCGCCCTCAACCGTCCGACGGCGGGTGGCGTTCGTGCCAGTGCCGCGCGATGTCGACGCGCCGGCAGATCCAGACCCGGTCGTGGCCGAGCACGTAATCCATGAACCGCGCCAGCGCCGCCGCGCGGCCCGGCCTTCCGGCGAGCCGGCAGTGGAGGCCGATGCTCATCATTTTGGGCGCCGTCTCCCCCTCCGCGTAGAGCACGTCGAACGCATCCTTGAGATAGCCGAAGAAGCCCTCGCCCGAGGTGAAACCGGGCGGAACCGCGAACTTCATGTCGTTCTGGTCGAGGGTGTAGGGAACGATCAGCTGGTGCCTGCCGTCGATTCTCACCCAATAGGGGAGGTCGTCGTTATAGGCGTCCGCGTCGTAGAGAAATCCGCCGTCCTCCACGACCAGCCGCCGCGTGATCGGGCTCACCCGTCCCCCGTACCAGCCGAGCGGGCGCTCTCCCACGATTTTCTCGTGCGCGGCGATGGCAAGCTTCATGTGCTCGCGCTCGGTCGCTTCGTCGACATGCTGGTAGTCGATCCACCGCCACCCGTGCGTCGCCAGCTCGTGCCCCGCCTCGTGCATCGCGATAGCGGCATCGGGATGCTTCTCGATGGCGAGCCCGACCGCGTAGCAGGTGAAGTGGATACCGCGCTGCTCGAACAGCCTCATCAGGCGCCAGAAGCCGGCCCGGCTGCCATATTCGTACATGGTCTCCGTGTTGATGTTGCGCGCGCCCACGACCGGGGACCCGCCGGGGGTTTCGCTGAGAAACGTCTCGGAGTGGGCGTCGCCGTTGAGCACGGTGTTCTCGCCGCCCTCCTCGTAGTTGACGACGAACTGGACCGCCAGCCTCGCCCCGCCCGGCCATTCCGGATCGGGAGGCGTCCGGCCGTAGCCGACGAGGTCGCGGGGGTAGGGGTCGTCCATCTCTGCTCCTCAGCTGTCGGCGAGCGTCCGCACGGTCTCGGCGAGCACCCGGGCGCCCGCGGCGCAGTCTTCCGGGGAGGCGTACTCGCTCTCGTGATGGCTGACGCCGCGGAGGCACGGGATGAAGATCATCGCGGTCGGGCTCACCTTGGCGACGAAGGCCGCGTCGTGGTTCGCCCCCGACGGGATCCTGAGCGAGGGCTGGTCGATCGCGGCCGCGCTTCTTTCGATCGTCTCGACGATGCCCGACTCGAATGCGACCGGCCTCTGGTCGAAGGTCCTGCTGATCCGGACCGAGCATGGCAGGGCGGCATTCTCGCAGACGCGGGGGATCCGCCGCGCGCGGCGGTCGAGCTCCCACCCGTCCGGATGCCTGAGGTCGATCGAGAACCTCACCCTGGACGGTACCGTGTTGGGGGAGTTGGGCTCGACCTCGAAGCGGCCGACAGTGAAGCGGAGCACGTCGTTGGGGTCGGCCATGGTCTCGTTGAGCCGCGCGACCGCGCGGAGCGCCGCCTGGAGGGCATCGCGCCTTCCCCTCACCGGGGTGGTGCCGGCATGCGCGGTCGCGCCGTCCACCTCGACCACGAAACGCTGCGATCCCTGCACGCCGGTGACCGCGCCGATGGTGACTTCGGCGGCCTCCAGCACAGGACCCTGTTCGATATGGGCCTCGACATAGGCCGCCGGCGGGATCGTTTCACGGCGCCGCGGCAGGTCGGGCGTGGCGCCCAGGGTCCTCGAAAGCGCCCGGCCGAAGGAAATTCCGTCGGTGTCCACCGCGTCCTCGAACCGCTCCAGCGGCGCGGTGCCCGAAAACACCATCGAGCCCATGCAGCCCGGATCGAAACGGCTGCCTTCCTCGTTGGTCCATGCGACGAGCTCGATCGGGCGCCTGGTGGCGGTCCCGGCGTCGTCCAGCGCCTCGATCGCCTCCAGCCCGGCGATCACGCCGTAGATGCCGTCGAACCGGCCCCCGCGCGGCTGGCTGTCCATGTGGCTGCCGGTCAGCACCGGCGGCAGATCGGGTTCCGAGCCCGGCCGGCGGACGAACAGGTTCGCCGCCTCGTCGACGGCCACCGCATAACCGCGCCTCCGCGCCCAGTCGATCAGCAGTTCGCGTGCCGCGATGTCTTCCTCCGACAGCGCCTGCCGATTGACGCCGTTGCCCGGAATGGCGCCGATCTCCGCCATCTGCATCAGCCGGCGCCACAGCCGGCCGCCGTCGACCTGCCCCGCGACACCGTTGAACTCGCGCACCGCGCCTCCCATCGAGCGACGCCCCTCGATCTTCGTGATAGGGTCAAACTGCCACGCAGGACCGATACAGGAAAGACCGACATGAGCCGATTGCCCCCGCTCGAAACGCAGGAGATGACGCCCGAACAGCGCCGGGTCCACGACGATATCGCGAACGGCCCCAGGGGCAGCGTGCGGGGGCCGTTCCCGGTCCTGGTGCGCAGCCCCGGCCTCGCCGATCACGTGCAGAAGGCGGGCGGTTACCTGCGTTACGAGAGCGAGCTGCCCGGCAAGCTGCGCGAGCTCGCGATACTCACCGTCGCGCGCTACTGGGAAGCTGGGTACGAATGGGCCGCGCACGCGCCCATCGCCGAGTCGGAGGGGCTGGCGAGCGCCACGATCGAGGCCATCCGCGTGGGTGCCGCGCCTGACTTCGCTGACCCGGCGGAGGCCGCGGTTCATGCGTTCTGCATGGAAGTACTGACCACCCGCGAGGCGGCGGACGGGAACTACCGCGCCGCGCTCGACCTCCTCGGCGAGGAGGGGCTGGTCGATCTGGTGGGGCTGATGGGCTATTATTGTCTGGTCTCTTTCACCCTCAACGTGTTCCGGATCGAGCCGCCCGGCGGGCCCCCGTCGTTCGCCTGATCGCGGCGCGGTTCACGGATCGAGCACAAGGTCGAGCATGGCGATCAACCGGGCCGGCTACACCCGTTCCCAGACCATGACGGTGCTGACCGCGTCCAGCATCATGCTGACCCTCTCGATGGGAATGCGGCAGAGCTTCGGGCTTTTCGTCGTCCCGGTCACCGAGGGAATCGACGTCTCGGTCGCCGACTTTACCCTGGCGCTAGCGATCCAGAACCTGGTCTGGGGGCTCAGCCAGCCGATGATCGGCGCGCTCGCCGACCGGTTCGGCTGCCGCGTCGTGACCGTGCTCGGCACCTTCCTGTTCGCCGGCGGGCTCGCGCTCACGCTGGCGGCGACCGGTCCGCTGACGCTGATCGTAGGGCTCGGGCTGATGATCGGCGTCGGGCTCGCCTGCACCGCGCTCAATCTCGGTCTCGCCGCGACCGCCAAGGTGATCTCGCCGTTCAGGCGCTCGATGATCCTCGGCACCGTGGCGGCTGCCGGCTCGATCGGCGCGTTCATCGCCGCGCCCTTCGCCCAGGCCCTGATCGGTCTCGGCGGGTGGGAACTCGCGATCATCGGCTTCATCGGGCTGTGCGGGGTGATGCTGCCGGCGGCGGTTTTCGTCGGCGCGGGCGACCGGCCGAAGGATACCGAGGTGCCCTTCGTGCCGGACCGGAGCGCCGGACTCACCTTCACCCAGGCGCTCGGCGAGGCGGGGCGGCATCGCGGCTACGTCATCATGGCTGTCGCGTTCTTCGTCTGCGGGCTGCAGCTGATGTTCATCGCGACCCACCTGCCGGCCTATCTCGCATCGTGCGGACAACCGCCCGAGCTCGGCGCGATGTCGCTCGCGGTGATCGGCGGGTTCAACGCGGCGGGCTGCTACCTGCTCGGCTGGCTCGGCGACAAATTCCCCAAGCACATCCTGCTCGGCACCGTCTACATCCTGCGCTCGCTGCTGATCGTGGTCTATTTCAGCCTGCCCGCCACCGCCGCCACGACGCTGGTTTTCGCCGCCATGATGGGAGTCCTCTGGCTCGGCGTGGCGCCGTTGGTCAACGGGCTGGTGGTGCAGATGTTCGGTCTCTCCTTCGTCGCGACGCTCTCGGGGATCGCCTTCGTCAGCCACCAGGCGGGTTCGTTCTTCGGCGCCTGGGGCGGCGGTCTCCTGTTCGACTCGCTGGGCAATTACGACCTCGCCTGGCAGATCGGCGTGGCGATAGGGATCGCCGCCGGGATCGCCCAGATGTTCATGGACGACACGCCCACGAGGCGGATGGCGGGCGCCCCGGCGTGAGTCCCGGCCGGCTCGGCCCGGGGAGCGGTCTTGCGCCCTCCGACCGCCGGGCGTCAAATGCGGGCATCGCGGCCGAGCCGCCAAGGTCGGGTTCGGCACACTCAACCGGAGGACCGGGGTTATGGAATGGACCAACGAGAATGGCTTCGACTGGTGCGAGATCGTCGATATCGACACCTTCGTCGGCCGCTTGCTGCAACCGGACACGCGGCCGGCCAAGTGGTCCGGCGACGATATCCGGCGGGCGATGGGATATTTCAACGAGGAAAACCGCCGCCATTCGGATCAGCGCCGCGGAGTGACGCTGGTCAACAACGACATCGCGGGGAGCGCCGGCGCCTCGCCCGGCATCAGCCTTTCCTTCCAGCCCATCCTGCCGGGCGAGACCCTGGACTTCCACCGCCACAATTACATCGCGATCTATTACTGGATCGAAGGCGAGGGCTACACGGTCATCGACGATGACGGGATCGACCGTGAGGAGCACCGCCAGTACTGGAAGGCCGGCGACGTGACCACTTCCCCGGCTTGGTCGAATCACGCCCATGTCTGCACCTCGGAGACGCCGGCGCTCCAGCTCGCGATCCACGATTTCCCCGAGCTCTGCTACAAGCGCGCCATGCTCTCCGAGGATCCCGACGGGCACGAGCACCTACGCCACATGGTCAAGGGCGTGGTGCCCAGCTTCAACGCGCTGGATACCCAAGCGGACCTTGACGACCGCGAGGAGAAGATCCGGATCGTCTCGAAGGGATAAGACCGGCGGCTACGCGCTGGCCCCCCAGGCGACGCCGAGATCCTTGAGCCACTTGCGGTAGGCGACGCAGTACTTGTCCGAGCGCACGTGCAGCTCTTCCCGGAGGTCGAGGGGGATCTCGTAGGGCCGCTGGGTCTCGACGATGCGCTTGTCCTGGGCGAACACCCGGTCCTGGCGCGACAGGATCTGCGCCTCGGTCAGCTCCTCGCCGAAATTGATCGCGACCTGGAGCCAGACGATGCAGTCGTCGGGCGCGAGCGGGGTCACGGTGAGGAAGGTGCAGAACCGGTTTCCGTCGCCCGTGTTCTTCGAGAAATAGGCGGTCAGCGGACGCGGGCAGTGGAAGGTGTAGCCGGCGTTCACCGGGATGCCGCGATGGTCGCCATAAGGCTGGAAGACCATGATCTCGCTGGTGCGGATGCCGTCCTCGCCGACGAAGACGTCGAAATCCTCGATCGGGTCCGGCCGGTCCGGGTCGCCGTTGAGATTGGCGTGGACGTAAGGGAAGTGGGAGACGTCGAGAAAGTTCTCCACCGTGCGGAACGGGTTGGCGCGGAAGAAATAGGGCCCCGCGAGCACCTTGCGGAACCCGTCGTCCTCCCATTCCGGGAACGGCGGCAGATCGTGCTCCGGCTCGCCCAGCGTGGCCCAGATCAGGCCGTAGGCTTCCCGCGCCCGGTAGGCGAAGGTCCGCGCCTTCGGCGGCGGGCGGATTTCGGGATGGGCCGGCATCAGCGTGCAGGCGCCGGTACGGTCGTAATGCCAGCCGTGATAGGGGCAGACGATCTGCCCGTCCTTCACCCACCCGAGCGACAGTTTCGAGCCGCGATGGATGCAGAGGTCCTTCCAGGCGAGAACCTCGCCGCCGGTCCGCCACAGCACCAGGGTCTCGCCGAGGAGGCTGGCTTCCATCACGCCGCCCTCCTCGAGGTCGCTCGAACGCGCGACCGCGTACCAGTCGTTGCGGATCACCGGGTCGTCGATCGTGGCGGCGGGCTCCGTCATGCCAACTCCTTCGCGACCACCGCCTCCGGCACCTCGTCCGGCAGGCTGGCGCGCTTCATCTCGGGCGGGTCGGCCTTGTAGACCTTGCACAGGAGCCCCTTGAGCGGGCTCGAGCCGAGCGCCACGTCGCAATTGTCCGGATCGTCGTCGGTCAGCACGTTGGAGCACACCTCGAACACGCCGTACTCGGGGCCGGGCGCCTCCGGCAGCCACCAGCCGTGCGGCACCGAGACCACCCTCGGGTGGGTGCGAGCGTGCGGGTTGGCCTTCATGCGGAGGCGGCCGCGCACGGTCTCGATCCAGCAATAGTCGCCGCGCTCGATGCCGAGCTCCTTCGCCGTCTCGTCGTTGATCTCGACCAGCGGCTCGGGGCTGAGGCGCCTGAGCGAGCGGAGCTGGCGCCCCTGGCTGTGCCAGTACATCGGCTGCTTGGCCCCGGTGTTGAGGATCAGCGGGTATTCCTCGTAGCGCTCGGGCGTGGAGACCGGGCTTTCCGGCGGCTCGACATGATCGGGCAGCGGGTCGTAGCCCCACTCCTCCATGATGGTGGAATAGATCTCGAACTTGCCGGTCGGCGTGCCGAAGCCCATGCGTTCGTACTTGCGGAACTCGATGGGGACCTTGACGTAGTCCTGCGACTTGAGCTCGTCCCAGGTCACGCCCATCGGCTTGAGCGCGTTCTCGGCGAACACGTCGAGGCTCGGGAAATATTCCTCCAGTCCGAGCTTGCGGCCGAGCTCGATCACGAACTCCCAGTCCGACTTGCGCTCGCCGATATCGACCACCTTCTGCGACACCGAATCCATGAAGGTGCCGCCCGGCCCCTTGATGTGGAGGTGGAGCCGGGGTTCGTCGCGCTCGAGATTGCCGGCCGCCGGCAGAACCACGTCGGCGAGCGCCGCGGTCGGCGTCATGAACAAATCCTGCACGACGAAGAAATCGAGCCTCTTCAGCGCCTCGATGATCCGGGCCGAGTTGGGGAAGCAGGTGACGGTGTTGTTGCCGACCACGATGAACGTCTTCACCGGATAGGGCTCGTCCGTCATCATGGTGCGGAACAGGCTCGGCGGGTGGGCGTAGGCGTAGGGCGTCAGGTTGAGCGCCTTGAACCGGTCGCCGCCCAGGCGCTTGGCGTCCTGTTCCGGCGGCAGCTTGTCCCACAGCTCCGGGTAGTCGAGCTTCGGCGCCGGCCAGAACACGTTGCCGCCCGGCACGTCCAGATTGCCGCTCAGCGCCATCAGGATCAGCAGCGACCGCGTCGCCTGGAATGTGTTGTTGCCGAGCTGGTCGGTGCCGTTGCCCCAGACGATACAGCCGGGCTTGGTGGTGGCGTAGATCCGCGCCGCCTTCGCGATCTCCTCGGCGTCGCACCAGGTGATCTCGGCCACCCGGTCGAGCGGGTACTCCTTCAGCCGCTCGCACAGCTCCTCGAAGCCGTGGCAGTACTTGTCGACGAACTCCTTGTCGTAGAGACCCTCGTCGACCATCACCCGCATCCAGCCGAGCGCCATCGCCGCGTCGGTGCCCGGGCGGAGCGGCAGCCAGATGTCGCCGCGCCCCGCCGAGGCCGGCTTGCGCGGGTCGACCACGATGTTGACGTGCTCCTTCTTGAGCGCGTTGGTCATCGGCTTGTGGCCGATCAGCCCGTGATCGTTGCTGGTGCGCTTCTGCGAGCCCCATTCGACGATGCATTTGGGGTCGGAGTAGAAATCCGGCACCGCGACGGTGTCCCACGACTTGCCGGTGTACTTGCCGGCGGCCGTCACCTTGCAGACCGCGACCCTGGGCCCGTAGCAGAAATAGCCGATGGAGATGACGTTGGGCGTGCCGAACAGGTTGGCGAGACGCGAGACGATGTGGGTGTTGTTGACGCCGGTGCCGCGCCCGAAAGCCACCGCCTCGGCGCCGTAGCGCTCCTTCGTCTCCTGCATCTTCTCGGCGATCAGGGCGAGGGCTTCGTCCCAGCTCGCCTCGCGCCACTCTCCGGCGCCGCGTTCGCCGGTGCGGATCAGCGGGCGGTCGAGCCGGTCGGGGTGGTAGAGCTGCTCGATCGAGGGCGTCCCCGCCTTCGAGCACAACAGCCCCTCGTTGACCGGGTTCGAGAAATCGCCGAGCACGCGTCGGACGGTGCCGTTCACCTTCTCGACGACGGTGCCGCAGCCGCCATGGCACATGCGGCAGATCGCCTTGAAGCGTTCCACGAAGTCGCTCCCGACCCGCTCCGCCTCGTAGGTCCCCGGTCCCATTCCCGTCCTCCCCGGCAGGGTGCGGATGATCCATCAACTGGCGGCGGCGATCAAGGCGGACGCGCCCCGGCCCTCCGGTTCCCTTCGATGTCGCGTTGCTGTAAGCAGCCTTCGTTTTCCACCCCGACAGAACGAAAGGAGACGATCATTGGTCACAGTCCGGCCCAAGACCACGGTTCAGCAGCACATCACCGCGACCTGCCCCACCCATTCCCGCACCGATCTGCAGGTGCGGGACCTGGAATCGGTCATCGACGAGCCCGAGGAGCGCGACGGCACCAATCTCGGCTTCACCCCGACCGAAACGCTGGTCGCGTCGCTGATCGGCTGCACCAACGTGATCAGCCACAAGATCGCCCACAAGCACGGCATCGCGTTCGACGACATGACCGTCGAGGCCGAGGCCACCTTCGACCGGCGCGGCGCCATGCTGGAGGAGGAGATCCAGGTGCCGTTCCCGAAGATCGTGCTGACGATCAACGTCCGAACCGGCGCTTCGGACGCCGAGATGGAGAAGGTGAAGACCGAGCTCCCGAAGTTCTGCCCGGTCTCGAAGGTAATCCGCGAGGCGGGCACCGTGGTCGAGGAAGTCTGGAACGTGACCAGGGACTGACCCCGATGCCCGAGCTGCTGGCCTATCCGCGCGTTCTGTTCGATTTCGGCGTTGTGGGCTCCATCGGCGGCGAGCTCGCCGCGCTCGGCGTCCGGCGTCCCCTGCTGCTGACCGACCGGGGGCTGGTTGAGCACGGGGTGGCGAAACGGGTGCTCGACGCGCTCCCCGCCGACATCGAGGCGACCCTGTTCGACGGCATTCCAGCCAACCCGACCGTCGCCGGGGTGGAGGCGGCGGCGGAATCGTATTGCGAGCATGGCTGCGACGGCGTGCTTGCCGTCGGCGGCGGCTCGGTGATGGATTCGGGCAAGGCGGTGCGGGTCGCCGTCACCCATGACGGGCCGATTCTCGACTATCTGAACGATCCCGCGCGGGTCACGGCCGCCGTCGCGCCGCTGGTCACGGTACCGACGACGGCGGGAACCGGGGCCGAGCTCACCATGGGCGGCGGCATCCACCCGGACGCGACAACCCGCGCTCTCGGCCTGCGCTCGGTGCACATCAAGCCCGACCTGGCGGTTTGCGATCCGGAGTTGACGCTCACCCTGCCGCCCACGCTCACCGCGGCGACCGGCATGGATGCGTTCGGCCACTGCCTCGAAGCCTATCTGGCGAAGAAGGACGACCCGCCGGGCGCGGCGATCGCGCTCGACGGCATAAGCCGGGTCGTGCGCTACGTCGAGAGGGCCTGCGTCGACGGGTCCGACCGCGAGGCGAGGTGGCACATGCAGATGGCGGCGCTGCAAGGCGGCATGGCGATCTATCGCGGGCTCGGCCCGGTGCATGCGCTCGCCAACACCCTCGGCGACGCCGATCTTCACCACGGCATGCTGGTCACGGTGAGCGCGCCGGCCGTCGTCCGCTTCTACGAGGGCCGGCTGGATGCCGAACTGGCGGACGTCGCCGCCGCCATGGGGCAGGGCGGAGGGCCCGACGTCGCCGGCGGCATCGAGGAGCTCAACGCCCGCCTCGGCCTGCCCGCGTCGCTCCGGGAGGCGGGCTACGACAAGTCGGATCTCGACGACATGAGCGCGGACGCCGCCGCGAGTCACTT
Source organism: Defluviicoccus sp. (assembly GCA_022826125.1). Taxonomy (GTDB): domain Bacteria; phylum Pseudomonadota; class Alphaproteobacteria; order MPNO01; family MPNO01; genus MPNO01. Next base: position 12,495 of record JAJDVM010000107.1, read on the forward strand.
CAACCTTGCCGCCCGCGTTGTGCCGACCCGGGAGGAATACCGGCAGATCGTCGTCGACGTGCTCGGCCCGGGCTAAGCGCCGGCAGCCGGCGCCAGGTGGGACCAGCCGGAATAGGTCATGTAGGTCCCGACCAGAAGGATCAGAACGCCGGAGACATAGGGCGCCGAAGCGAACAACCGGTCCGCTCCCGAGAATCGCTTCGATGCGTAGCGGAGCCCGAGGACCGCGGCCATGCCGGCGGCGACCAGGGTGACGGCAAGGCCGATCGAGAACGAGGCGACCATCCCGACGCCGAGCCAGAACTGCCCGATCCCGAGGCAAAGCAGCAGCACGGTGATCGCGGCGGGGCAGGGGATCAACCCGCCGACCAGCCCGAAACCGACGGTCTGCGGAGCGGTCGCCCTGCCTCCGGCGAACCGGGTCTCGATGTCGCGGGCGTGGGGGCGGCTATGTGGGCCGGTGTGGCGATTGCGGTGGCGTATACGCGCCCACGCCCCCCAGAGCAGGTACAGGCCCACCCCCCTGACGATCGC
>JAJDVM010000053.1 GCA_022826125.1 Defluviicoccus sp.
CGACGCGACCCGCCGCTGGCCTGTGGACAAGTGGACAGCCGCTCCGCGCCTGACCACTTCCCCACAGGCCCCAACAACCACAACAGAAGCGGTCAATCCATGTGCTAGAAAAACCGGACAAATCTACTTGCTAGCGACACCGGTATCCCCGAAGGGTATCGCGGCGACGGTTCGATGGCATACATGCGCCGACCTGTTGAGAACCGCCGCTCGTTTCGTGCGACCCCGGCGTCCGAGAGGGAAATCCGCGACTTCGGCCTGCCAGCCAAGCGATAATGGCAAGCCTTTGACCTGCGATTCCTGATGGCATAATTTGATTGGCGGTCCGCAGACGGGCTCCCGATCGAACAGAAGGCGCCGGCATGGGCAGCAGCATCACCGTTCGCGACATCGATCCGGGAGACAAATCCTGGCTTCGGCGCGAGGCGCGGCAGGTCGGCGTCTCGATGGAAGAGTTGGTCCGCCGCCTGATCCACGAGAAGCGCATCAAGACCGAGTGTCGGCCGAAGCCGTCCGAGGCCTTCGCGCGTCATTTCGGAGAGGATCACGGCGTCGATCTTCCGCCCCCGGTTCGTTGCGGCTACGAACCGCTGACTTTCTCCGGCGAGAAGGACGAATGATTGTCCCGCTCGCTTGGCTGATAGATACCAACGTCGTCTCCGAAATGATGCGTCCACGGCCTGAACCGCGGGTCGCGGCCTTTTTGGACTCCATCGCCGACGAGGGCCTCGGCCTCTCATCCGTCACCGTCTGGGAGGTGCTCGACGGCATCGGCCGTCTGGCTCCCGGTCGGCGGCGTCGCGGACTCGCCGACCGGTTCCACGACCTTCTCGACGAACTGTTCGAGGACCGCATCGTCGAGTGGACCCTGGCCGATGCGCAGGCGTGTGCGCGGATCATGGAGGGCAAGCGCCGCCGCGGCGAGGCGCTCGACGACCACGTGCCGGACGCCTTCCTCGCCGCGGCGGCCGCCACGCGCGGTCTCGCCGTCGTGACGAGGAACACCGGCGAGTTCCGCAACACCGGCGTCGAGACCGTCGATCCCTGGGTCGATGCGCGTACCTGACGTGTCGTATCGTTGCTTTATCCGGCACGACACGCTTGCCCTGCCTGAACTGACAATCGGGTAACCCCCCGCAGTTTTTCCTCGGGCGTCCGCGCGCGGGGCCGGCGAATGGCGCCTTCCCGGGAGCGCCGATATAGTGCGCGCCGCGATGCGGAATGGAACGCGCGGAGGGACCGCGGGGTGACGGTCGAGTCGATTTTCGAGTGGCCGGGGGAGGGGGTAAGCCGGGTTCCCTTCCGGGTCTATTCCGACCCCGGGATCTACGAGGCGGAGCAGGATCGGATCTTCCGCGGGCCGGTCTGGCATTTCGTCATGATGGACCGGGAGATCCCGGAGCCCGGCGACTACCGGCGCGCCCGGATCGGCGACACCCCGATCGTCGCGGTCCGCGATGCCGGCGGCGGCATCAACGCGATGGTCAACCGCTGCGTCCATCGCGGCAACTTGGTCTGCATCGACGAGGCTGGGCGGGCGGACGGGCGGCTGACCTGCGTTTACCACAACTGGACCTACGATCTGTCGGGCCGGTTGACCTCGGTCGCGTTCCAGAAGGGCGCCGGCGGCAAGGGCGGCATGCCGGAGGATTTCGACCTCTCGGCCCACCGGATGACGCCCCTCAGGGTCGCGGTCTATCGCGGGCTGGTGTTCGTTACCCTGTCGGACGACACGCCACCGCTCGAGGATTATCTCGGCCCGGAGATGTGCGCCAATATCGACCGTGTCGTCGGGCGCGACATGGTGATCCTCGGCACCTACACGCAGTCGATGGCGAACAACTGGAAGCTCTACATGGAGAACGTTCGCGATTCCTATCACGCGAGCCTGCTCCATCTGTTCTTCACCGCGACGCGGATCAACCGGTTGTCAATGGACGGAGGGATCAGGCTGTCGGATCGCGGCTGGCACCACATCAGCTACTCCATCGCCGCGACCGACCGGGAGGAGCCCGAATACGATCCGGAAAAGCTGCGCGCCGCGGACGACGATTACGACATCGCCGATCCGCGCATCGTGCGCGGCTGGCCGGAATTCGAGTGCGGGACGACGCTCGCGATCCAGAGCGTCTTTCCCAACTTCGTCCTGCAGCAGACGCTGAACTCGATCGCGCTCAGGATCTGTACGCCGACCGGGCCCGATTCCTGCGAGTTGTCCTGGCGTATTCTCGGCTGCGCGGACGACAGCGAGGCGGAGCGGGCCGCGCGCGTCCACCAGAGCAACCTGATCGGCCCGGCCGGGCTGATCTCGATGGAGGACGGCATCGTCGGAAGCTGGGTCCGGCAGGGCACAAGGAGCGAGCCCGACAAGGCCTCGCTGGTCGAGATGGGCGGGCGGGACGTCGTGCCCAGCCCCGGGTCGCGGGCAACGGAAGTCTCGGTGCGCGGGTTCTGGCGGGGCTGGCGCGATCTGATGGATATCTGAGGGGGTGACGACTTGAAACTGATGTCCTTCGAGGCCGGGGGGCGGCGATCCTTCGGCACGGTCGACGGCGAGGGCGTGATCGACCTCGGCCCGCGAATGCCCGGGACGACCGGCGTGGCGGATCTGCTGGACGGCGAGGCGCGGCGCCGGGCGGAAGCGGCGGCGCGCGGCGCGCCGGCGGATTACCGCCTCGACGAGATCGCCTTCCTGCGGCCGATCCTCTGGCCGGAAAAGACGATCTGCATCGGCGTCAACTACGCCCACCGGAACGAGGAGTACGACGACTCCTCGCTGCCGCCCTTCCCGAGCGTCTTCATGCGGGTGCCGGACACGCTGGTCGGCCACGGACAACCCTTGCTACGCCCCCCCGAATCCGAGCAGCTCGACTACGAGGCCGAAATCGCGGTCGTCATCGGGGAGGGGGGGCGGCGTATCCCGCGCGAACGCGCGCTGGACCATATCGCCGGGCTTACGTGTCTCAACGAGGGCTGCATCCGCGACTGGATGCGGCACGGCAAGTTCAACGTCACCCAGGGCAAGAACTTCGACAATTGCGGCTCGGTCGGACCCTGGCTGGTGACCGCGGACGAGTTTTCCGGCTACGACGACCTGCGGGTGACCGGGCGGGTCAACGGCGAGGTCCGCCAGGACGACACGACGGCCAACCTGATCTTCGATTTCGCCTACCTGGTGAGCTACGTCTCGACCTGGGCGGCGCTCAAGCCGGGCGACGTGATCTCGACCGGCACGCCGACCGGCGCCGGCGCCCGTTTCGATCCGCCCAAGTGGCTGAAAGCGGGCGACGTCGTCGAGGTCGAGGTCACCGGCATCGGCACGCTACGCAACACAGTGATCGACGAAGGGTGAAGCGTCCCTCGATACGGCGCTGCGCGCCTACTCGGGATGAGGGTTTTCGCGCGACTCCCTCACCCTGGGTAGCGCGAAGCCGCGTGTCGCAGGGCCGGCGCTACCCCAGCTCCACGACGGCTCCGCTCTCGCTCCTGCCCTGCGCCCGGTAGTGGCCGAGCTTCTCGATCAGCGGCCGGTCGGTGTAGCTGTAGAGGATCGCGTCGGTCTTGCCCGTGTTGACGAAGCGCCGCCAGCGGTGGTTGGGCACCACGAAGAAGTCGTTGCGCGCCCAGCCCATCTCCTCGCCGTCCACCTCGGTCGTGCCGTCGCCGTCCGCCACCCAGTAGATCGTGGACGCGGTGTGGCGGAACGGCTGCGTCGCCTCGCCCGGGCGCAGGAGCTGGGCGCGGTAGGAGATCGTGGTGAACACCGGCGCGCCGTTCTCCGGGTTGACCAGCTCGACGATGATCCCCTCGTGCGGATCGCCGTCGAAGCCCGCGAGATCGCCGAGCGCGGCGCGGATATCGACCCCCGAATAGAGGAACATCGGCGAGTTGCCCTGGCCGCTGCCCCTGTGATGCGGCGCGAACAACGGGCGGATGCCGGCGCGGCCGTAGAACCGCCCGGAGAAGCCGTCCGCCGGGTTGCCGTGCTCGACCGCGTTCTCGGTGTCGTCGCGTGCCCAGGCGCAGCCGAGGAAGTCGATCAGCGGCCAATCCAGCGTATCCGCCCAGATCACCGGAGTGTCGTCGTCGTTGCCGTGCTCGTGCCAGGTGCCGTTGGGCGTGAAGACCAGGTCCCCGCGCTTCGGGTACATCTTCTCGCCCTCGACGATGGTGTAGCCGCCGCTGTCGGAGATGATCGTCCGGCTCGCGTTCGGAGTGTGCAGATGCGACTCCGCGTCGTCGCCCCGCTTGTAGATCGAGATCGCGATCCGCATCGTGTTGGTGACCTTGACCCCGGTCAGCCCGAAGGCGGGGTTGGTCAGCAGCACCGACTGCCGCTCGGTCAGTTCCAGCGGGCAGAGCTCGGCGAGCTTCAGCAGATAGGGCTCGATGTCGCCCCAGCGCCAGACATGGGGCTGGGCCGAGGGGTACTCGACGGTGAGGCTGTGCGCCGACGGGGACGGCCGATCCGAGACGCCGAGATGCCACGCCTTCTGGTTCGGCAGGTTCCAGCGGGTGCGGATCCAGATGTCGTTCGCGCGCACCTCCTCGTTGAGCTCCTCGAGCTCGTTGATGATCAGCTCGAGCTCGTGCGCGCGGTTGCTGCCTGCGCGCTCCTTCGCGGTCGCCATGTCGGGCCTCCTCGGACGGGTCTGCGAGCAGTTTTCGCCCCACGCGGTTCGCGGTCAAGGACGATGTGCCGGGATGCCCTTGTTCCGACAACGCCGTCCCTGCACCCTCGGTCCCGTGAACAAGTTCGATCTCGTGCTCGATCCGGCGGCGATGCCGGAGCGGATTTTCGCGCTGCCGGAACTCTCCTATCCCGACCGGCTCAACATCGCGCAGGCGGTCTTCGCCGGCGCCGAGGCGAACGGCTGGCTCGACCGCACCGCCTATGTCTGTGAGAGCCGGCGCTGGAGCTACGGCGATCTGGTCGCGGGCACGAAGCGGGTCGCCGGAGCGCTGCGGGCGGCTGGAGTCGGGCCGGAGGACCGGGTGATCCTGCGGATGCGGGATTCCCCGGAGCTCGTCATGGCGCTGCTCGCCGTGAAGGGGCTTGGCGCGATCGCAATCCCGACCTTCGTGCAGCTCCGCGCCGACGACCTCGCCTACCGGGCGCGCGATACCGGGGCGCGGTTCGCCGTCGTCGAGGATGGCCTCCTGGACGAGGTCGCTCACGCACATGACGCCGGCTGCGGGCTCGCACGGGTAATCGTCGCGCCCGCCGACCCGACCGGCCGCTTCGATTCGCTGGATGCGCTGGCGGCGGAAGCGGAGCCGGTCGAGGCCTGGGCCGATACCGGTGCGGACGATCTCTGCCTGATCGTCTACACCTCCGGCACCACCGGGCGGCCCAAGGCCGCGGCGCATTGCCACCGCGACCTGATGGCGACGGGCGACACCTTCCCGCGCTACGTGCTGAAGGCGGGGGCGGACGACGTGTTCGCCGGGCCGCCGGCGCTCCCCTTCACCATGGGCATGTCGTTCTTCATGTATTACCCGCTCCGCTTCGGGGCGTCGTCGGTGCTGTGCCCGGAGAAGACGGTCGAGGCCTATGTCGAGGCGCTGGCGGAGCACCGGCCGACGATCTTCATCTGCGTGCCGACCTTCTACCGCCGGTTGCTGGAGCATCGCCGCGCGGGCGGCGCGCTCGCGCTCGATTCGGTCCGCATCCTTCTCTGCGCCGGCGAGCCGCTGAACCCCGAGTTCGAGATCGCCTGGCACGAGGAGACCGGGGTGCCGTTCCAGCAGCTCATCGGCACCACCGAGATGTTCCACGCCTTCGTCGGCTTTCGCTGCGGCGAGGACGAAATCCGCCGCGAGACCCTGGGCACCGTCTGTCCGGGATACGAGATCTCGGTGCGCGACCCCGACAGCTTCCGCCCGGTTCCGCCGAGCGCGGAGGGGCTGATGTGCGTCCGCGGCCCCACCGCCACCGTCTATTGGAGCCCGAGCGAGACGCAGTCGGAGGCGGTGCGCGAGGGCTGGTCGGTGGTCAACGACCTGATCCGCAAGGACGCCGACGGGTTTATCCGCTTCGTCGCCCGGCGCGACGAGATGATCGTCTCGGGCGGGCTCAACATCGCGCCGGTCGATGTCGAGCGTATTCTGCTGCGCCACCCGGCGGTCCGGGAATGCGCCTGCGTCGGCGCGCCCGACGAGGCCGGCGAGCGCGCGTCCGTGGTCAAGGCCTTCGTCGTCGCCGAGGTCGATGCCGAGCCCGGCGATGCGCTCGCCCGCGAGCTCCAGGAGTTCTTCAAGGCGAACGGACCGCCCTTCATGTACCCGCGCCGCATCGCCTTCGTCGACGCGCTGCCCAAAAGCCTGACCGGCAAGGTGCAGCGTTCGGTGCTGAGGAAGCGGGCGTGGGAGGAGGCGGGGCAGGGCTGACGTTCCGGTGCCGGCTTGGCCGGGGAAGCGGCGGTTCACTAACATCCGGGATGGGCCGGCGGCTCGACGCTAGCCGGGAACCGGGGAGACGCGACATGAACCACGCGGAAGACTCCCTCTCTGAATTTCACCGCACTCTGCGCGAATCGGCGGTCTGGCCGTTCTGGGAAGTCTGCGACGACGTCATGATGTCGGAGCCTTGCGCGCCGGACGCGCCGCGGATATGGCGCTGGAAAGACCTGCTGCCGTTTATCGACCGCGCGGGCCGCGAGGTCTCGATGGAAAACGCCGAGCGCCGCGCGCTTATGCTGGTGAACCCGGATTTCGGTGGCAAGAGCTTCACCACCACCAATCTGTTCGCCGGGATCCAGATCCTCGAGCCCGGCGAGGCCGCGGTATCGCACCGCCATACCGCGTCCGCGATGCGTTTCGTTGTCGAGGGCGGCGGCATCACGGTGGTCAACGGCCAGCCCTGCCCGATGGAACCCGGCGATCTCATCCTGACGCCCAACTGGGCGTGGCACGAACACAGCAATCCGACCGACCGGAGGGTGGTCTGGCTGGATGCGCTGGATATTCCGCTGGCCCAAAATCTGGGACCGATGTTCATGGAGCACGGCGGCACCAACCGGGTGGAGGACGACCTGTCCGCCCTACCCGATCGGGCTTTTGCGGCCGGCGGATACATGCCCGATATCGCAGCGCCCGCCACGCGGCACTCGCCGATGTTCCGCTATCCCTGGACACAAACCGTCGCGGCGCTGAACGCGGTTCCCGTGGCGCCCGACGGGGCGCGCAGGGTGCGCTACACCAACCCCGTCGATGGCGGCCCGGTGATCCGCAGCATGGACTGCTACGCGTGGGAGCTCGCCGAGGGTCAGGAAACCCGGCCGGCCCGTACGACCTCCAACGCCATCGTCACGGTGGTGGAGGGCGAAGGCCGGTCGGCCATCGGCGAGGAAACCATCCAATGGGCCGAACACGACGTGTTCACCGTCCCGCACTGGAACTGGACTTCCCACATCGCGGTCAGCCGGACCGCCCGCCTGTTCGTCTACACGGATCGCGAGGTGCTTCGGCTGTTCGATTTCCTTCGCGACGAATACAGGGGCTGAGGTTCCCCCGGTCCTCAGGTGCCGGCGGCGCCGAGCTGGCGTTGCCACATGGCGAAGATCAGGCCCCAGTCTTTCGCCGCCGCTTTGGCGTCGAAGATGTCGCGGTCTGGGAGGGCGTAGCCGTGCTCCGCCCCCTCGTGCATCGTCGAGCGGTACGCGACTTGGCAGGGCGCCAGCAGGCCGCCCAGCTCCTCGGCCATCGCCGGCGGCGTCAGGTGGTCCAGTTCTCCCCAGCCGCAATAGAACTCGCCCCGGAACCGGTCGACCAGCAGGTGCGGCGAATCGGGCCGGTCGGTTATCGGCATCGTGGTGTGCAAACCGGCGCCGGCCCGGAATCGGCCCGGAAACTGTCCCGCCGCCGCCAGCACCGCCGTGCCGCCCATGCACCAGCCGACCGAGCCCACCGGTCCGCCGCGCATGGCGTCGTGCCCGTCGATGAATTCGAGGAGCGCCGCCGTGTCGTCCTTCATCATGGCGCTCGTCAGCTTCGACCGCGGTTCGTGGACCTTGCGTTCCTCGCCCGCGTCCATCCGGTGCAGCGACACCATGCGCCCGTCGGGCCGGTATCTCTCGTTGTGCACGTCGTCGCCCTGCCGGTAGTAGAAATCGGGCAGCAGGCAGGCATAGCCCACGGTTGCGATGCGCCGCGCGATCTCCCGCAGCTCCTCGCGGATGCCCCAGATGTCCATGAACAGCACGATGGGCGCGAACGGCCCGCCCTCCGCCGGGTGGATCACGAAGGTGTTCATGGTCCCGTCGGCGGTCGGGACGCCTGCGGTCCGTTCGATCATTGAATCATGAAGTAAGGCATCCTTACTCCGTCACGGAGAACCCGACCGCGCCGAGGCGCTGGACGGTGTTGCGGACATAGTCGCCGACGGAGAGGGCCTCGGCCGCGGTAGCGCCGCCGGCCATGACGATCCATCCGGCCTCCAGCGGCTCGCCGGCGGCGGTCGACAGGCGCGCCGCGGCGACAAGCGAGCGCGCCGGGTTGCCGAGGATCGCGGCCGAGGAGCCGATCTGGCGCGGCCTTCCGCCGATTTCGAGGATCATGCCGAGATTGGTGAGGTCCGCATCCACCGACTGCCATGCGCCCACCACGATGCCCGACGAGGAGCAGTTGTCCGCCACTACATCGGCCAGCGAGAACTTGAAGTCGCGGTAGCGCGAATCGATGATCTCGATCGCCGGCGCCACGGCCTCGACCGCCGCCATCGCCTCCGCCGCGGTGACCGGGGCCGCGAGCGGCTTCTTGAGTAGGAACGCGATCTCGGGCTCGGCGCGCGGATGAACGTAATCGGCCATCGAGATCGACTCGCCGTCCTCGACGATCATGCCGTCGGTCAGACGGCCCCAGATCATGTCGTCGATGCCCATCTGGACCATCTTCGCGCGGCTGGTGAAGCCCATCTTGACGCCGATGCGCTTCTCCCCGCGCTCGACGCGCCTCAGGATCGAGGCGGCCTGGATGTCGTAGCCCTGCTCGGGCGTGATCGGGGTGCTCTCGGAGATCTGAGGGATCGCCTCGGCTTTCATCGCGGCGGTATCGACGGCCTCGGCGAGCGGGGCGAGTTCGGTCATGGTCGGGCTCCCTTCTGGGCCGCTTCACGCGCGCTCACGAGATCGAGCGCGACGTCGACGATCATGTCCTCCTGGCCGCCGACCATGCGCCTCCGGCCGAGCTCGACCAGGATGTCGCGGGTGTCGATGCCGTAGGTCTGCGACGCGGTCTCGGCGTGGCGCAGGAAGCTCGAATAGGACCCGGTGTAGCCCAGCGAGAGGGTCTCGCGGTCGACCCGGACCGGGCGGTCCTGCAACGGCCGGACCAACTCTTCGGCGGCGTCCATCAGCGCCCAGAGATCGCAGCCGTGGTTGAGCCCGGCGCGGTCGGCGACGGCGATGAACACTTCGAGCGGCGTGTTGCCGGCGCCCGCGCCCATCCCGGCGAGCGAGGCGTCGACCCGCGTCACCCCGTATTCGAGCGCGATCACGGTGTTGGCGACGCCGAGGCTGAGATTGTGGTGGGCGTGGATGCCGAGCTGCGTTTCCGGCTTGAGCCCGTCGCGGAACGCCCTGAACCGGTCGGCGGTGTCGCCCATCAGCAGCGCGCCGCCCGAGTCGGTGACGTAGACGCAGTGCGCGCCGTATGACTCCATCAGCTTCGCCTGCTCCACCAGCTCGCCGGCCGGAATCATGTGCGCCATCATCAGGAAGCCCGCGACGTCCATGCCGATCCCGCGCGCGTATTCGATGTGCTGCTTCGCGATGTCGGCCTCGGTGCAGTGGGTGGCGATGCGGACCGAGCGGGCGCCCGCGTCATAGGCGTCCTTGAGGTCGGTGACGGTGCCGATGCCGGGGATTAGCAGCGTCGCGATCTTCGCGTGCTCCACGGCGTCCGCGGCGACCTCAATGTATTCGATATCCGAGTGGGCCGCGAAGCCGTAGTTGAACGACATCCCGGCCAACCCGTCGCCGTGGCTCACCTCGATCGCGTCCACCTTCGCGTCGTCGAGCGCCTTGCAGATCGCGGTCACGTGGTGGAGGCCGTACTGGTGGCGGATCGCGTGCATCCCGTCGCGCAGCGTCACGTCCTGGATGTAGATCTTCTTTTCGGTGTCGAGAGCCATCGCGGGTCTCCCTGGCGCGCTGTTTCAGAATTCCGTGTGCGTTCGCATCCTGTTGGGGCGGAGCCGAGACATCAGCCGGCGCGGCGCTCGACCAGCCGTTCGGCGGTCTTGAGCGCGGCGGAGGTCATGATGTCGAGATTGCCGGCATAGGTCGGCAAATAATGCCCGGCCCCCTCGACCTCGAGGAAGATCGAGGACTTGATGCCGGTGTACTCCCCGAGCCCCGGAATGCGCAGCGGGTTGTTGGAGCCGAAGCGCTCGAACTGCACGTCCTGCTTGAGGCGGTAGCCGGGGACGTAAGCCTGGACCTCGGCCACCATGTCCTCGATGGATTTCACGATGGCGTCGGTGTCGCCGTCCTCGCTCAGGACATAGATCGTGTCGCGCATCAGGAGCGGCGGCTCGGCCGGGTTGAGCACGATGATCGCCTTGCCGCGCTCAGCGCCGCCGACGACCTCGATCCCCTTCGACGTGGTCTCGGTGAACTCGTCAATATTGGCGCGCGTCCCGGGCCCGGCCGACTTGGAGGAGATGGAGGCCACGATCTCCCCGTAATGCACCCTGGCCACCCGGTCGACGGCGTGCACGATGGGAATCGTCGCCTGCCCGCCGCAGGAGACCATGTTGATGTTGGGCGCGTCGAGATGCTCGTCCATGTTCACCACCGGCACGACGTAGGGGCCGATGGCGGCGGGCGTCAGGTCGACGATCGTCTTGCCGTGCTCGAGGCAGATCGCCGCGTTGGCCGCGTGAGCGCCGGCCGACGTCGCGTCGAACACGATCTCGATGTCCGCCCATTCCGGCATCCGCGTCAGCCCTTCCAGCCCTTCGTGGGTGGTGGCGACGCCCTTCGAACGCGCGCGGGCGAGCCCGTCGGAGTCGGGATCGATACCGACCAGCGCGCCCATTTCGAGCACGTCCGAGGTTTCCAGGATCTTGATCATCAGGTCGGTGCCGATATTGCCGGAACCGACGATGGCAACCCTTGTCTTCATGGTTCCCCTCCTCAGGCGGCGAAGGCGGCCCTGACCGAGCCGAGACCCTCGATCCGCGCCTCGACCACGTCGCCCCAGACCACCGGCGCCATCGGCCCGAGCGCACCGGTCATGATCGTGTCGCCCTCGTCGAGCGGCATGCCGACCTCGACCATCTTGCGCGCGAGCCAGAGGGCGGCGTTAAGCGGATTGCCGAGGCATGCGACGCCGGCGCCGATGGAGACCTGGTCGCCCTTGTTCTCCATCACCATGCCGCATTCGCGGAGGTCCAGGTCGTCGAGCATCACCGGGCGTGTGCCGAGGACGAACAGCCCGGAAGACGCGTTGTCCGCCACGGTATCGACGATGTTGATGTTCCACCCGGCGATGCGCGAGCCGACCACCTCGATGGCGGGGAGCGCGTAGGCGACGGCGTCGATCACGTCGATCAGGGTGAGCTGCTCCCGGTCGAGCGCGGAATGGAGCACCAGCGCCACTTCGGCCTCGCAGCGCGGCTGGAGCACGCTGCCGGCGGCGATCTCCTCGCCGTCGACCACGCACATGTCGGCGAACAGCATGCCGTAATCCGGCTGGTCGACGCCGAGCTGCTGCTGTACCGCCTTCGCCGTCAGCCCGATCTTGCGCCCCACGATCCGGCGGCCTGCCCCGATCCAGTGATCGGTGTTGGTCTGCTGCACGCGGTAGGCGGCATCGACGTCGCCCTCGGGCAGCGTCTCGCGGACCGGCTCGATCGGCTCGCCGTCCTCCCAGGCTTTGCGGATGTCGGCCGCCGCCTTCGCGATCGCGTCTTCGTTCATCCCGTGTTCCCTACAGCTTGACGCAGATGTTCTTCTGCTCGGAGTAAAAGTTGAGCGCGTGCTGGCCGCCCTCGCGCCCGATCCCGCTCAGCCCCATGCCGCCGAACGGCGTGCGCAGGTCGCGCAGGAACCAGCAATTGACCCAGTTGATGCCGGCCTCCATCGCCTGGCTGACCCGGTGGCCGCGCGAGAGGTCGGTGGTCCACACCACCGAGGCGAGCCCGTATTCGGTGTCGTTGGCCATCGCGACCGCTTCGTCCTCGTCGTCGAACGGGGTTATGTGGCAGACCGGGCCGAAGATCTCTTCCTTCTGGACCCGGGATTCCTCGCCGAGGCCGGTGAAGATCGTGGGCTCGATGAAGGCCCCCTCGTCGCGCTCGTCGCCGAAGGAGGGGACGCCGCCGCCGGTGACCGTCTCGGCGCCGAGCTCGGCGGCGAGCGCGTAGTAGGCGTTCACCTTCTCCCGGTGTTCGTGCGAGATCAGCGGCCCCATCTGGGTCGCGCTGTCCTCCGGCCGGCCTATGACCATCGCTTCGCCGCGCGCCTTCAGCGTATCGACGAAACGCTCGTAGATCGGGCGCTCCACATAGACCCGCTCCGAGCTCAGGCAGACCTGGCCGGTATTGGCGAAGACCGATCGCGCGGTGCCGTCGATTGCCGCGTCGAAATCGGCGTCGGCGAAGATTATCGCCGGGTTCTTGCCGCCGAGCTCGAAGGAGAGCGCCTTTATGTTGGCCGACGCCGCCTTCATGATCTCGCGCCCGGTCGCGGTCTCGCCGGTGAAGGTGACCGCGTGAATCCCCTCATGCGTGGTGATGAACTCGCCCGCCGAATCGGGGCCGAAGCCGTGCACCACGTTGAACGCGCCGTCGGGCACGCCCACCGATTTCATCACCTCGGCGAGCAGGGTGGCCGTGGTGGGGGTCTCCTCCGACGGCTTCAGGATCACCGCGTTGCCCGACGCCATGGCCGGCGCGAGCTTCCAGGTGGACAGCAGCAGCGGCAGGTTCCAGGGCGAGATCACGCCGACGACGCCGTGCGGCTGGCGGACCGAGTAGTTCACCGCGCCGCGCCCGTCCGGCGTCTCCTGCATGTAGGCCTCGGTGCCGACCGACTTGATGAGATCGGCGAAGATGCGGAAATTGGCCGCGCCGCGCGGAATGTCGAGATGGCTCGCGAGCGATTTGGGCTTTCCGGTATCGGCGCATTCGGCGTCGACGAACTCGTCGAACCGGACCTCGATCCCGTCCGCGACGGCGTAGAGCAGGTTACAGCGCTGCTCGGTGGTCAGCTTTCCCCAGTCGCCGTAATAGGCATCGCGCGCGGCGTCCACGGCGCGGTCGACGATGGCCCGGTCGGCCTCGTGGACCAGCGATATCAGCGTGCCGTCGACCGGCGTCACGTTCTCGAACGTGCTGCCCGACGCGACGAACTCGCCGCCCACGAAATTCCTCAACTCGCGCAGATTGCCCTTGCCGTCGGATGCCACGGTCGATCCCCTCCGATGCCGTTCGCCGCACAATAGCCGCAAGCGCCCGGCCCCGAAACAAGGCGCCGGCGTCTCCGGCACTCCCGCTTCCGGCGCGGATAAAGTTGCCGAGAGTGCTTATATGCGTCAAAGTAACCAACCGTTCCTCGACGCAACAGGCGCGCCGCAAACACCATGGCCGCGACCGCTATCGACACTCTCCGCTTCTCCCGCAAGCTCAAGCAGGCCGGACTACCGGACGAGCAAGCCGAGGCCATGGCGGCGGCGCTCGGAGAAGAGTTGACGGCGCATCTCGCGACGAAGGCCGATCTTCGTTTGCTGCAATGGATGGTCGGGTTCAACCTCGCCTTCTCCGCCGCCATTCTCTGGCGCATGCTCGATTCCGCCTGACGCGGCGCGGCCGCGCTATTCGATCTCGAAGACCGCCTCGATCTCTATCGGGAAGCCGCGCGGGAGCTCGGCGACGCCGACGGCGGTACGGGCGTGGGCTTCGGGGTAGAGGGCGTAGAACAGGTCCGACGCCCCGTCGATCGCCGCGAACTGGCGCTCGAAGCCGGGGGACGAGTTGACGTAGCCGTTGACCTTGACCACGCGGCGGACCCGGTCGAGCGAGCCGAGATGGCGTTCGACCGAGGCGAGGATGTTGAGCGCGGTCTTCATGGCCGCGTCGTAGGCGGCCTCCTCCGAAACCTCGGCATCGACCTTGCCCCGCATCGCCGCCCCGAGCTCCGCGGGCGGCGGGTGGCCCGAGACGAAGAGGAGGTTTCCCGTCCGCACGCAGCCGGTGCGGTTGGCGCTCGGGTAGGCGAAGGGCTCGGGCAGTCGGAGTCCCATCTCCGCGAGCTTCGCCTGTATCCGTCCGGTCATGCGATCGGCGGCGGCGTGCCGTCGGGCAGCGGGCGGATGCGGCAGAGCAGCCCCCGCGTATCGGCCGATCCGGTCACCGGGTCCCACGGCCCGCCGTAGGACATCGCGGCGTTGATGTTGACCGAGTAGGCGCCGAAATCCGGCCCCGGCGCCTCCGGCAGCCACCAGCCCATGCCGGTCCGCACCACGCCGGGCGCGGTGTCCTCGGTCACCGAGACCCGCAGCTTGCACGCGCCGTCGACGTCGGGCGTCTCCACCTCCACCCAGTCGTCGGTCGCGAGGTCGAGGGCCGAAGCGGTCTCCGGGTTCACCTGGAGGCGGGGGTAGGGCGAGACCTTGCGCGCCCAGGCCTGGTCGCGGTAGCGCGAGTGGTGATAGGCCTTCTCGCGCGCGCCGGTGAGCAGGATCAGCGGATAGTCCTCGCGGACTTCCGGCGCGACGCTCTCCGCCCGGGGCGGCACGAAATCGGGCAGCGGGTCGAGGCCGAGCCGGGCGAGCGTCTCCGAATAGAGCTCGATCCTGCCGGTCGGCGTGCGGAACCCGGCCTCCTCGAAATTCCCGAGCGCGTAGGGGAAGCGCGCGAACCCCTTTTCCTCCAGCTCGTCGAAGGAAACCTCGTTGTCGCCCAGCAGGAAGGCGTTGAATTCCCGCTTGGTCCGCCACGGCAGGAATTTCCGCGCCGCGACGCCGCGCGCCTCCAATCGGTCGGCGAGGTCGGTGGCGATCTCGAAGTCGGACCGCGCCCCGCCCCGGGCGGCGGCGACCGGGCGGGTGTAGCTGATGCAAGGCCCGGACAGGTCGAGCGAGATTTCCTCCTCCTCCAGCCCGGTGGTCTTGGGGAGCACGATGTCGGAGAGCGCCGCCGTCGGCGTCATCGAGTGGCTGACCACGCAGAGGAAGTCGAGCGAGCGCAGCGCCTCGACGGTCTTTCGGGTGTCGGGGTAGGTGACGGCGATATTGACCCCGCTGAGATACATCGCGCGCACCGGGTAGGGCTTGCCGGTCAGGATCGCCTCGATCGCCGTCGGGTTGTGGCAGGCGGTCTGCCAGCCCTCCGGCCCGGCCCAGAGCGGGAAATCTTCACGGCCGATGGTCTTCGCCTCGACCTCCGGCGGCAGGCGGAAGGCGGGGTCGTGCAGCAGCTCGATATAGCTGCGGAAGCCCCTGGGCCGCTTGACCCTGATATTGCCGCCCGCCCGGTCGAGATTGCCGCTGATCGCGACCAGGGCGTGGAACGCGCGGAAGGTCTGGACGCCGGCCGAGAAGGCGTCGATTCCGTGCCCGCTGACGAAGGTCGACGGCCCGTCGCCGTACATGCGCGCGGCCCGGACGATGTCTTCGGCCGGAACGCCGGAGAGTCGGGCCGCCTCGGCGGGCGTGTAGCGCGCGGCGCGCCCCTTCAGCGCGTCGAATCCGTGGCACCAGCGTTCGACGAAATCGGCGTCGTGGAGACCCTCGGCGATCGTCGTGTTCACCATGCCGAGCGCGACCGCCGCGTCGGTGCCGGGCCGCGGGCGAAGCCAGAGGTCGGCGTTCTTCGCGGCCGGTGTCCGCGCGGGATCGATGACGACCGTGCGCGCGCCCTTCGCTCTCGCGCGCTTGAGCGCCTGCCACTGCGCGGCGTCGGCGGCGGACGGGTTGCGGCCCACGATCAGCGCGCAGCTTGTGTTTTCGATGTCCTCGCCGCCGACCGCCGCGAGCCCGGTCAGCTTGTCGCTCAGCGCCCGGCAGCCGCCGCACAGATCCTGGTTCATCAGCCAGTTGGGCGAGCCCAGGGCGCGCATCAGCAGCGCTACCATCGCGCCCCGGCTGAAATAGGCCGAGGAGACCGCGCCGATCAGCGAGAGCGGGCCGTACTCTCCCCGCACCTCCAGAAGCCGGTCGACGACGGTATCCAGCGCCGCGTCCCAGCCGATCTCTTCCCAGTCGCCCGCGCCGCGCTCGCCGCGCCGCCGCATCGGCCGGATCAGCCGGTCGGGGTGGGAGGTGAGCTCGGGCATCCCCCTTATACCCTTGACGCAGAACGCGCCCTTCGAGCCCGGATGGTCGGGATTCGGGCCGACCTTCGCGACCGCGCCGTCCTCCAGCGTCACCAGCGCGCCGCAGCGCGTGCTGCATTCCCAGCAGGTCGTCGGAACGAGCATGGGCGGCCCCCGGTGGCGATGCCGGAGACAGGTTACCAGAAACCCGGCCCCGGTTTGTTCCTTTCGTCGATTCGACATGTTTTCGACATGTTGTGGTAGATAGGCATAGTGGCTACTAGATATTGGTAGATGATTCGGCATGCGCCCCCCGCCGGATCGAAGCCCAAGGGACCGCAACGGATCGAGATGCTCCGCCACGTCGTAACAGTACGCGACTTCACCCCGAGCTTTCTCGAATCCGTATTCCAGTCCGCCGCCGCTTCCAAGCGCCAGCACGCCGGCCGGGGTAGGGGCGCGCGGGTGCGCTGGTCGCCGCACTGGAACGCGCTGCGCGACCACGTGATGATCTCGCTGTTCTACGAGGCCTCAACCCGGACGCGGCATTCCTTCGAGGCCGCCATGGCGCGGCTCGGCGGCAAGGTCATCACCACCGAGAACGCGGCCGAGTTCTCTTCCGCGATCAAGGGCGAGACGCTCGAGGACTCGATCCGGATCGAGAGCGGCTACGGCGACGTGATCGTGCTCCGCCACAAGGATAAGGGGGCGGCGGCGCGCGCGGCGGCGGTGAGCGACGTGCCGGTGATCAACGCCGGCGACGGCGACGGCGAGCACCCGACCCAGGCGCTGCTCGACCTGTTCACCATCGCCGAGCGGTTTCCGGAGCGGCGCGACCTCCGCGTCACCTTCGTGGGCGACCTGCTCAAGGGCCGGACGGTGCATTCGCTCGCCTATCTGGCCGCCATGCTGGAAGGCACGTCGGCGGGCTTCGCCGGCGAGGTGAATTTCGTCGCCCCGGAAGCCATGCAGATCCCGGACTCCATCGCGGGGATGGTGCGCGACAGCGGGCTCCCCGTCGCGATGCACGACGGTTTGAGCCCGTCGCTCGTCGCCGGGTCCGACGTGATCTACATGACCCGGACCCAGAGCGAGCGCCACGACGTGGCATCCGGCGGCGATTCCTATGCACTCACCGAACCGCTCGCGTCCGCGATGCACGAGGACGCCATCGTGCTGCACCCGCTGCCGCGCAACCGCGAGCTTCCCGAGGCGATCGACCGCCTGCCGCAGGCGCGCTACTTCGAGCAGGCGCGGAACGGCCTGTTCGTCCGCATGGCGGTCCTGCTCTGGGTGTTCGGCGAGCTCGCCCCGCCCACCGCCGCGGTCGGGAGAGCGAACGAGGAGCGCGCCTATGCCTGACCGTGCGCCGCACTGGAGGACGAGCCGTGGATGACCTGAAACTCATGAACGCGGCGGGCATGTGCAAGACGCTCGACGATGTCGGGCGGTTCTGCGCCGCCCCGGTCACGGAAGTGAATCTGGGCTCGGTGACCGCGCTGCCGCGCGAGGGCAATTCGGGCAACACGTTCTGGATCGATGACGCGACCGGCGCCTCGCTCAACGCGCTCGGCCTGCCCAACCCCGGGCTCGAATGGTACCGCGCCGAGATGCCGGGGATCGCCGAGCGCGTGCACGCATCCGGAAAACGCCTCCGGGTCAGCGTCGCCGGGTTCTCGGTCGAGGACTACCGGGTCCTGATCGACGGGCTGTCGGCGTTCGACATCGATACCGTCGAGATCAACCTGAGCTGCCCGAACGTGTGGGACGGGGCCGACCAGAAGCCGGTCTTCGCCCTCGATCCCGACCTCACCGAGAGGATCTGCCGCCAGGCCGGCGAGATCGCGCCCCGGCGTATCGCGCTGGCGGTCAAGCTCGCGCCCTCGGACCCGATGCTTCTCAAGCGCCTCGCCGGGATCATGGTGGAATCGGGCCGGATCGGCGAGGTGGTCGCGGTCAACACGATTCCCAACGCCTTCGCCTTCGACGACGGCGGGCGCCAGGCGATGGGCGGCAACGGGCTCGCCGGGCTCGGCGGGCGGCCGCTCAAGCCGGTCGCGCTCGGCCATGTCAAGCAGCTTCGCACGCTCCTGCCCGCGCGCATCTCGATCACCGGGGTAGGCGGCGTGTTCGATGGCCGCGACGTGTTCGACTACATCAACGCGGGCGCGGCCGGCGTGCAGGTCGGCACCGCGTGCTACGCCTACGGCGCGGGCGTCTTCCAGGATATCGCCGCAGGCTTCCTCGACGCCGCGGCTTGAGGCCGGCTCCCGACTACGCGATCGATTGCGACCCCTTGCCGAACTCGGCATAGGCCTCGATGCCGAGCTCGACCTGGTCGAGCCCCAGGCGCTCTCCCTCCTCGTCGATCCGCAGGCCCATGACGGCGCGGATGGCGAACCAGACGACGGCCGACACGACCGTCACGAATGCGCCCACGGCGACGACGCCGATCAGCTGCACCGCGAAATCGCCCGAGCCGAAGATCCCGACCGCGAGCGTGCCCCAGATGCCGGCGACCAGGTGGGCCGAGATCGCGCCCACCACGTCGTCGATCCTGAGCTTGTCCAGCAGCGGCACGGCGAACACCACCAGCACGCCCCCGATCCCGCCGACGATGACCGCCATCAGATGGTTCTGGAGGTCCGGCCCCGCGGTGATCGCCACCAGCCCGCCGATCGCGCCGTTGAGCGTGAGCGTCAGGTCGATCTTCTTGTAAAGGATCTGGGTCAGCGCCATCGCGGCCACCACGCCGGCGGCGGCGGCGAGGTTGGTGTTGACGAAGACGATCGACATCGCGGCCGCGTCGAGCGCCGAGCCGAGCGCCAGCTGCGAGCCGCCGTTGAAGCCGAACCATCCGAGCCAGAGGACGAAGGTGCCGAGCGTCGCAAGCGGTATGTTGGCGCCGGGGAGCGGGTTGATCCGGCCGTCGGGCCCGTACTTCCCTTTGCGCGCGCCCAGTATGAGGGCGCCCGTGAGCGCCGCCCAGCCGCCGGTCGAGTGGACGATGGTGGAGCCGGCGAAGTCCGAGAAGCCCATTTCGGCGAGCCAGCCCGAGCCCCAGGTCCAGGCCCCGATCACCGGATAGATCACGCCCGTCAGCACGACCACGAAGACCAGGAAGGGCCAGACCTTGATGCGCTCGGCCAGCGCGCCGGAGACGATCGAGGCGGCGGTGGCGACGAACACCATCTGGAAGAACCAGTCGGACATGGAGGAATAGCCGGTCTCGGCCTTCATCAGCGCGGCGAGCGCGGCCTCCTGGCCCTTGTCGCCGGCGTTGATGAGCGCAAGCTCGAGCCCGCTCGGGTTGTAAAGCAGCTCGAGCGAGCCGATCAGCCCGCCGTCGACACCGGTATACATCAGGTCGTAGCCGATCAAATAGAACATCAGCCCGGCGATCGAATAGAGCGCGATGTTCTTGAGGCAGATCGCGGCCGTGTTCCTCGCCCGCACCAGTCCCGATTCCAGCATCGCGAAGCCGGCCGCCATGAACATCACCAGCGCGCCGCAGACCAGGAACGAGAAGCTGTTGAACACATACGCGGCCTCGGACGACACGGCGGCTTCCGCCGGGACGGCGAGCAACGCGCCCGCGAAGACACCGGCGCCCCACAGGGGAAGGTTCTTTTTCATCTTCGGTCTCCGGATTGAGAGCTGGGCGCCGACCTCTAGGGTTCGGTCCGGGCGCCGCCGCGCGGGCAATCTAGCCATGGCGCGTGTCGCAATCCGCTGTTACTTTTTCACAAGAGCGATGCAGGAAATCGAACAGATACGAGGCGGAGACCGGTGAGGCACCTGACGCCCCTGCGCTATGTGGAAGAGGTCGCGAGGGCCGGCTCGATCCGACGCGCGGCCGATACGCTGGCGATCACCGCCTCGGCGCTCAACCGGCGCATCCTTTCGCTGGAAGACGAGCTGGGCGTGCCGATCTTCGAGCGTCTGCCGCGCGGCGTCCGGCTCAACACCGCGGGCGAAATACTGCTGCACCATATCCGCAACCAGGTTTCCGACATGGCGCGGGTGCGCTCGCAGATAGCCGACCTCTCGGGCGTCAGGCGCGGCCATGTCTCGATCGCCTGCGCGCAGGCGGTGATGCCGTATTTCCTGCCGCGCCAGATCGAGTCCTATCGCACGGAGCACGCGGCGGTGACGTTCAACGTCCTGGTCCGGGACCGCGAAGCCGCCGAGCGCGCGCTGGCCGACTACTCCGCCGACATCGCCCTCGTGTTCGAGCCGTCCCGCTCGGCCGAGTTCCAGACGGTCATGACGATCCGTCAGCCGATTCATTGCGTGATGGCGAAGGACCACCCGCTGGCCGCGCACGAAATCGTGCGGCTCGGCGAATGTCTCAACCACCCGCTCGCGCTTCCCGCCGCGCCCGACGGGTTGCGGTTCCTGCTGCAAAGCGTCGCGTCGGCGGCGGGCGCTCATCTCGTGCCGGCGGTCGAATCGGACAGCTACGAGTTCCTGCTCAACTGCGCCGCCGCGGGAGACATGATCTCTTTCCAGATCCCGATCGGAATCCCCGACGGCCGCGAGCGGCTGGACCTCGCCAGCCGGCCCGTCGATTCCCGAGACATCCCGCCCAGCCTGCTTCACATGGGACAGCTCAAGGGCCGCGTGCTGCCGATCGCCGCCGCCCGGTTCGCCGACCGGCTCTCGGGCGTCTTCGCCGCGGAGTTCGACAGCGGTTGACGGCGGCAGCGGTTCCGCCCGCGCGGGATATGTTCTAGATAGACCTCAAATCCGGAGTTGCAGATGAACCGAACCGAAGGCCCGTTATCGGGGGTGCGGGTGGTCGACCTCACCCGCGTGCTGGCCGGGCCCTACTGCACGCAGATCCTGGGCGATCTCGGCGCCGACGTGATCAAGATCGAGCGTCCGGGGACCGGCGACGACACCCGCAAGTTCGCCCCGCCCTTCCTCAAGGACGAAGACGGCAACGACACCGCCGAGAGTGCCTATTTCATGAGCGCCAACCGCAACAAGCGCTCGCTCGCCCTCGACATCTCGAAGCCGGAAGGCCAGGCGGTCGTGCGCCGGCTCGCCGCCGAAGCGGACGCGCTGGTCGAGAACTTCAAGACCGGCAACCTCGCCCGCTACGGTCTCGGCTATGAGGACCTCAAAGAGGCCAATCCGCGCCTCGTTTATTGCTCGATCACCGGTTTCGGTCAGACCGGTCCGTACGCCGAGCGGCCGGGCTACGACTTCCTGGTCCAGGCGATGGGCGGGATCATGTCGATTACCGGCGAGCCCGACGGCGAGCCGCAGAAGGTGGGCGTTCCCATCGCCGACATCATGTCCGGCATGTTCGCCGCCGTCGCGGTCAACGCCGCGCTGCGCCACGCGGCGCTCACCGGCGAGGGCCAGTATATCGACATCGGGATGCTCGACACCCAGGTCGCGTGGCTGGTCAACGCGGGGATGAATTACCTCTATTCCGGCGATCTCGGGCGGCTCGGCAACGCCCATCCGAACATCGTGCCCTACCAGGTGTTCGCGACGGCCGACGGCTACATCGTGGTGGCGATCGGCAATGACGGCCAGTTTCGCCGATTCTGCGGGATGGTGGGACGCGCCGACCTCGCCGACGACGAGCGATTTGCCACCAATGACGGGCGGGTACGCAACCGCGAGGCGTGCATCGCCGAGCTGCGCCCGATATTCGCCGCGCGGGCGAGCGCGGACTGGCTCGCGGCGCTGGAGGAGGCAGGGATCGGCTGCGGGCCGATCAACCGGCTCGACCAGGTGTTCGACGATCCGCACGTCAAGGCGCGCGGGATGGTGGCCGAAGTGCCGCACCCGGCAATCGGCGGCGCGCCCGCGAAGCTCATCTCGACTCCGCTCCGCCTGTCCGGGACGCCGGCCGGAATCCGCCTGCCGCCGCCGATCCTCGGCGAGCACACCGAAGAGGTGCTGCGCGACGTCCTCGGCTGCGACGATGGCGAGATCGGGCGGTTGCGCGACGCCGGTGTGGTGGGGTAGCGCCTGCCGCGCGTCCTTCGATACGCCCGCCTCCGGCGGGCTACTCAGGATGAGGAGAGGGTTTCGGGTTGCGCACCGCCCACCCTCATCCTGAGTAACGGCGCAGCCGCGTATCGAAGGACGGCGCAAACGGCATGGCGTCCGGCCGCCTATTACGCGATAGTCGCCTGCGCCACAGGGAGAGGAGCCAGATGACCGAGATCGGGCATATCAGCTACGACGAAATCGAGGTCGACAAGAGCGCGACCTATCACAGCCTCAAGGACCGCGTGGTGATCATCACCGGCGGCGGTCAGGGCATCGGGCGCGGCTATGCGCATTACTTCGCGGCCCAGGGCGCGATACCGGTGATCGCCGAGCTGAACGGCGAGGCGGGCGAGCGGGTGGCCGAGGAAGTTCGCGCCAAGCAGGGCAGGGCACTCGCCGTCCAGACCGATGTCGCCGATCTCGATTCGGCCACGAACATGGCCGAGAAGACGCTCGCCGAGTTCGGCCGCATCGACTGCCTGATCAACAACGCGGCCGTGTTCTCCAGGATCACCATGGCGCCGTTCTGGGAGCTTCCGGTGGACGAGTGGAAGAGCGCCGTCGACGTCAACGTCACCGGCTCCTTCTTCTGCGCCCGCGCCGTGGTGCCGGCGATGCAGGAGGCGAAGTGGGGCCGCATCGTCAACGTGTCGTCGGCGACCTTCGTAATGGGGTTGCCGAACTACCTCCACTACATCACCACCAAGTCGGCGGTCGTCGGCATGACCCGGTCGATGGCGCGCGAGCTGGGCCCGTGGAACATCACCGTCAACACGTTCTGGCCGGGCGTGATGCAGACCGAGGTCGAGCGGCCGTCGGTGCCGCGCGAGCGGTTCAAGGAATACACCGAGCGCCAGTCGATCAAGCGCCAGGGGACGATCCACGATCTCGCCAAGGCGATGCTGTTCCTGTGCTCCGAGGAGGCGAGCTACATCTCGGGTCAGAACCTGCAGCCCGACGGCGGGCTCACCTTCCTCTGAGGAAGGGCCCTTGTCCGCCGCCGTCCATATCAGGAACGCCCGGATCCTGAGCCTCGACCCGGCGGTCGGGGATATCCCCAAGGGCGACATCGTGGTCGAGGGCGGCAGGATCGCGCGGATCGGCCGTCGGCTACGCGCGCGGGACGCGCGGACGATCGACGCCTCCGGCATGATCGCCATGCCGGGCTTCGTCAACGCCCACCTGCATACCTGGCAGACCGGCATCCGCGGCATCGCCGGCAACTGGTCGATCCGCGAATACCTCGAAACCATGCATGCGCGGATCGCGCCGCGCTACACGGCCGAGGACACCTATATCGCCAACCTGGTCGGGGCGCTGAACCAGATCGCCTGCGGCGCCACGACGATCTTCGACTGGTGCCACAACAACGCGACGCCCGCGCATAGCGACGCCGCGATCGACGGGCTGGAGGAATCGGGTATCCGCGCGGTGTTCGGCCACGGCTCTCCCAAGCCGGACGCGAAGGAAGGGGCGCCGCCGTTTACCCACAT
Organism: Defluviicoccus sp.; assembly: GCA_022826125.1. Lineage (GTDB taxonomy): Bacteria > Pseudomonadota > Alphaproteobacteria > MPNO01 > MPNO01 > MPNO01. The sequence goes on from JAJDVM010000053.1 coordinate 23,768, forward strand.
TCCTCATCCGAGGAGCGAGATCGAGCGACTGAGAAAGGGGCGGCTGTCGTCGGACGACGCGCGGATCACCCTGGCGATGGCGGCGCTCGGCCCCGACTTCTCCACCTACGACGTCACGGAACACGATTTTCGCCTCGCCCGAGAATACGGAATCCTGATCAGCACCCATACCTGGGGCGCGCCGACCAGACTCAACCGCAACGGCTATCGGAGGCTCGCGAAGAAGGGTCTGCTGGGTCCCGACCACAACCTGGTGCACGGCAACTTCCTGGGAGATGCCGAACTCAAGCTGCTGGTCGATCACGGGGTGTCCGTCACCGTCACGCCGGAGGTCGAGCTCCAGATGAGCCACGGCACCCCCTTGACGGGCCGGGTGAGGGCGCTCGGCGCGCGGCCGTCGCTCGGGGTCGACGTCGAATCCAACATCTCGGGCGACATGTTCACCGTGATGCGCATGGCGCTGCAGACCCAGCGCGCGCTCGACAACAAGGCGGCCGCGAAGGCCAACGGCGCGCCGGAGCCCGCGATCTCGCCCCGCGAGGCGCTGGAATGGGCCACGATAGAGGGCGCTCGGGCGCTCGGGCTCGAAGACCGGATCGGCTCGCTCGCGCCGGGCAAGGCGGCCGATCTGATCCTGATCGACACCTCGCACATCAATCTCTTTCCGGTCCACGACCCGGTCGAATCGGTGGTATTCCATGCCAACCCGTCGAACGTGGACACGGTGATGATCGGCGGCAGGATCGTGAAGCGGAGCGGCAGGCTGCGCTATCGGGGCTTGCGCGCGAAGCAGGAGGCGCTGGCCAGGTCGGGGCGGCGTATCCTCGGAAAGAAGGTCGGGGGCTGACATGGCGAAGATCGCCGAGAAAAGGAAGGTCCCGATCTACTGTTACCAGTGCGTCGCCGGCCCGGACCTGCTCAAGGTCGAGGTCGAGGACGGCATCGCCACCCGGATCGAGTCCAACTACGACATCGCCGACCGGCATCCCGGGGGCGGGCGGGTCTGCGTCAAGGCCTACGGGCTGATCCAGAAGACCTACAACCCGAACCGCGTCTCGCAGCCGATGAAGCGGACCAACCCGAAGAAGGGGCGGCACGAAGACCCGGGATTCGTCGGGATTTCCTGGGACGAGGCGCTCGACATCGTGGCCGCGAAGATGCGCGAGATCCGCGCGGCCGGCGTCGTCGACGAGCAGGGGCTGCCCCGGCTCGCCACGAGCTTCGGCGGCGGCGGCACGCCGACTCAGTACATGGGGACTTTCCCCGCCTTCATGTCGGCCTGGGGGCCGATCGATCAGGGCTTCGGCGGCGGGCAGGGGGTGAAGTGCTACCACTCCGAGCATCTTTACGGCGAGCTCTGGCACCGCGCCTTCATCGTCTCGCCCGATACGCCCTACTGCAACTACGTCATCAACTGCGGCAACAATGTCGAGGCCTCGGGCGGGGTCGCCGGCGTCTGGCGCCAGGCGGACGCGCGGGTGCGCGGGCTCAAGCGGGTCCAGGTCGAGCCGCATCTCTCCATTACCGGCGCGCTGTCGGCGGAATGGCTGCCGATCAAACCGAAGACCGACGCCGCCTTCCTGTTCGCCCTGATCCACCGCATCCTGATCGAGCGCGACTGGCGCGAGGTCTGCGACGTCGGGTTCATCTCGAACGATACGACGTCGCCCTATCTCGTAGGTCCAAGAGGTTATTATCTGCGTGACTTGGAGACCGGAAAGCCGCTGATCCTCGACCTTTCCGACGGTCTCGCGAAACCGTTCGACGCCGATATCGCCGAGCCCGCGCTGGAGGGCACGCACCGCGTTTCAGGCATCGAGAAGGGTCCGGACGGCGCGGTCTGGACGCACGAGGCGGCCGAGGCGCGGCCCGCCTTCCAGCTCCTCCTCGACCACGTCCGCGGCTTTACGCCGGAATGGGCGGAAGCCGAGTGCGACGTGCCGGCGGAACGCATCCGCCGCGTCGCTGACGAATACTTGGCCCACGCCATGGTCGGCGAGACCATCGAGATCGAGGGCAAGACGCTGCCCTTCCGCCCGGTCGCGGTGATGCTGGGCAAGGGGGTGAACAACGGCTGGGGCGGCTACCAGACTTGCTGGGCGCGGACCCTGCTGGCGGCGCTGGTGGGCGCGCTCGAAGTGCCGGGCGGGACGCTCGGGACCGCGGTCAAGCTCAACCGGCCGGCCTATGACCGTCACCTCACCGTCCGGTCGAAGGGCGACGGGATCATGGACTACCCGTTCAATCCGACGACGCGGGAGGAGTGGACGGCCAAGCCGCATATCCGCAACGCCTACAAGACGCTGGTCCCGCTCGCCGCCGACTCGGCCTGGTCGCCGGCGCTCGGCCCGGCGCATCTGCCGTGGCTGTTCCAGAAGAAGCTGCCGGAGGCCTGGCCCGAGCAGGCCAAGCCCGCGATGTGGATCAACTACCGCACGAACCCGGCGATCTCGTCGTGGAACGCGCCCGAGGTCGCCGAGCGCATCGCCGAGTTCCCGTTCACTGTCTCCTTCGCCTATACGCGGGACGAGACCAACCACATGGCCGACATCCTGCTGCCCGAGGCGACCGACCTGGAGAGTCTCCAGCTGATCCAGATCGGCTCGACCAAGTTCACCGAGCAGTTCTGGAAGCACCAGGGCTGGGCGGTGCGCCAGCCGGTCGTGGACCCGGCGGTCGACTGCAAGGACATCACCTGGATCGCCACCGAGCTCGCCCGGCGCGTCGGCATCCTCGAGAGCTACAACGCGGCGATCAACCGGGGCGCCGCCGGCGCGAGGCTCGCCGACGACAAGGCGGGCTACGATTTCAGCCTCGACGTGACGGAGCCGCACGGGGTCGACGAAATCTGGAATGCGGTCGCGAAGGCGGCGAGCCACACGCTCACGGACGGCGAAGAGGTGCACGGGATCGAGTGGTTCCGCGAGAACGGCTTCATGCTGCGGCCCTTCCCGCAGCTCGACTGGTATCTCTACCCGACGCTCAAGGAACGGGGGCTGCGTTTCGAGATGCCCTACCAGGAACGCCTGATGCGCCACGGGGCAGAGCTTGCCGAGCGGCTGCACGAGATCGGCGTCAACTGGTGGGACCGCCAGCTCGACGAGTACGAACCGCTGCCCGGCTACAAGCCGTTCCCGGACATCTGGACGAACTACGCCAGCGAGGTGGGCGAGGACCCCGACGCCTATCCGCTCTGGGCGCTCACCGCGCGCTCGATGCAGTATTCCTGGGGCGCCAATGTCGGAATCCCGCTGATCAACGAGGTCGCCAACAACATCGCCGGGCACAAGGGCGTGATCCTCAACCGCGCCACCGCGCGCGGGCTCGGCATCGGCGAGGGCGACCCGGTGGTTATCGAATCGCCCACCGGCGTCACCCGGGGCCGCGCCGTGCTGCGCGAGGGCATCCGTCCGGACACCGTGCTGATGATCGGCCAGTTCGACCACTGGGCGACGCCGTTCGCCAAGGATCTCGGGCTCGCGAGCCTGAATTCGGTCACCTCGCTCGCGCTCAGCCTGACCGACGCCACCGGGAGCGGCGCCGACCTCGCCCGGGTGCGGGTCCGCCGCGACAGCGGCTGAGGGTGGAGACATGAGCGAAGCCCAGCCGCGCTACGGCATGGTGGTCGACCTCAACCGCTGCGTCGGCTGCCAGACCTGCGCGATCGCCTGCAAGCACGCCAACGACACCCCGCCGGGTATGCAGTGGCGCCGCGTGCTGGACGTCGAGCGCGGCACCTATCCCGACGTCGAGCGCCTGTTCCTGGTCACCGGCTGCCAGCACTGCGCCGAGCCGCCCTGCGTCCCTGTGTGTCCGACCGGAGCGACCCGCCAGCGCGCCGACGGGCTGGTCACGATGGATTACGAGACCTGCATCGGCTGCGGGTATTGCGCCGTCGCCTGCCCCTATCAGGCGCGGACCATCGCCCATGAGGCGGGTTGGTATTACGGCGAGCCGACGGCGCAGGAGACCCTTGTCGCGCACCGAGAGCGCGACGGCGTCGCCAACAAGTGCACCTTTTGCGTCGAACGGGTGGACGAGGCGGCGGCGGTCGGGAAAGTGCCCGGAATCGACCTCGAATATACCCCGGCCTGCGCCGCCTCCTGCATCGCCCAGGCGCTCCATTTCGGCGATTTCGCGGATCCCGAGAGCAACGTGTCGAAGCTCGCGCGCGACAATGCGAGCTTCCAGATGCATGCCGAGCTGGGGACCGATCCGCAGATCCGCTACCTCTACGACGTGCCCAACGCCACCCCCGGCCGCGAGGCCGAGGTGGCGGATACCGGCGATGCCGCGATGGCCGACCCGGAAAACGCGCTGGTCGGAGAGCGCCAGACATTCTGGGACGCCCGCGCGGCGATGAACTTCACGCTGGGCGGGCTGTCGGGCGGGATGATGGCGGTGGCGGGACTCGCCGCGGCGTTCGGCTGGCTGGGTGCCGGGGCGCTGATCGAAGCCTATCTCGTCGCCGCGGCGCTGATGGCGGCGGGGCTGTTCTTCGTATTCCTCGAAATCGGCCGCAAGATGCGCTTCCTCTACGTGCTCCTGCGCCCGCAAAGCTCCTGGATGACGCGTGAGACCTACGCGGTCGCCGTCGTCTACCCGGCGCTCGCGGCGGATGTCCTGTGGCCGCATCCCGTATTGCACGCCATCGTCGCGGCGGCCGGGGCCGCCTTTCTCTACTGCCAGGCGAGAATCCTTTTCGCCGGCAAGGGGATACCGGCCTGGCGCGCGCCCCTTATCCCCTGGCTGATCGGGGTCAGCGGAGCGTTGGAGGGCGCCGGCCTCCTCGCGTTCCTGATGAAGGCCATGGGTACGGGCGCGGTCGGAGCCGTGGCCTGGGCGGTCGCGGCCCTCTCGGTCGCCGCCGGCCTTCTCTGGCACCGCTATCGCAAGACCGCCGCCGCCGAGGGTATCGGTCCGCTCGCCCGCGCCGAGTTGGACGCGGTGTCGCCCGTGGTGACGATCTTCGGCCACGCCGCGCCGCTGCTGCTCTGCCTGCTGGGGCTCTCTATCGCCGGTCCGCTGTCGGCCTGGGCGATCGGCCTCGGCGGCGTCCTCGCGGTCGCCGGCGGCGCGCTCTGGAAGTTCACGGTTATCACCCGGGCCAGCCACCAGCAGGGCTTCGCCATCCCGATGATGCCCACACGCGGGTCGGGGACCCGGGCCGCCCCGGCGCGTCTGGAGCCGATATAGCGGTACGGTGTCGTCCGCGGCCCCGGGGCGTCCCGTCAATTGCTCCGATGAGCGGTGGTGCCGGGAGGGAACGCGATGGAACTCGGACTGAGCCTGCCCACGAAGGCCAATTCCTGGGAGGTCTGCAAGCGGGCGGAGGAGCTGGGCTACTCGCGCGCCTGGTTCTACGACACCGTGCTGCTCAACGCCGAAATCTTCGCGGCGATGGGCGCGGCGGCGATGAAGACGAGCCGAATCAAGCTCTGCGCCGGGGTCATCATCCCCTCCAACCGGATCGCGCCGGTGACGGCGTCGGGGCTGGCGACGCTGAATGCGCTGGCGCCCGGCCGCATCGTGTTCGGCGTCTCGACCGGTTTCACCGGGCGCCGCACGCTCGGGCTCAAGCCGGTGACGCTGGCGCGCATGGAGAAATACATCGCGGTCGTCCACGGCCTGCTCGCGGGCGAGACCGTCGACTGGGACGAGGAAGGCGCCGCCCGCAAGATCCGGCTGATCGACCCGGAACGCGGGCTGGTCAACGTCGAGGACCCGATCCCGACCGTGCTATCCGCGTTCGGGCCGAGGGCGCGGCGGCTCACAGGGAAGCTCGGCGCCGGCTGGATCGGCCCGGCCTGCTGGCCGGAAAAGGAGCAGGCCGACCTCGAGGACTATCGCGCCGTGTTCGGCGAGTTCGGCCACGACATGGAAGACCATCACGCGATCCTCGGCGCCGGCGGGTGCGTGCTCGACGAGGGAGAGCCGGCCGACGGACCCCGCGCCATGGCGCATGCCGGGCCGTTCGCGGCGATCGCCTTCCACAACCTGGCGGAGGAGGAGACGTTCGGCTCGCTGTTCGGCTCGTCGGACCACTTCCCCTTCCAGGAGGAGCTCGCCGCCTACCGAAAGGTGTACGAGGCCTACGAGCCCGCTGACGCCCGGTATCTCAGCAACCACCGCGGCCATCTGATGTATGTCCGCCCGGACGAGAAACACCTGAACGAGAGGGTGATACGGGGGCTGTCCCTGACCGGAACCAAGGCGGAGCTGGTCGAGCGCCTGCGCGGCATCCGGGACGCCGGATACCACCAGGTCATGTACCACACCATGCCCGGCCACGAGAACGAGATGCTGGAACGCTGGGCCGACGTGATGGAGGCGGTTTAGGAGGGACCCGGTGCGGATGGCGCCGCGTCACGCCGAGGACGCCACCCCGAGATAGGCGGCCTGGACGGCGGGGTCGTCGGCGAGGTTCGCCGCGCTGTCCTCGCCGGTGATGCGGCCGTTCTCCAGCAGATAGCCGCGATCGGCGATGGCGAGGCTCTGCTTGGCGTTCTGCTCCACCAGCAATATCCCGACGCGGGCCTCGCGCACCCGGGCGAGCGTCCTGAACAGCTCGGTGCAGAGCAGCGGCGAAAGACCCAGCGACGGCTCGTCCAGCATCAGGATCGAGGGCGCCGACATCATCGCGGTGCCGATCGCCACCATCTGCTGCTGGCCGCCGCTGAGCGTGCGGGCGATCTGCCTGCGCCGCTCCGCGAGCACGGGGAACAGGTCCAGCACCCGCTCCAGGTTTTCCGTTTCGGAAGCGCGCGCCCGCTTCGGGTACGCGCCGAGGGTGAGGTTTTCCGTCACCGTCAGCTCGTCGAATAGCCCGCGCCCCTCGGGCACCAGCGCGACGCCCGATTCGACGATCTCGTGCGGCGGGAGGACGCCGATCTCGCGCCCATCCAGGGTGACCCTGCCGCCCCCGTCTTTCGCCACAAGGCCGGTGACGGCCTTGAGGAACGTGCTCTTGCCGGCGCCGTTGGCGCCCAGCATGGCGACGATCTCCCCCGCCGCCACCGTCACCGAGACGTCTTCCAGCGCCCGGTGTTTGCCGTAGGCGACGGAGATGTTGCGCGCCTCAAACATCGGCATCCCCAAGATAGGCGGCGATCACCGCCTCGTCGGCCAGCACCTCGCGGGGCGTCCCGTCCGCGATCTTGGCGCCCGAGTTCATCACCACGCAGCGGTCGCACAGGCTGCGGATGGCGTCCATCACGTGTTCGACGACGACGATGGTGCGGCCCTCGGCCCGCAGATCCTCGACCAGGGCGATGCCGGTCCGCAGCTCGGTCGGGTTGAGTCCGGCGAGCCATTCGTCGAGCAGCAGCAGCCTCGGTTCGGCGGCGAGCGCGCGGGCGAGCTCCACCCGCTTCTGATCGATATAGGTGAGCGCGCCGACCGGCTCGTCCTCCCTTCCGGCCAGCCCGACCCGCGCGATGTTGTGCCGTGCGTGGTCGCGAAGCTCGGCGCCCCAGCGGCGGGAATGGCCGAAGACCCCGCCGGTCTCGACGTTTTCCAGCACCGACATGGATTCCAGCATGCGCACCAGCTGAAAGGTCCGGGCAACGCCCCGGCGGGCAATGGAATGGGCGGACTCGCCCACGACGTTCTCGCCGAACAGGGCGATCTCGCCGTGGCTGGCCTTGAGCGCGCCCGAGATCAGGTTGATCATCGTCGTCTTGCCGGACCCGTTGGGGCCGATCAGACCCAGCACCTCGTGCTCCGCGAGGTCGAAGCTCATGTCGTCGACCGCGACCAGGCCGCCGAAGCTCTTGGTCACGCCGCGTACGCTGAGCGTCGCAAGGGGCTCCGCCGCCATGTCAGTGCGCCAGCAAGGGCCGGCGGCGGACCAGGTTCTCGATCAGCCCGGCGAAGCCGTTGGGGATGATGTAGACGATCAGCAGGAAGCAGAGGCCCAGCATCAGCGCGGTCTGGTTGGGAAAGGTCGCGGTTACCACGTCCCACAGGAAGGTGAAAGGGATCACGCCGAGCAGCGGGCCCCAGAGCCGGTGCACGCCGCCCAGCAGCGCCATGATGACGACCAGGAAGGACAGCATGGGGCTGAAGGCGATCACCGGCTCCACATAGGTCCAGCGCGGCGCGAGGATCGCGCCGGTCAGCGCGGCGACCGACCCCGATATCACGAACAGCGCGATCTTCGCGTGCGCGGTATTGATCCCGCTATGCCGGGCGACGACCTCGTCGCCGCCGATGATGCGCAGCGCGAAGCCGAGCCGCGAGCGGCCGATGCGCCAGCTGACCAGGTAGACCGCGGCGGCGAGCGCGAGCAGCTGCCAGTAGATCATCGGCTCGTCGATACCGGTCAGCACCACGAGCCCGCTCGACGTGCCCATGGTGGTCTGCACCCAGGTGACGAGCTGGCGGACCATCTCGGCGAGGCCGAGGGTGAAGATCACGAAATAGACGCCCGACAGGCGCAGCGTCGCCAGGCCGATCAGCGCCGCCAGCACCGCGCCCACGATTGTCGCCATGACCAACAGGACCGGATAGGGAAAGACCTCAATCAGTGCCGCGACCGTATACATGCCGAGCCCGAAGAACGCGGCCGTGGCGAGCGAGATGTAGTGGGTCGGGCCGGAGAACAGCGTCCAGGACGTGGTGAGAACCGCATACATGACCACGGTCACGGCCAGCGACAGCCCGTAGCCCCCGCTCAGCAGCGGAACGAACGCGGCGGCAAGGAAGATCGCCGCGCCGACCGCCAGCCCCGTCTTCTCCGTCCCGGTCACGCCGCCCGCCTGCCGAAGATGCCCTGCGGCCGGAACAGCAGGACCAGGATGAAGACGACATAGGCGGCCGCCAGCGTGAGCCCCGGATCGATCAGGCTGGCGACCGCGGTCTCGGTGAGGCCCAAAACGAAGGCGGCGACGATCGAGCCCCTGATATCCCTGAGCCCGCCCATGATGACGATGACCAGCGCCTTCATGGTGAAGATGATGCCGATCGAGGCGTCGAACACGAGAAAGGTGGACAGGAGTCCGCCGCCCGCGGCCGTGATCGCGCCGCCGAGACCGAAGGCGAGCGCCGAGGCGCCGGCGACGTCGATCCCGACCCGGCGCGAGGCCTCGGGCGAGACCGAGACGGCCCGGAGCGTCAGCCCCATCCGCGTCCGGTGCAGCCAGACATAGAGCCCGATGCAGAACGCGGCAGCATAGAGAAACGCCACCAGCCGGTTCTGCTCATAGGGCTGGCCCAGGATGTCGAAGGGCTTTTCGAGGAAGGAATAGCTGAAGAACTCGCCGCCGAAGAGGGCCAGCATCACGCCCACCAGGATAAAGCTGAGACCGAAGGTGGCCAGGATGCTGTCCACCTCCAGATGGCCCTCGCTCTTCGAGCGCCGGACCAGCGGCAGCATCAGATAGCGGTAGATCGCCCAGTTGGCGGCGAACGCCACCGGCGCGTAGCCGATGACGGTGATCAGCGGGCTCACCTGCGAGCCGGTGAAGAACCAGAACGCGCCGAACGCGCCGGCCACCAGGATCTCGCCGTTGGCGAGGTTCATGATGCGGGCGACGCCGTATTGGAGCTGCAGCCCCACCGCCATCAGGGCGTAGGCGCCGCCCAGCAGAACACCGATGATCAGGATGTCCATGCCGACTGCTCGGCGAAAGAAGGGAGGCCCGGCGCGGCTTCAGCCCCGCGCCGGGCCCTTGCGGTCTACTTCCAGGCCGGCTTTTCCTTGACCGGCTTGGCGCCCGGGATGTTCAGCGAGTTGACACCGTGGAACTTGCCGCCCTGCCACTGGCCGACCGTCCAGAACTTGTTCGAGATCCCGGTCGAGAGGTCCATCTCGCCGACCACCGTGTTGAACTTGTTCTTCTTGATGTATTCGGTGACCTTCTTGCGGTCGAGCTCGCCGACGCCCTCGATCGCTTGTTCGAGCACCTGGAAGGTCGCGTAGACGACCGGGCTCGCCCAATAATCGGGCGACTTGCCGGTGACCTTCTTGTGGGCCTCGAAATAGGCCTTCATCTCCGGCGAGTCGACGTAGATCCCGCCGCCGCCCAGGATGCCTTCCGCGGCCGCGCCGAACTTGCCCACGAACGCCGGAAAGGCGGTGGCGACGGCGGTGTAGAACGCCTTGGTGTCGAGACCCTGCACCTTGGCCTGCGCGGTCAGGCCGAACGTGTCGGGCGGGTAGGACCAGGCGACGAACGCGTCGGGCTTGGCCGCCTTGGCGCCCCGGATCACCGGCGACAGGTCCTGGGTGCCGAGCGGATACGACTTGTCGTAGACGATCTCGAAGCCGGCCTTCTCGAACACCGGGCGCGCGGCGTTGGCGAGCTCGATGCCGAAGGCGTCGGCGACGTTCACCATGGCGACGCGTTTGCCGATCTTGCCGTCGTCGCGCATCTTCTTGAGCACGTCGGCGACGCCTTCCGAAAACGCGCTGGTCGAGCCCAGCGTGAAGAAGATGCCGGGGTAGCGCTTGACCAGCTCCTCCTGCTTGTCGGTGATCGAGGTCGAGGTGACCATCGGATAGCCGAACTTGGCGAAGATCGCCGCGGTGGCGAGATTGAAGCCGGTGCCGTAGGGCGGAAGGATAAAGTCGGCCTTGTCCTGGGTGGCGAGCCGCGTGACGTTCTTGATCGCCTCGCCGGGCGTGGTGCGGTCGTCGTACTCGATGAGCTCAATCTTGCGTTGGCCGTCCTTCAGCTTCAGCCCGCCGCGCGCGTTGACCGTTTCCACCCAGAGCTTGACGTTGGGCCAGTGCGTGATCGAGGCGCCGACGGCCAGCGGCCCCGTCTTGGGCGCCGAGGCGCCGATCTTGACGGTCTTCTGCGCCTGCGCGACGCCGACCGACAGCGTTGCCGCAATCAGCGCGGCCGCCGCCCCGGTCAAAAGATTCCGTGTCTGCATGAACGTCTCCCGTTTCTTCGATGACCGCGGCGACCGGCGTTGCCGCTCGCCCGCCATTCCTGATCGTCTCCCGACGCCGGCCTGGCTGTCGGATGCGGAGGCGCCGGATCGCGATCCGCGCCCCCGACCTTCGCCAGGCAACAGTCCGACCCAATGCTAGCAGACGGCTGTTGGCCGGGCCAAATCCGTCCCTTCGATCCCCTGGATCGGAACGACGACAACGCGTGACGCTGCGGCGGAGCCAAGAGACGATCCGACGCCGGGTCAGCCCCAAAATATCGGGCACCGCGACCGGCCTGAAATTTGTGGGGTCGAGGTGAGGATGAGCGGGCCGGGATGTCTAAAAAGGTAAGGTTGACAAGGCCTTAGCGAGGGGGGTGGTGCCCAGGGGTAGAATCGAACTACCGACACCATGATTTTCAGTCATGTGCTCTACCAACTGAGCTACCTGGGCGCCTGAAGAAGGCCAGCTTATAGAGGACAAGGAAGGCGCCTGTCCAGACGGGGATCAGCCGGCGAAATCGTCCTCTTCGAGGTCGTCCGGCGGTTCCACCGCCGGCACCGCGTAGGCGCCGGAAAACCAGCGGCCGAGGTCGATCTCGCGGCAGCGGGCGGAGCAGAACGGCCGGTGTTCGGCCTCGCCGGGATCGCCGCAGATGGGGCAGGGGTGCTTTCCGTCACTCATGTCCGGCCACGATATCGAAAGTCTCGCGCCCGTAGGCGGGCGATCGCTCGAGGGAGATTCTCCGCCCGAGAATCGTCGCCAGCTCCGACATCGCGGGCGCCGCCTCGCCCTCGAGCATGTCCACCACGTCGCTGGCCGCCGTAACGACCACCGGCCCGGGTCTCGACCGGTTCGCTTCCCGCTTCAGCGCGCGCATGACGACGAGCGCGGCGGAATGCGGCGTGATCGCCCGTCCGCCGCCGCCGCACGGCGCGCAGGGCTCGGTGAACATGCGCTGGAGCGATTCGCGTCGGCGCTGCCGCGTGATCTCCACCAGCCCCGCTCCGGTGCGCCCGATCAGGCGCACGTTGCTCCGGTCTCCGGCGAGCGCACTGCCGAGCGTATCGAGCACCCGGTTCCAGCTCGTCTCGTCGTTCATGTGGATGAAGTCGATCAGGATCAGCCCGCCGATATTTCTCAGACGCAGCTGGAGCGCCGCCTCTTCCGCCGCCTCCAGGTTGGTGCGGCAGGCGGTGTCTTCGAGGCGCCCGCCCCCGGTGAACCGTCCCGAGTTCACGTCGACGGCGGTCAGCGCCTCCGTCGCCTCGATCACCAGCTCCCCGCCCGAGGGCAGCCCCACGCGGGGAAGCAGCGCGCGCTCGATTTCTTCCTCGACGTCGACCTCGGCGGCCGTGAAGACATGCTCCGGTCCCGGGTGGAGGCACAGCCGGTCCTTCAGCTCCGGCATGAAGCGCCCGCAATAGTCGCGCGCCGCGGCGAACCCGCCCGGCGAATCGATGACGATCTTCTCCGTCGTCGCGCCCACCCGGTCCCGAAACAGCCGGAGCAGAGGCGGGGGCTCCTCGTGCACACGGGAAGGCGGGGATGCGGCCGTGGCTCTTGCGTCTGTCTCGGACCAGAGTCGGCGTAGATAGGCGGCATCGTCGGCGAGCTCGGCGCCGTCGGCGCCCTCCGCCGCGGTGCGGACGATAAAACCTTCGTCGGGTTCGGCGGCGTTCCCCACCAGCGCCTCCAGGCGGGCGCGCTCGTCCGGGTCCGCGATCTGGCGGGACACCGCGATCCGTTGCTGGGTCGGCGTGTAGACGAGATGACGCCCGGCGACGGCGATCCTCCGGGTGAGCTGCGCCCCCTTGCGGTCGACCGCGTCCTTGACGACCTGCACCCGAACCGCCTCGCCCTCGACGAGGTAATCGCCGATCCGCTCCTCCGGGTCGCGAGATCCGGGATCGCCGGTGCGCGCGCCGTCGAGGCCGAGAAAGCCGGACTTTCCGGTCCCGATATCGACGAAGGCGGCATCCATGCCGTCGAGGATGCGTTCGACCCGGCCGAGATAGACGTTTCCGACGAGGCTCTCGCGCCCCCGCCGCTCGATGAAGAGCTCGACGACGCGTCCGTCCCTCACCGCCACGGCGCGGATTTCGCCGGGCATCACCTCGATCAGCAGCGACTCACCCAACGCCCCGATCTCCCGGACGACGAAAGCCCATGCCTTCGAGCAGGGTTACGGTCTCGTACAAGGGTAGGCCGACCACGTTGAAATAGGAACCGCCGAGGAATCTAACGAAGGCGCCCGCCCGTCCCTGGATCGCATAACCCCCGGCCTTGTCCCGCCACTCGCCTCCTGCGACGTAGTCTTCGATCTCGTCCCGGGTGAGCCGCTTGAAAGCGACCGAGGTCACGATGTCCCGCGCCCGCCCGTTCCCCGCCGGGTCGATCACGTGGATACTGCCGAACACCCGGTGGCGCCGCCCGGAAAGAAACGAAAGACAGTCCCTTGCGTCGGCCTCCGCCGCCGGCTTGGGCAGGATGCGGCGGCCGCAGGCGACCACCGTGTCCGCCGCCAGAATCCACGCGGCCGGGCGGCGTCGAGCGACGGCGCGCGCCTTTTCCGATGCGAGCCGCCGGGCGAGTTCGCGCGGCAGTTCCTTCGGCAGGGCCGCCTCGTCGATGTCGGCGGCCTCCACGAGGTCGGGTTCGTATCCCGCCTGACGCAGCAAGGCGAGCCGCCGGGGCGAGGCGGAGGCAAGGACCAGCGGTGGGTGTTTTTCGGCCATCGCCGGCCGTCTTGCGGGCTCTCGCTCCCGCGGTCAAGCGAAATGGCCGTTTCCCGGGGCGGGATCACAAAGGCGGGCCGGCCTCGTCGGCAAGCCGCGCGCGGATCCGTTCGGTCAGGAAATCCCTCAACGCGCGGTATGCGTCGAGCCGCATTTGTCGGTTGCCCTCGACCAGGGAGGGATCGAGGGTGTTCCAGTATTCGACCTCGGCGGCCGACGTTCTGGTCAACTCGATCGACCGGTGATGCGCCTCGGGCGAGAGCGAGACGATCAGGTCGAAAGAGGTGTCCAGCAGATCGTCCATTCTCTTGGGCACGTGGCGCGACACGTCGATCCCCATTTCGGCCATCACCTCCACCGCGAAGGGGTCGATCTCCCCTTCGCGCACGCCGACGGAATCGATGTAGATCCGGCTCCCGAAATGCTGTTTGGCGATCGCCTCGGCCATGGGAGAGCGCAGGGCGTTCTCGCTGCAGGCGAACAGCACGCTGCCGATCATGATCCGGGGGCGGGCCGCGGGCGCATCGGTCAGCCTCTGACGTGCAGCACGCAGACGAGCGTGAACAGACGACGCGCGGTGTCGGCGTCGATTTCGGCGGACTCCGCGAGCCGCTCGCGAAGGAGTTCCGCGCCCTCGTCGTGCATGCTTCTGCGGCCCATGTCGATCGCCTCGATCCGCGCGAGGCTCGCGGTCTTGATCGCCTCGTAATACGCCTCGCAAAGCGTGAAATAATCCCGCACGATCCCGCGGAACGGGGTCAGCGACAGCCGGATCCTTTCGAGAGGCGCGTCGTGCGCGTCCCGGACGTCGAAGACGAGCCGGTTCTCCTCGATTCCGATGGTGAGCGAATAGGGGCCGGGCGGTCCGCCGACGAGGGCGAATTCGTTCGCTTCGAGAAGGTCGAACACCGCCACCTCCCGCTCGCGTTCGACCTCCCGGCTGCGGCGGATCACCGGGCCGTCGTCGAGCACGACGTTCTCGAGCCGGCGTGCGCGATCTGAAGCCATGGCTCAGCCTTCGGTGGGCGCGTTCGTCCTGATCGTCAGAGACAGCGCATGGGCGTCCAGCCCCTCGGCGCGCGCGAGACTCACGGCGGTCGGAGCGATTGCGGAAAACGAGGCTTCGTCGCAGCCGACGAGGGAGGTGCGTTTCATGAAGTCGAGCACCCCGAGTCCGGAGGCGAAACGCGCGCTGCCGGCGGTCGGCAGAATGTGGTTGGGGCCGGCGACGTAATCGCCGATCGCTTCGGGGGTATGGCGCCCCAGGAAAATAGCCCCGGCATGGCGAACGCGTTCCGCAAGATCGTCGGGCTCGTCGACCGCGAGCTCCAGATGTTCCGGGGCGATGCGGTCGATCAGCGCCGGCGCCTCGTCGAGCGAACGGACGACGATGACCGCTCCCCGATCCTCCCAGCTCGCGCGGGCTATATCGGCGCGTGGCAGTGTCGCGAGATGGTTCTCGGCCGCCTCGACCACCGCGTCGGCGAAGCGCGCGTCGTCGGCGATCAGGATCGCCTGGGCGAGCGTATCGTGCTCGGCCTGCGACAACAGGTCGGCCGCGATCCAGGCGGGATCGTTTCCGGCGTCGGCGACGACCAGGATTTCGGAGGGGCCGGCGATCAGGTCGATCCCCACCTTGCCGAACACCTGGCGCTTTGCCTCCGCCACCCAGGCGTTGCCGGGCCCGGCGATCTTGTCGACCGGACGGATCGTCCCGGTCCCCCAGGCGAGCGCTGCGACCGCCTGCGCCCCGCCGATCCGCCAGATCTCTCCGACCCCGGCGATCGAGGCGGCCGCGAGCACCAGGGGCGCGACCTCGCCGCCCGGCGCGGGCACCGCCATCGCGATCCGTTCCACGCCGGCGATCCGGGCGGGAACGGCGTTCATCAGCACGGAGCTCGGATAGGCCGCGGTGCCGCCCGGGACGTAGATGCCTGCCGCGTCGAGCGGCGTCCAGCGCGCGCCGAGACGCACCCCCGCCGCGTCGATGTAAGAAAGCGGCTCGGGCATCTGGCGGGCGTGGAAGGCGGCGATGCGCTCCTCCGCCGCTTCCAGGGCGCCGATCAGGGCCGGCGCGCAGTCCGCGCGCGCAGCTTCGATTTCATCCGCCGGCACCCGCAGGGCCGCAACGCTTTCCGCCTCGAAACCGTCCAGCCTGGCGGTGTAACGGAGCAGCGCCCGGTCGCCGTTCTCGCGAATGTCGGCGACGATGCGCGCCGTCTCGCCGGCCACGTCGGCTTGCGCTTCGCGGGGACGCGCCAGCAGCGCGTCGAAATCGTCGGCGAAACCCGCCTCCGCGCTGTGGAGCCTAGCCGGCATCGAGCGCGTCCCGGAACCGGCCGATCCAGTGATTGATCTCTTCCGACCGGGTCTTGAGCGCGGCGCGATTGACCGCGAGGCGCGAGGTGATATGCGCGATGGTTTCCACCTCGACGAGACCGTTGGCCCGGAGCGTCGCGCCCGTCGACACGAGGTCGACCACGCGGCGACACAGCCCGAGCCTCGGCGCGAGCTCCAGCGCGCCGTTGAGCTTGATGCATTCCGCCTGCACGTCGCGCGCCGCGAAATGGCGTTTGGTGATCGAAGGGTACTTGGTCGCCACCCGGACATGGCTCCAGCGTTCCGGCTTCTCGGTTTCGAGGAGCTCCGAGGTCGCGGCCACCGCCATGCGGCACTTGCCGACGCCGAGATCCAGCGGCGCGTATATCTCGGGATAGTCGAACTCCATCAGGACGTCGTTGCCGGCGATGCCGAAATGGGCCGCCCCGAACGCGACGAAAGTCGCGACGTCGAAGCTGCGCACCCGGATGATCGAGAAGTTCTCCACGTTGGTGGGAAACTGAAGCGCGCGCTCGTCCTTCTCGTCGAACCCGCCTTCGGGAACGATCCCGACGCGCGACAGCAGCGGCATCACCTCGTTCAGGATCCGGCCGCGCGGCAGCGCAAGCACCAATGACTTGTTGGAGTCCACGTCAGGCTCGCCTCAGCTCTCGGGGTGGTCCGGCTTCAACCGCGTCGGCCACCGCAGGTCAAGATCGTCGATCCGGCAGGCGATTTCGTCCGCGATCAGCCGGATCGTGCCGCCTCCCGAAAAAATCAGGTCGATATACTCCGCTTCCGAGCGGATGGCGAGCAGGGAGAGCACCCCGGTCAATCGGGAGGGATCGAGATTCCGCCTCTTGACCGCGCTGACGCGGTCGAACCGGACGGCGCAGCTGACCCGCTCGAACACGCCCTTCGGCGTTTCTTCCCCGCTTGCGCCGCTTTCCCGGGAGAACCGGCTGGCGATGAGGACAAAACGGTTTTCTTCGGCGATGAAGGTTATCTCGTTAACGGGCACCGCGGCGTCCTGGAGGATCGACGAAATCACCTCCAGGTCTTCGACGTCCCGGGCAATGAGAGCGAGTTTTCGGGTCATGCGGGAGCCGCGATCCGTTCGATATCCGCTCCGCAGGCCGCGAGCTTGGCCTCGATCGATTCGTACCCGCGGTCGAGATGGTAGATCCGGTTGACGACGGTCTCGCCTTCCGCGACCAGCCCGGCGAGGATCAGCGACACCGACGCACGCAGGTCGGTCGCCATCACCTCGGCGCCCTTCAGGCGGCTTACGCCCCGGATCAACGCGGTGGCGCCCCGGACCCGGATATCCGCGCCCATTCGAAGGAGCTCGGGGACGTGCATGAAGCGGTTTTCGAAGATGGTCTCGGTAATCCTCGACGCTCCCGAAGCTACGGTCGTAAGGGACATTATCTGCGCCTGAAGATCGGTCGGGAACCCGGGATAGGGCTGGGTGACGAGGTCCATGCCGGCCGTGTTGCCGCCTGGCGAGACGACGCGCAGGCGATCTCCGTTCTCGGCGATTTCGACGCCGGAACCCGCCAGCGTGTCGAGCAGCGCGCGGAGCGTCTCCGGGTTCGCTCCTTCCAGCGTGACGTCGCCGCCCGCCATGGATGCCGCTATCGCGTAGGTGCCGGCCTCGATCCGGTCTGCGATGACCCTGTGCCGCGCGCCCCTGAGCCGGTCGGTCCCCTGGATCGAGAGGACATCGGTTCCCAGCCCCTCGATCGTTGCGCCCATCGCGATCAGGCATCGTCCGAGATCGACGATCTCGGGTTCTCGCGCCGCGTTCCTCAGAACCGATTCGCCGCGGGCGAGGCAGGCCGCCATCAGGGCGTTCTCCGTTGCGCCCACCGAAACGGACGGAAACGTGAAGTCCGCCCCGGCAAGGCGCCGGGGCGCTCGGGCTTCGACATAGCCGTCCACGAGGTCGATCTCGGCGCCGAGTCGCCGCAGCGCTTCGAGGTGAAGATCGATTGGCCGCGTCCCGATCGCGCAACCGCCGGGGAGCGACACCCGCGCGCGCCCGAACCGGGCGACGAGCGGGCCGAGAACCAGAACCGACGCCCGCATGCGCCGGACCAGATCGTAGGGGGCGGTGGTGTCGCGTACGCCGGACGCGTCGAACGACGCCTCTCCCGCGGCCTCTCCGTTCGCGACCGCGACCCCGTGGGTAACCAGCAGGTTCTTCATCGAGGCGATATCGGCGACGCCCGGCAGGTTCGCAAGCCGGAGCGGCTCGTCGGTCAGCAGGCTGGCCGCCATCAGGGGCAGGGCCGCATTCTTCGCGCCGGCGATGGGGATGACGCCGGAGAAGCGGTTGCCGCCGCGCAGGCGAATGGCGTCCATCGGTCAGCCGTCCAAAACGGGGTGCAATTCCGGAATCTGCGCCTATCGGGCTTCGGGCGCCTCGCCGCCCGGAGCGCTTCGCGCCCTGCTCTGGGCCTTGCGCCGCCTCAGGTTCTGGCGTAGCGCCGCCGCCTCTCTTTCGCGGCGGCGGGGAGTCCCGGCGGGTTGCGCAGCCGTCTCCTTGGCGTAGCCGTCGCGGGTTTGCGGCAGCCGCCTGTCGAGCAACCGGCTTGCGACCACCGTTCTGAGGATCTGCGCCGTCCCCCCGCCGATCGCGAACATCCGCGCATCGCGGACCATCCGTTCCAGCGGCCGGGACTGGGAATAGCCGGCGGCGCCGAAGACCTGGAGCGCGTCGTTGGTTACGCGGATGGCCATTTCGCTCGACAGCACCTTGGCCTGGGCGGCCATCAGCATGTCCGGAAACCCGTCCCCCGCCGAGCGCGCGGCGCGGCGGATCATCGCCCGGGCGGCCTCGATCTCGATCGACATGTCCGCCAGCATCCACTGCAGGCCCTGGAACTCGCAGATCGGGCGGCCGAACTGCTCGCGCGTCTTGGCGTATTCGAGCGCGTGGTCGAAGGCGCCCGCGGCGACGCCGAGCGCGACCGTCGCCGCGCCGACGCGCTGGCTGTTATAGGCGTTCATCAGGTCGGCGAAGCCCTTTCGCAGCCCGCGCGGCGGCACCACCATGGCGGACCCCGGTACCGTCATGTCCTCGAAGATAATCTCGGTTTCGGGGATGCCGCGAAGCCCCATCGTCCGCTCGCGCTCTCCGATGATGAGGCCCGGAGTTTCGTCGCGGGTCGCGATGAACCCGGAGATTCCCTCCTCCTCTCCGCGCTCGTCGTAGACGCGGGCGAAGACGAGATGAAGCCGCGAGACTCCGCCGCCCGTTATCCAGTGCTTGCGGCCGTTGATGACGAACCCGTTCCCTTTGCGGTCGGCGCGCGTGGTCATTTCCGAGGCCGCGCTGCCGGCCTCCGGCTCGGTGATGCAGATCGCCGGCTTGTCGCCGCCCAGAACGCCGTCCGCCCATTGGCGCCTTTGCTCGTCCGTTCCGTAGGCGAGGACCGCGGAGATCGCGCCCATATTGGACTCTACCGCGATGCGTCCGGTTACGGCGCAGACCTTCGCGAACTCCTCGATGACCAGCGAGGCGTCGAGGAAGCCGAGCCCCTGTCCGCCGAGGGATTCCGGCACCGTCATTCCCATGAAGCCGGCGTCCCTGAGCAGGTCCACCGTATCCCAGGGATACTCCCGGCTCTCGTCGATTTCGGCCGCACGGCCGGCCACGTGGTCCCGGGCGAGCGCCCGCGCACGGGCCTGAAGTTCGATCTGCGCCGGGCTCAGCGAGCCGTCCATGGCTTCATCCTTTCGCTTCAGCGGGGCAAGCATAGTCAAAGCGGTGGCGCTTCGCCGCATTTCTGTCGAACCGTCCCCGTGCTAGCTTGCCTTCGAGACAAAGGAGGGTCGGGTGACGACAGGAACGGATTGCCGGGGGCTCGCGATCACCGCCGCGAGCGACGAGGCGGTGGCGGGATTCGACCGCACGGTCGGCGCGTATCTCGGCCTCCGGATGGACACCGGCGACCATCTGAAGGCGACGCTCGAGGCCGACCCGTCCTTCGTCATGGCGAACGTGCTGCGCGGCTATTTCATGCTGCTGTTCGCGAGCCGGAAACTGCTCGGTCGCGCGTTGTCTTCCCTGGAAGCGGCGCGGGGCGCGGCCGGGGAGGGCGGCTGCAACCGGCGCGAGGAGCTGCATATTCAAGCCCTGGATGCATGGGCGTCCGGAGACCAGAAACGCGCGCTCGCGGTCTGGGACGCGATCCTGACCGAGTGGCCGCGCGACGTGCTCGCCCTGAAGCTCTCGGAGTACTGGAATTTCTATCTCGGCGATTGTCGGGGCATGCGCGAGGTTCAGGCACGGGTCGGCCCGCACTGGGACGAATCGGTGCCGGACTATGGCAAGGTGCTCGGCATGTCCGCCTTCGCGTTGGAAGAGTGCGGCGCGTACGACGAGGCGGAACGGCGCGGCCGGCGCGCGATCGAGATCGACCCGGCGGACATCTGGGCGACGCACGCGGTGGCTCACGTGATGGAGATGACCGGGCGCCAGCGCGACGGGATCGCGTGGATCGACGGGAAGGCGGCGGACTTCGACGGGTGCAACGCCTTCGCCAACCATCTCTGGTGGCACCGCGCGCTGTTCTATTTCGAGCTCGGCCGGTTCGATGCCGTCCTCGACCTCTACGACCGCGAGGTGCTGCCCTCGGAGGCGTTCGAATATCTCGACATCTGCAACGCCGTCTCGATCCTGTGGCGGCTGGAAGAGGAAGGCGTCGATGTCGACGACCGGTGGGGGCGGGTGGCCGATGCGGCTGCGGAACGGGCCGACGACCTGCAGCTCGTCTTTACCGACGTGCACTATGCGATGGCATTCGCGGCCGCCGAACGCAAGGATGCGCTGGATGCCCTGATCGCCGGGGCGGAAGCGTTCGCGCAAACCGCCGAGGGTACGCAGTCGGCAATCATGGCCGAATACGGGCTGGCGCTCTGCCGTGCCGCCGCGGCGTCCAGATCGGAAGACTGGGAAACGGCCGTGGACCTCCTCTACCCCAGGCGCCGGGGAGTCGCCGCGATCGGCGGGAGCCACGCGCAGCGCGACCTTTTCCGCCGGGCGCTGATCCACGCGGCGGAGAACGCCGGACGGGACAGGCTCGCTTCCTCTCTCCTGGCCGAACGATGCGAGGAGAAGGCCACCAGCCCGATCGCGTTGAAGCGTTACGCGCGTGTGCTCTCGGCGCTCGGAGAAGCCGACGCGGCGGACGCGGCCGCCGCAAGAGCCGCGTCACTGGTTCAATAGCGTTCGAGGACCGAGATGAGCGAAGAGAAGAATGTGATCGTCACCGGTGCCGCGAGCGGTATCGGACAAGCCTGCGCCCGGGATCTGGCGGCCGAGGGGCATCGGGTTCTTGCGCTGGATCTGAGCGCTGACGCCATCGAAGCCGCTCATCCGGGAGCGGGCAACGCGCTGGTTCCCTTCGCCGCGGACGTCTCGAACGCGAGCGATTGCGAGCGCGCGGTCGATACCGCCGTGGAGAGGTTCGGAGGGCTCGACGCGATGATCCACTTCGCCGCGATCCATTCCACCGCGCCATGGCGCGATCTGGGCGCCGACGAGTTCAACCGTGTGCTCGCGGTCAACGTCACCGGGTCGTTCCTGATGTCGCAGGCGGCGGCACGGCCGATGGCGGAGCAGGGAGGCGGCTCGATCGTGCTTACCGCCTCGGGAATCGTCCATGTCGGCGGGGTCGGCGGCACCGGGCGCGGCGGGCCGGCCTATGCGAGCTCGAAAGCCGCGATCGTCGCGCTTACCCGCTCGCTCGCCCGTGCGCTGGGCGGTGACGGGATCAGGGTGAACGCGATCGCGCCCGGCGCGACGGAAACCGCGATGACGGCGGATTACACAGAGGAGGACCTGGCCCAGGCGCGGAGCCGTTCCGTGCTCGGCCGGATGGGCCGGCCGGAGGAAATCGCCGACGCCGCCCGCTTCCTGATATCCGACCGCGCCACCTTCATCACCGGGGAGGTGATGAACGTCAACGGCGGCGGCAGCTTCGCCTGAACGTCGAACGGGCTAGAAACGGTCGGCGCGATAGGGGGTTCGGTCGATCCCGCTGTCGCGGCCCGCGATGAGATCGGCGACCAGTTGCCCGGTGATCGCGCCGAGCGTAAGTCCGAGATGGCCGTGGCCGAAGGCGAGGAAGACGCGGTCCGAACCCGGCACCGGACCGATCACCGGCAGGCTGTCCGGCATCGAAGGCCGGAATCCCATCCATTCCTCGGCATCGTCCAGCCTGAGGTCGGGGACGATCTTCTGCGCCATCCGGCCCAGCATTCGCGAGCGCCGATAGTTCGGCGGGGCGTCGAGGCTGGCGAGCTCCGCGGTGCCGGCGAGCCGGACGCCGTGGCTCATCGGCGTGATGCCGAAGCGATGGCCGCCTTCCAGTAGCGGCGTGCGAAGCTCGACCCCCGGCCGGGGCAGCATCAGGTGGTAGCCGCGTTCGGTGTCGAGCGGCACCCGCGCCCCCAGCCTGGCCGCCCATCGCTTCGAGAACGCGCCCATGGCGACCACCAGCCGGTCCACGTCGTGACGGCCCTTGTCGGTGACCACCGCGTTCGGCCCGTCGGCGCCCGGCTCGATATCGGTCACGGTCTCCTGGAGGATGGAACCGCCGCCGCGCACGACGGTCTCGGCCAGACGTTGGGAGAGCGTCAACGGGTTCGCAACGCGCAGGCAGCCGGGAGAGAACACACCGAACTCGATATCGGGGGAGAGTGCCGGTTCGAGCTGGCGCATTTCCGCCGGGCCGACCTCTTCCATCGCAATCCCGAGGCGGCGGCGGCGCTCGTGATCGGGCTTCGCGGCTTCATATGCGGCGCGCTGGCGGTAGACGAAGAGTTCGCCTGTCGGAACGAACAGATCCTCCCCGCCGCAAGCGGCGAGCAGCGGACGGTATGACGCGTGGGCGTGCTCCAGCAGGGCGGCGAGGGCGATCGAGATCGATTCCACCTGGCCGGGGCGCGCCGCGGCGACGAACCGGATCAGCCAGGGCGCGAGCCTGACCAGATACCGCCAGCGGATCACCAGCGGTCCTTCCGGGTCGGTCAGCATTCGCGGGACTTTCCGCAGGATGCCCGGCATGGCGATCGGCAGAACCGCGTCGATCTGGATCAGGCCGGCGTTGCCGTATGACGTTCCCTCGCCCGGCGGCAGCCGGTCGATCACCGTGACCCGGTGTCCGTCGCGCTGGAGCGAGAGCGCCGAGCAGAGCCCGACGATCCCGGCGCCGAGGACGATGACGTCGCGGGGCTGGCTCACCGGCGGTTATTCCAGACCGAGAAACGCGCGGCCGTTGTTGAGGTACATGTCCTCGCGCTCCCGGTCCGTGCAGCGCAAATTGTCCATGACGGCGATGGTGTCCCGCATCAGGATCCGGCCGCCCTCGCGATCGAACGGGCAATCGGTCGCGAACAGCGAGTGGGCGGCG
>JAJDVM010000242.1 GCA_022826125.1 Defluviicoccus sp.
ATGCACCCGCGCCATTCTACTCCCGCGTGAAAATCATCGGCGCTGCTCGCCCCAAACGCCCGGATGCGCCGGGATACACACTCTCTCGCCACGCAGCACCTCGACCTTGAACCCGAAAAACGCCACAGCGCACATTCCTCAATTTGGACTTGTTCCAAACTACGCCCGTTATTATTTTAGGGAGAGCGCATTGACGCGCCTCCTTTGCGAATTTCGGCTATGCAACGATCCGACGCGCCGCTGACCGAGATACTCAAGCGCCACGGCATGCGCCCGACGCGTCAGCGTCTGGCGCTGGCGAAATTGCTGTTCGCCGGCGCCAACCGCCATGTCAGCGCCGAGAACCTTCACGAGGAGGCGCTGCGCGCGGGGGCGAGGGTTTCGCTTGCGACCGTCTACAACACCCTGAACCAGTTCACCGCCGTCGGCCTGCTGCGCGAGGTGACGGTGGATTCGAACCGGTCCTACTTCGATACCAACACCACCGATCACCATCACCTCTATTTCCAGGACACCGGTCGCCTCGAAGACCTCCTGCCCAGCGCCGTGCGGATCGGCAGACTGCCCGATCCGCCCGAGGGAACGACGATCAGCCGGGTCGACCTGGTCATCCGGGTCACCGCCCGGCCGGACTGACCGGGTCGATGCCCGAGGCTTTCGCAGGTGTCTTTACGAGGCCCGGGACACGGGGTGTCGGTGCGAACGCACGAAACGCGGGGATGGATGCCCGCGCTTGAGGGAAAGAGGCTGAGCGTACTGGGATAACTGGGAAAACGAACGGAGCGACTATGAACACCGCAAGCAAGTGCCCGGTGATGGGCGGCACCCATCAGGCCGTTGGCGAGACAGCGAACCAGCACTGGTGGCCGAACAAGTTGAACCTGCGGATCCTCCGCCAGAACCACCCCCAGGCCGATCCCAACGACGACGACTTCGACTACGCCGAGGCGTTCAACAGCCTCGACTTCGACGCCTTGGCGAAGGACGTCGATGCGGTGATGACCGACTCGCAGGACTGGTGGCCGGCCGATTACGGTCACTATGGACCGCTCTTCATCCGCATGACGTGGCACGCCGCCGGCACATATCGGATCGACGACGGGCGCGGCGGCGGCGGCTGCGGCGACCAGCGTTTTGCCCCTCTGAACAGCTGGCCCGACAACGTGAATCTCGACAAGGCGCGCAGGCTGCTGTGGCCGGTCAAGCAGAAATACGGCCGCAAGATCTCGTGGGCCGATCTGCTGATCTTCGCCGGCAACCGGGCGCTGGAGACGATGGGCTTCAAGACCTTCGGCTTCGGCGGCGGTCGCCCCGACATCTGGGCGGCCGACGAGGACATCTACTGGGGCCCGGAACAGGGATGGCTGGACGACGAGCGCTATAGCGGCGACCGGGATCTGGCGGTTCCGCTCGGCGCCGTCCAGATGGGCCTGATCTACGTCAACCCGGAGGGGCCGAACGGCAACCCGGACCCGATGGCGGCGGCCCGCGACATCCGCGAGACGTTCCGTCGCATGGCGATGAACGACGAGGAGACGGTCGCGCTGATCGCCGGTGGCCACACCTTCGGCAAGGCCCACGGCGCCGCCGAGGAGAAGTACAAGGGGCCCGAACCCGAGGGCGCCGCAATCGAGCATCAGGGGCTCGGCTGGAACAGCAGCCATGGCAGCGGCATCGCCGGCGACCAGATCGGCAGCGGGCTCGAGGGCGCCTGGACCAAGAACCCCATCGCCTGGGACAACGGCTATTTCGAGAACCTCTTCGAATACGAGTGGGAACTGACCAAGAGCCCCGCCGGCGCGAACCAGTGGACGCCGAAGAACGCCGAGGCGCAGGACACCGTGCCGGACGCGCACGATCCGTCCACCCGGCACGCGCCGATGATGCTGACCACCGACCTCGCGCTGATCACGGACCCGGCCTACAAGGAGATTTCCAGGCGCTTCTACGAGAACCCGGACCAGCTCGCCGACGCCTTCGCCAAGGCGTGGTTCAAGCTGCTGCACCGCGACATGGGGCCGGTCTCGCGCTATCTCGGCCCGTGGGTTCCCGACGAGCAGTTGCCCTTCCAGGATCCGGTGCCCGCGGTCACGCACCAGTTGATCGACGATGCGGACATCGCCGCGCTCAAGGGCAAGATCCTCGGGTCCGGCCTGTCCGTCTCCCAGCTCGTCTCGACTGCCTGGGCCTCGGCCTCGACCTACCGCGACACCGACAAGCGCGGCGGAGCCAACGGGGCGCGCGTCCGTCTCGCGCCGCAAGCGGGGTGGGATGTCAACGTGAAGTCCGGCGTGTCGGCGGTGCTGGAGACCCTGGAGGGAATCCAGCGCGAGTTCAACAATGCGCAGGCGAACGGGAAGATGGTCTCGCTCGCCGATGTGATCGTGCTCGGCGGCTGCGCGGCCGTCGAGGAGGCCGCGAGAAAGGCCGGGCACGACGTCGAGGTCCCCTTCGCGCCAGGGCGCAGCGACGCGACGGACGAGACGACCGACGCCGAGTCCTTCGCCGTGCTCGAACCGACCGCAGACGGGTTCCGCAACTACCTGCAGAACGGCCACGCGGTTTCGTCCGAGCACCTGCTGGTGGAAAAGGCGTTCATGCTGAAGCTGTCCGCCCCCGAGATGACGGCCCTCATGGGCGGCATGCGGGCCCTGGGCGCCAATGCGGGGCAGAACGGGCTGGGGGTGCTCACCGACCGGCCCGGGACGCTGACCAACGACTTCTTCGTCAACCTGCTCGACATGGGGACGGAGTGGACGGCGACCTCGGAGGACGGCGAGGAATTCGAGGGCCGCGATCGCGCGACCGGCGAACGCAGATGGACGGCGAGCCGCGTTGACCTCGTTTTCGGCTCGAACTCCGAGCTTCGGGCGCTCGCCGAGGTCTACGGCAGCAGCGACGCCGAGGAGAAGCTGGCGCGTGATTTCGCCGCCGCGTGGGGCAAGGTCATGAACCTCGACCGCTTCGACCTCGCCTGATCCCGGCGGATAGATCCCGGTCTTTTGGAGTGCAGGCGCCGCCCGGAAACGGGCGGCGCTCGCCGTTCCGGCGCGGAGACCGTCCTTCGATACGCGGCTTTGCCGGTACTCAGGATCAAGGAGGGAGGATGAGGTTCCAACACCCCCCCGTCCCGAGTAGGCGGGCGGCGCCGTATCGAGGGACGGCCCGGCGCAACGGTTCCATCTAGAACCGACATGCTCTAGCTTGCGGGCCTTCCGGATTCGAGGGGGCGATGCCGATGGACTGGACCGAACGACGCGAACGTTACCGGGCGGTGCTCGAGGGCGAAAGCTGCATCCACCCGGGTTCGGTCTACGATCCCATCTCGGCCCGGATCGCCGAGGATCTCGGCTTCGAGGTCGGCATGTTCGCGGGCTCCATCGCCTCGATGACGGTGCTGGGCGCGCCCGACCTGATCGTCCTTTCGCTGACCGAGTTCGCCGGGCAGACCTACCGTATCTGCCGCGCCGGCAATCTCGCGCTGATGTGCGATGCCGATCACGGCTACGGCAACGCGCTCAACGTGATGCGCACGGTCGAGGAGCTGGAAGCCGCGGGCGTCGCTGCGTTCACCATCGAGGATACCGAGCTCCCCACCCCCTTCGCCTCCGACGGCCCGCGACTGCTTACGCTCGACGAGGGGGTGGGCAAGATGAAGGCGGCGCTCTCCGCCCGGCGCGACCCCCGTCTGGCGATAATCGGGCGGACCAGCGCCGCCACCATCGCGGACATGGACGATGCGATGCGCCGCATCGCGGCCTATGAGGCTTCCGGGGTCGACGCGGTGTTTCTCACCGGCATCAGAACCCGCGCCCAGGTGGAAGCCATCCGGGCAACGGTGGACATCCCCGTCATTCTCGGGGCGGCGGGGCCGGAGATTCAGGATCTCGACTATCTGGCGCGCAACGGCGTTCGCATATGCCTTCAGGGCCACCAGCCCTTCATGGCCGCGATCCAGGCGGTCCACACCGCATTGAAGGCGCTGCGCGAGGGAACGCCTCCGGCGGAGCTCGAGGGCGTCGCATCGCCCGAGTTGGTGAAGCGCGTCACCCGCGACGACGATTACCGGCGCTGGATGAAGGACTATCTCGACGGATGACGGCGCGCCGCCATGCCGAGATCGCGGGCGCCGGCTTCGCCGGGCTGGTCGCCGCCCTGGCGCTTGCCGAACGCGGCTGGACGGTCCGGGTGCATGAGCGCGCCGACGCGCTGCGCGCCTTCGGCGCCGGCATTTTCATCTGGGAGAACGGGCTCCGGGTACTGAAGGCGATCGGCGCCTACGACGACGTGGTCGCCGGCTCGCACGACGGCGAGGTCTACGAGGTCCGCGACCGCGACCGTGTGGTGGCGGAGACCGCGTTCCATGTCGGGATGGGCAGCCGGATGCTGACCATGACCCGCCAGACGCTGTACGCCGCGATCCTCGTCCAGGCGGAACGGCGGGACATCGAGATCCTCACCCGATCAGAGGTCGTGGGCGCGGAGCCCGACGGCGTCTTGCTGACCGCGGACGGCGGGCGGCATGCGGCCGATCTCGTGGTCGGCGCCGACGGGGTGCATTCGCGGGTCCGCGACTCGCTCGGGCTGCAAAAGGAGCGGAACACCGGCACGCTCGGCCTCGTCCGCGTGCTCGCGCCGCGCTGCCTCGACGAGCTCGGCCCCGGAAGATGGGACCGGGTGATCGACTTCTGGAACCTGCCGCACCGCTCGCTCCGCATCCTCTACGTGCCGTGCAACGGCGACGACCTCTATCTCGCGATGATGGCGCCGGTCGAGGACCGGGAGGCGACCGCGGTTCCCGTCCGGACCGATATCTGGGTGCCGGCGTTTCCCCGGCTAGAGCCTGCGATCCGGCAGGTATCGGCCGAGGGGCGCTACGATGCCTACGAGACCGGCAAGCTCACCCGCTGGTCGTCCGGCCGGGTCGCGATCGTGGGCGATTCCGCGCACGCCATGGTTCCCTCGCTGGGACAGGGCGCCGGGCTCGCGATGGCCAACGCGCTCGGCCTCGCCGTCGCGCTCGACGAAGTGTCCGACGTTCCCGCCGCGCTCGCCAGATGGGAGGAGCGCGAACGTCCGCTCACCGAATACACCCAGGACATGTCGGCCAATGTGGCCCGCGACCGGCTGGAAACGGCAGGGCGGATATGGTCCGACGAGACGATCAGGACCGCCCGCAGCATGCCTACGGGAACCGAACACCTGCCGCCTATTCTCGACGGGTTGCCAGACGCGCCAGAGTCGCGGCTTGATGGCGCGGACGGGGCGGGACGCGCCTGAACAGGAGGAAATCCATGCGCCGCTACGACGCGCTCAAGGCAGTCGCGCCCGGGGTCGGCGACGCCCTGGTGGTGACCAATCTCGCGAACACGGCGACCGAGTGGCGGACGCTCCGCCCGCATGACGGCAATCTCTATTTCGTCGGCATGGGAATGGTGACGCCCTACGCGCTCGGCCTCGCGCTCGCCCTGCCGCACCGGCGCGTTCTCGCCTTCGACGGCGATGGCGGGATCCTGTTCGAGATGAGCGTCCTCGGCACGCTCGCCCAGTCGGCGCCGAACAATCTCTGCGTCGTCGTGCTCGACAACGAAGGCTATGTCTCGACCGGCAAGTGGCAATCGGTCGCCTCGCTGTCCGCCGGCCCGGTCGACATCGCGGGTGTCGCGCGCGCCTCCGGGCTCGCCAACGTGTTCGAGGTCCGGACGGTCGAGGAATTCGAGGCCGAAGTCGCCGCCGGTCTCGCGCGCGAGGACGGGCCGACCGTCATCGTCGCCAAGACCAGCGCCGAGCAGGCCTTCGTCGGCACCTCGCCCTCCGACGGCAAGGAGAACAAGTATAGCTTCGTCCGCCATATCGAGGCGCTCGAAGGAAAGGCGATCCTCAAACCCTCGGCCCGGGAGCACGGCGAGCCTCCCAGGCCCGATCCCGAATTCAGCCCGGTCAGCGAGGACGATCCGTTCGGCGAAGTCCTGTTCGACGGGCTGCGCGAGAATTTCGTCGATTTCGTGATCGGCCTGCCCTGCAGCGGCTTCGCGCACACCCTTCAGCGCTGCATGGACGACCAGTCGATGCGCTACGTCGCCGTCGCCAACGAGGGCACCGGGATCGGGATCTGCGCGGGCGCCTGGCTCGGCGGCAAGACACCGGCCGCCGTGGTCGAGAATTTCGGCGTCTACGCCGCGACCTACCAGCTCATGCGTGGCCACTACACGTTCGGCATCCCGACCCTCCTGATGACCGAGTACCGGGGCGATGCCGGCGAGACCGAGTTCTTCGGCGACTCGGGCGATATGACCGAGCCGCTGCTCCGGGCCGCGCGCATCAACTACCGCGTGGTGCGCGACATCGACGAGCTCAAGCCCGCGATCCGGGACGGCCTCAGGTGGATGAATTTCGGGCTCCGGCCCTACGCCGTGCTGCCCGGCTTCGACCTGTCCCGGCCGAAGCCGCCGAAGAGCTAGGGACCGCCCCATGATCTTCGAATGCCGCCGCTACACCCTTCAGCCCGGGCGGATGGGGGATTTCATCGATCTCCAGCACCGGCGCGGCTTCGACGGGCCCAATGCCGGCTTCATCTCGCGGGTGATCGGCTATTTCGAGACCGTTACCGGCACGCCGGAGCAGATCGTCCACCTCTATCGCTACGACAGCTACGAGGACTGGATCGAGAAGCTGCACGGGCTCTACGCGATCCCCGAGCTCGCCTTCTACTTCACCGAGGCGCGGGCGATGGTCGAGCGCCAGGAGACAAATTTCTTCCAGCCCGCCCCCGTCGCCGGGCTCTGCCCCCTATGGCACGGCGAGACCGACTGGCTGCCCGGCCCCGGCAAGGAGCGCTGGGATCTGCGCGAAATGCCCGACCTCGTGGTCGAGGAGACGCTGGAAGCGTTCAGGCCGGGCGGGCTGCCCGCCTACTGGCAGGCGATGGAAGAAAGCGGCCTGCAGGCCACCGCCCGGCTTCGCGGCGACACGATCGCCACCTGGTGGTCGATGACGGGCCGGCTTCATATCGTCGCGTCCTACCGGTTGTTCTCCTCGGTCGCCCACCGCGAGGAATGCCGGCAAGAGGCAAACGGGCTGCCCGCGATGGCCGCGTTCAACGAGGCGCTGAGACCCATCCTGCGCGAACGCACGACGACCCTCCTCCGGCCCGTCCGAGTGCCACAGATGAGCCCGCTGTTCCGCAACGCGTGAGGGCGGAATCGAGGGACCGCCTCAGCCTGTCGACGGGCTCGTCTCCAAGCCGCAGCACATCCAGGTCCACTCCGCGACCGACAGCAGCAGGTCGTCCGCGCCGCGGCGGGAGACGATCTGGATGCCGACCGGCATTTCGTTCGGTCCGCGATGGGTGGGCAGCGTAATCGCCGGGACGTGCAGCATGGTCCACAGAGACTGGAAGGCGGGATCGCCGGCATAGTCGAGCCCGAGCGGGGCCTCCCCGTTGACGACGGGGGCGAGCAGCGCGTCCCGGTCCTCGAGCATGTCGTCGAGCAGGCGGCGGCATTCCTCCGTCGCCGCCAGCGCCGTGCGGTATTCGGCGTCCGGGGTTGCGAAACCGCTGGCCACGGTCCTTTGCATCGCCGGGCTCAACCGGTCCCGGTCGGTGCGCCATTCATGCGCCATCGCCCGCGCCCGCTCGTAGTCGTTGATCGCCCGACGGGCCTCGGACAGCGCGGCGAAGGGGTCGGGCAACGTGACCTTGTCCACGTCCGCGCCCGCTTTTCGGATCGCGCCGGCCGCCGCTTCGATCGCCGCGACCGTCTCCGGCTCCGCCAGATGCCAGAGCGGGGTGCGGCACACGCCGATCCTCGGCGGGTTCCCGAGCGGCGCGATCCCGCCCGGCTCCCGACCCGTCAGCACGTCGCGCACAAGCGCGATATCCTCCAGGTTGCGCGCGTGCAGCCCGATGGTGTCGAGGCTCTCGGCGGCGAACTTGATGCCGGCGCGGTTGAAGGTGCCGAAGGTGGGTTTGAACCCCACGATCCCGCAAAAGGATGACGGGCGCAGCACCGAACCGCCGGTCTGGGTGCCGAGCGCGACCGGGACCATGCCGTCCGCGACCCCCGCTGCGGAGCCCTGCGACGACCCGCCCGGGGTCCGCGCGGCGTCGTGCGGGTTGGCGGTGGCGCCCGGGTGGGTGCCGGCGAACTCGGCGGTGACGGTCTTGCCGAGGATCACCGCGCCGGCCGCCCGAAGGATCGCCACCGCCGCCGCGTCCGCCGCCGGCCGGTGGCCCGCGTAGATCGGCGAGCCCATCTCCGTCCGCATGTCGGCGGTATCGAAGATGTCCTTGATGCCGACCAGCACGCCGTGGAGCGGGCCCACGGGTTTCGCGGCGGCATCGCGGGCACGCGCCTGGGCGAGCGCAAGATCCGGATCGAGGAAGGCCCAGGCCCTGACCGTTTCCTCGCGCTCGGCGATGCGCGCGAGGCAGGCGCGGACCAGGGCCTCCGATGTCGTGCGGCCCTCGGCGATCGCGCGCGCGGCCTCGACGGCGCCGGGTATCACCTGTCGCGGAACGCGTCCATCAGCGGCTTCTGCTGGCCGCCGTCGATCTCGATCATCGTGCCGTTGACGAAATGCGCCAGCGGCGAGGCAAGATAGGTCACCAGGTTGGCGACCTCGTCGCACTCGGCGATCCGCCCGAGCGGAATCGCGCGCGGCGCGAGCTGGTCGGCTTCCTCGTAGGGGATTTTCATGTCGCGCGACATCGCCTGGACCAGCCCGTCCCAGCGCTCGGTCCTGACCGGGCCGGGATTGACCGCGCAGACCGTGATGTTCTCCCGCCCGTACTGGGCTGCGATCGAGATGGTGAAATTCTGGCCGGCGGCGTTGGCAGCGCCAGGCGCGACCTCCCAGTATGAGTGCTTGACGCCGTCATTGCCGATCAGGTTGACGATGCGCCCGCCGCCCTGCTTCCGCATATGCGGAACCGCGTAGCGGGTGCACCGCACATAGCCCATGAACTTGAGCCCGAGCGCGGCCTCCCAGTCCTCCTCGGAGAGCCCTTCGAGCACGCCGCCCGGCGCGGCGCCCGCGTTGTTGACCAGGATATCGAGCCGGCCGAAATGCTCCACGGTGCCGTCGATGAACGCCTGGGCGTCTTCCGGCTTCGTGAGGTCGGCGGCGATGGAATGGATTTCCTGTCCGGTGCGCTGCTGGATCGCGGCCGCCGCGTTGTCGAGCCGCTGCTTGTCGCGCGCGCAGATCGCCACCTTGCAGCCTTCCGTCGCGAGGCTTTCCGCGATCGCCCGGCCGATGCCGATGCTGCCGCCGGTCACCGCCGCGATCTTGCCGTCCAGTAGAAGGTCCATCTGCGTCTCCTTGTGCCCGCTGGTCGTAGCTGAAGTTTGCGTGGAAATTCGCTCCTCCCTACCCTAGCGCCGCGCGGCGAAGATGCAAAACCGGCGGGGCGTATGGCGGAGAGGATGATCGGGCGCGCGCTGAGCCGGCGCGAGGACTCGCGGCTCCTGCGCGGGACGGGCCGTTTCGTCGACGATTTCGCTCCGCCCGGCGCCGCCCATATGGCGATCCTCAGAAGCCCCTTCGCCCATGCGCGGATAGGCCCGGTGGATCTTGCCGGCGCGCGCGCGGCGCCGGGCGCGATCGACGCGTTCTGCGGCGCCGATCTCGAGCGGCCGCTGCCGCAAATCCCGTTCCGTCTCGCCGGGCTCTCGGGCTTCGACCGCTTCCTGCAGCAACCGATCGCCATGGACAAGGTGCGCTACGCCGGCGAGCCCGTCGCCGTGGTCGTGGCGTCCGACCGCTACGCCGCCGAGGACGCGCTTGCCGCTATAGAGGTCGATTACGACCCCCTTCCGGCGGTGGCCGATCCCGAAACCGCGGCCGAGTCCGGGACGCTGGTGCACGACGAGGCGGGGGAGAACATCGCCATCCGCTACGCCGTCGGGCGCGGCGACGTCGAAGCCGCCTTCGCCGCCGCGCCCTATCGCCGCCGCGAACGCTTCCGGACCCATCGCCAGACCGCCCTGCCGCTGGAGACCCGGGGCCTCGTCGCCGACTTCTCCGACGGGGAAACCCTCAGGCTCTGGGGCGCGGCCAAGGTGACGCATTTCAACAAGCGGGTCCTCGTCCGGGCTTTCGGCCTGCCGGACGCGGCGGTCGAGCTGATCCAGCTCGATGTCGGCGGCGGCTTCGGCGCGCGCGGCGAGCTTTACCCCGAGGACTACCTGGTTCCGATCGCGAGCCGCCGCGCGGGCCGCCCGGTGAAGTGGATCGAGGACCGCCAGGAACACCTGATGGCGGCCAACCACTCCCGCGACATCGTGTGTTCGCTGGAGATCGCGGCCGAGCGCGACGGCACGATCCTCGCCTTGCGCGGCGAGGTCGTCGCCGATCTCGGCGCCTATGCCCGCACCAATGGCGGCATCGTGCCGGTACGCACGGTCCAGTTCCTGCCCGGCCCCTACCGCATCCCGAACTTCGCCTGCGAGTCCTCGATCGTGGTGACCAACCGCACGCCGACTGGCACCTATCGTGGGCCGGGCCGCTTCGAGGCCAATTTTTTCCGCGAGCGGATGATCGACCTGATGGCAACCGATCTCGGGCTCGACCCCGCGGAAGTGCGGCTCGGCAATCTGCTCGGCCCGGACGAGCTTCCCTTCGACATCGGCGAACTGGTACCCGGCGACACCGGGACCGCCTACGCCGACGGCGACTACCCCGCCGCGCTGCGCCGCCTGCTCGACGAGGTCGGCTACGAGGGCTGGCGTACCCGCCAGGGGGAGACCGGCGCCGACGGCCGACGCCACGGTCTCGGCATCGCATGCTTCGTCGAAAGCAGCGCGGCCGGGCCGCCGGAGCACGCCCATATCGGCGCGGACGAGAGCGGACGGATCGAGGTCCGCGTCGGGTCGTCCTCGTTCGGCCAGGGGGTGGAGACCGGGATGACGCAGGTCGCCGCCGATGCGCTCGGCGTGCCGCCCGACGCGATAACGGTCCGTCACGGCACCACCAGCCTGCTGGCCGACGGCAGCGGGAGCTATCACAGCCGCTCCACGGTGATGGCGGGCAACGCGGTCGCCGATGCCGCGGCCGCGTTCCGCGAGCGCTGCGTCGCCCTCGCCGCACTCCGCTGGAACGCCGAACCCGAAAGCCTCGCTTGGCGCGACGGGCGAGTCGAAAGGTCCGGCGACGAGGCGGCCGAGACCATCGGCATTGGGGCGCTCGCCGCCTTCGCGCGGTCCCGCGGCGAGTCGCTCGAAGCCGCCGGCCGGTTCGACAACCGGGGCAAGGTCGCCTGGAGCTCCGGCGCGCATGCCGCCCATGTCGCGGTCGATGTCGAGACCGGCGAGGTGGCGGTGCTCGACTATCGCGTGGTCGAGGAGCTGGGCCGGGTGCTCAACCCGATGCTGGCCGAGGGCCAGGCGGTCGGCGCGGCGGTCCAGGGGATCGGCGGGGCGCTGTTCGACCGCATCCGGCACGACGGGGACGGCCAGCTCCTGACCGCGAACCTCGCCGACTACCTGGTGCCGGCGAGCGTCGAGATCCCGCGTATCGAGACGGTCGCGCTGGAAAGCCATCCGGCGACGTCCAACCCGCTCGGTTTCAAGGGGGCCGGCGAGGGCGGGGTGATCGCCGTCGGCGCCGCGATCGCCAACGCGATCGCCCTCGCGCTCGGCACGTCCGGCGCCGGCCCGACCGAACTGCCCGCCACGCCCGGCGATGTCCTCGGGCTCATGGAGGAGCGCGGGAGATAAACCTCAGCGCCGCGCCACCATGCGTTGCTTGATCGCGCCGATGGCCTTCGCGGGGTTGAGGTCCTTCGGGCAGGTTTTGGTGCAGTTCATGATGGTGTGGCAGCGATAGAGCCGGAACGGGTCTTCCAGCGCGTCCAGACGCTCACCCGTATGCTCGTCCCGCGAATCCGCGATCCAGCGATAGGCCTGGAGCAGGGCGGCCGGCCCGAGATAACGGTCGCCGTTCCACCAGTAGCTCGGACAGCTCGTGGTGCAGCAAAAGCAGAGGATGCACTCCCACAGCCCGTCGAGCTGTTCGCGCTCCTCCGGCGATTGCAGCCGCTCGGCGTCGGGCGGGGCCGGGGTCTCGGTCTTGAGCCAGGGCTCGATCGAGGCGTATTGCGCATAGGCGTCGGTCAGGTCGGGGACCAGGTCCTTGACCACCTTCATGTGCGGCAGGGGGTAGATCTTCACGTCGCCCTTGATGTCGTCGGTGAACCGCGTGCAGGCGAGCGTGTTGATGCCGTCGATGTTCATCGCGCAGCTGCCGCAAACGCCTTCGCGGCAGGACCGGCGGAAGGTGAGCGTGGGATCGACCTCGTTCTTGATCTTGATCACCGCGTCGAGGACCATCGGGCCGCAATCGTCGAGGTCGACGGTATAGCCGTCGACCCTCGGGGTTTCGCCTGAATCCGGATCCCAGCGATAGATCCTGAAGGTCCGCGGCCGCTTCGCCCCCTCGGGCGCGGGATGGTCGGTCCCCTTGCGAATCCTGGAATTGGCGGGAAGCCTCAGCTCGGCCATGGCGGCTCCGGAATCAATAGACGCGGTCCTTGGGCGGCACCGCCTGGACCTCGTTGGTCATCGTGTTGGTATGCACCGGCCGGTAGTCGATGCGGGACCGGCCGTCCTCGTCGAGCCAGATCAGCGTGTGCTTCATCCAGTTCTCGTCGTCCCGCTCCGGGAAGTCCTCGCGCGCGTGCGCCCCCCGGCTCTCCTCGCGGTCGAGCGCGGCATCGACGCTGACCACGGACTGCTCCAGCAGGTTGTCGAATTCCAGCGCCTCCGCCAGATCGGAATTCCAGATCATCGACCGGTCCGACACCGACATGTCCGACCGCCCGTCCCAGACCTTTCTGAGCCTGTCCTTCCCCTCGGCGAGGATATCGCCGGTGCGGAAGACCGCGCAGTGGCTCTGCATGATCTGCTGCATTTCGAGCCGGAGCGCCGCGCAGGGCGTACCGCCCCTGGCGTGGCGCCGGGAATCGAGCCGGTCGAGAGCGCGGTCGCCGGCGTCGGCGGGAAGTGGACGCTGGGACGCGCCCGGTTCCAGGATTTCGACGCAGCGATTGGCGGCCGCGCGGCCGAACACGACGAGGTCGAGCAGCGAATTCGAGCCCAGCCGGTTGGCGCCGTGGACCGAGACGCAGGCCGCCTCGCCGATCGCCATCAGCCCCGGCACCGTGGCCTCGATCGTGCCGTTGGCGGGCGAGCGGGCCTCGCCCAAGTGGTTGGTCGGCACCCCGCCCATATTGTAGTGCACGGTCGGCAGCACCGGCACCGGCTCGCGGGTGACGTCGACGCCCGCGAATATCTTCGCGGTCTCCGAGATGCCGGGCAGGCGCTCGGCGATGACCTTGGCGTCGAGATGCTCGATATGCAGGTGGATGTGGTCCTTGTCCTCGCCCACGCCCCGCCCTTCGCGCATCTCGATGGTCATCGCGCGCGAGACCACGTCGCGCGAGGCGAGATCCTTCACGTTGGGGGCGTAGCGCTCCATGAACCGCTCGCCCTCGGAGTTGGTCAGGTACCCGCCCTCGCCGCGCACCCCCTCGGTGATCAGGCAGCCGGCGCTGTAGATCCCGGTCGGGTGGAACTGGATGAATTCCATGTCCTCGAGCGGCAGGCCCGCCCTGAGCACCATCGCGTTGCCGTCCCCGGTCTGGGTATGCGCTCCGGTGCAGGCGAAGTAGGACCGGCCGTAGCCGCCGGTGGCGATTACCGTCATCTGCGCCTGGAAGCGGTGAATGGTGCCGTCGTCCAGGTTCCACGCCATGACGCCGCGCACCGCGCCGGTCTCGTCGGTGAGCAGGTCGATGGCGAAATACTCGATGAAGAACTCCGCGTCGTGGCGCAGCGACTGCTGGTAGAGCGTGTGCAGGATCGCGTGGCCGGTCCGGTCGGCCGCGGCCGCGGTGCGCCTCGCCGGCGGTCCTTCGCCGTAGCGCGTCGTCATGCCGCCGAACGGGCGCTGGTAGATCTTGCCTTCCGGGGTGCGCGAGAACGGCACGCCGTAATGTTCGAGCTCGATCACCGCCGGGATCGCCTCGCGGCACATATATTCGATCGCGTCCTGGTCGCCGAGCCAGTCGGCGCCCTTGACGGTGTCGTAGAAATGCCAGCGCCAGTCGTCCTCGCTCATATTGCCGAGCGCGGCGGAAATCCCGCCCTGGGCGGCGACGGTATGGCTGCGGGTCGGGAACACCTTGGTGATGCAGGC
Source organism: Defluviicoccus sp. (assembly GCA_022826125.1). Classification (GTDB taxonomy): domain Bacteria; phylum Pseudomonadota; class Alphaproteobacteria; order MPNO01; family MPNO01; genus MPNO01. Next base: position 14,200 of record JAJDVM010000242.1, read on the forward strand.
GGTCTTCAGCCCCTTGACCGCCATGCCGAAGGTGGCGCGCAACCCTGCGCCGCCGGCGCCGATCACCACGACGTCGTAGCTGTGATCGACGATCTCGTAGGCTCCGGTCACCGCTTCAGCTTCCGAGCGCGATCTTGAGGACCGAGAACGCGGCGCCGATCCCGAGCGCGACCGCGGCGAACCTGACCCCCGTCACTAGGGCGAACTTGAGCCACTCGGCATGCACGTAGTCCTCGACCACGACCTGCATCCCGAGCTGGGCGTGGTGGAACCCGGCGAGGATCAGGAGCAGCATCAGGACCGCAGAAACGGGGTCCCGCAGCCACTCCGCCACCGCCCCGTGCCCGGCGCCCGTCATGACGATCAGCGAGACGACGAACCAGAGCACCAGCGGGATCAGGGCGAGCGCGGTGAGCCGCTGCGCCCACCAATGCGCGGTCCCCTCCTTGGCCGAGCCGAGCCCGCGGACCCGGCCGAGCGGCGTGCGGAGGCTCATCGCAGGGCCCCCATCGACGCGTAGGCAAGCACCCAGGCAAGCACGGTCAGCAGCGCGGCCGAGCCGACCGCCAGCCATCCCGTCAGCGACACCGTGCCCAGCTCGAAGCCCCAGCCCATGTCCCAGAACAGGTGCCGGATGCCGTTGCACAGGTGGTAAAACAGCGCGAAGGTCCAGCCGAACAGCAGCAGCCTCCCGAGGAAGGATCCGGCAGCGGCCCGCGCCGTCTCGAACGCGTCCGGCCCCGACGCGGCGGCCGCCAGCCACCAGAGCAGAAACAGCAGCCCGGCCGCGAGCACGACCCCCGTCGCGCGGTGGGCGATCGACAGCACCGAGGTGATCTGCGGCCTGTAGACCTGCAGATGGGGCGACAGCGGCCTGTCCTGGTTGCTCATCGACGCTAACCCTGATGGATGCGACGGCGCGGGGCCTCGGACCGAACGGCGGCCCGGTTTAGACCGGGACCGGGGGCGAGTCAAATTTGGGGCGGGGTGGGCCTCATCCAGCCTCCGATGACTGAACTTCGAGCGCCGCGATCCCCTCCGCCAGGGCCAGGATCCGCTCCGCTTCCTCCACGTGGAGGGCCTCGATCAGCTTGCCGTCGACCAGGGTCACGCCTTTGCCCTCCGCCGCGGCCTCGCGCCATGCGGTGCTTATCCTCCGCGCCCATTCGATGTCCGCCGCCGACGGGCCGAATACCCCGTTGGCGACGGTAATCGTCTTTGGGTGCAGCAGCGACTTGCCGTCGAAACCGAAGCTCTTTCCCTGTTGGCAGGAACGCTCGAATCCCTCGTCGTCCGACAGGTCGAAATGGGGCGCGTCCAGCACCGCGAGCCCGGCTTCGCGCGCCGCCAGCACGCAGAGCCCGATGCTGGTGAGCAAGGGCAGCCGGTCCGGCGCGTGAAGATCGGCCTGGAGCGCTTTCGAGAGATCGGCGGTGCCGAGCGTCAGCGCCGTCATGCGGGGATGCGCGCCGGCGATGAGGCGCGCGTCGAGGATGCCTCGGGGCGTCTCCAGCATGCACCAGATGCCCATCCCGGCCGGCGCCCCCGCGGCCTCCAGCGCGGCGGCCGCGCGCGCCACCGTCGCCGGGTCCTCGACCTTGGGCAGCATCGCCGCGTCGGCGCTGCTCCCGGCTACCGCCGCGAGGTCGTCCTCGAACCACGGCGTGCCGATCCCGTTGATCCGCACCACGAGCTCGCGCGAACCGTAACCGCCTTCGGCGAGGAAACTCACGACCCGGCCACGCGCCTCGACCTTCGCGTCGGGAAGCACGCCGTCTTCCAGATCCATGATTAGCACGTCGGCCGGAAGGCTCCGACCCTTCTCCAGGGCGCGCGCGTTGGCGCCCGGCATGTAGAGCGCGCTGCGGCGTGGGCGGACAGGGCGGGACATGAGGGCTATTCGCTGCCGGCCGAGAGCGTGTCGGCGCGCCGCTCGTAGTCCGCCGCCTCGTCGTCGCGGCCGGCGCGGCGCAGCATGGCGGCAAGAAGCCGCATCGAATCGACCTGCTCCGGGTCGAGCTCGATGGAACGCCGCGCGTTCGCCTCGGCGAGATCGTATTCTTCCCTGGCGACGTGGATACCGCCCAGAAGGTTGTAGAGATCCGCGTTCGTATCGTCCGCCGCGATCGCGGCCGTCGCGCATTCGAGCGCCTCGTCATGGCGCTCGAGCATGAGTAGCAGGGTGCCCAGGCTTCCCAGAGCCACGCTCCAGTCCGGTTCCAGCGCGACCGCGCACCGGCAGGCATCGACCGCCGCCTCCGTCTCGCCGAGCCGGTCGAGCGCCCCGCTCAGTCCGAGCCAGTACTCCGCATCGTCGGGCTTGAGCCGGATCGCCGCCCAGAAGGCCTCGCGCGCGTCTTCCATCCGCCCGGCGATCCCGAGCAGCAGGGCCCGGGTGCAGTGAAACCTGGCGACCGAGGAGTCGGCCGCGACCGCGGCATCGAGAAATTCGAGCGCGGACTCGAACTCCCCGCGTCCGAAGGCGATGGTTCCCCTGAGATACTTTGCTTCGCCGTTTCCGGGATCGAGGGTCTCGACCCGATCTAGCACGCGCTCGGCCTTGCGAACCCGGCCTTCGAGATAGTGGTCGAGGGCCCGTTCGAGCAACTCGTACACGTCCGCCATGCGGGACCTTATAGGTTCGCGGCCGGAACCCGGCAAGCGACGTCCCCGCCCCGCTTTCGTCCGCGGCTGTCCGCGCCCTACACTCCGCCGGCCCGACCAAGACACCGGAGGCGGCGATGACGAATGCCGGGCCGATCGGCCGGCCGGTTGCCCGCAAGGAGGACATGCGGCTGCTGCGCGGACGGGCCTGCTTCGTCGACGACCTTCACCTCGACCGCATGCTGCACGGCGTTTTCGTGCGCAGCCCCCACCCGCACGCCGAGATCGGCGCCATCGACCCTTCCGCGGCGCTTGCCGCCGGGGCCCGTATGGTGCTCACGGCGGACGATCTCCCTTTCGCCGACCTGGGCTTCGTCGTGCGCTACTGGCATGCGGCGATCCGGGGCGGTACCCAGTCCTTCCTCGCGCGCGGCCGGGTGCGCTATGTGGGCGAGCCGGTGGCGCTCGCGGTCGCCGACGATCCTTACCGGGCGGAGGATGCGGCCGGGCTGGTCGAGGTCGACTACCGCCCGCTTGAGTCCGTCACCGGGATCGAGGCGGCGATGGCGGACGGTGCGCCCGCCCTCCACGATACCTGGACCCGCAACGTCGCCGCCCGGTTCTCCTACGAGCGCGGCGACGCGGCCGGCGCGCTCGAACGGTCGGCGCGGCGCGTCACCCACGAGACCCGCTTCGCGCGGCAGGTTCCGCTGCCGTTGGAGACCCGAGGCGCGGTGGCCGATTTCGACCGGGCGCGCGGGACGCTGACCGTCCGGCTCTCCACCCAGGCGCATTACAACGTCCGCGAAAACCTCGCCTCTCTGCTCGACCTGCCCGAGAGCGCGGTTCGGGTGATCTGCGAGGATGTCGGCGGCGGGTTCGGCGCCAAGTCGCGCTGCTATGGCGAGGAGATCGTTCTCGCGGAGGCGAGCCGTCGGCTCGGCCGCCCGGTCAAGTGGATCGAGGACCGGCGCGAGAACATGCTGGCGACGACCCATTCGCGCGGGATCGACGTGGCGCTCGAACTCGGGCTCTCCGAAGACGGGCGTTTCGAGGCGCTGCGGGCCACGGTCGCGCTCGATACCGGCGCCTATGTGTTCACCAGCGGCATCGCCACGGGCGAGCTGTGCGGCGCCCTGATCCCCGGCGCCTACCGCATCCCCGACTTCTCCGTCGAGGTGCTGGCGGTCGGCACCAACAAGACGCCCGCGGCGACCTATCGCGGCGCCGGGCAGCCGGAAGCCGCGCTCGCCGTCGAGACCCTGGTCGACCGCGCCGCCCGCGCGCTCGATGTCGACGCGGCCGGGCTCCGGCGGCGCAACCTGGTGAGGCCGGACGATCTCCCCTATGCGACGGCAACCGGGTTCGGCGGCATCGGCTTCGACTTCCTTGGCGGCGACTTTCCAGCGTTGCTCGACCGGACGATCGAGGAGAGCGGCTATGGCGAGGCCGTGCAAACCCGGTCCGACGGCTCGCGGCTCGCCTGGGGGCTTGCCGGCGGTGTCGATGTCTCCGGCGTGGTCAACTTCGAATCCGCGCGGGTCCGCATCGACCCTTCCGGCGACGTGCTCGTCCGCTCCGGAATGAGCTCGCAGGGCCAGGGGCAGGCGACGGCCTTCGCTCAGATCGCGGCGGAGGCGCTGGGGGCGGAGACCGACCGGGTCTCGGTCGCGATGGGCGACACGGCGCTCCTGTCCTTCGGCCGCGGCGCGTTCGCGAGCCGGGGCGCGATCATGGGCGGCAGCGCGGTCCTCGAGGCGGCGACGGCGCTGCGATCCCGGACCCTGGACATCGCGGCGCAACTCTTGCAGGACGAGGCCGCCGACCTCGACATCGTGGGCGGGCGCGTCGTCCGGCGGACCGGTGGCGACACCGGGCTCGCGCTGGGCGAGGTGGCGAGCGCCGTCGCGCCCGGCGGGCCGCTGTTCGACGGCGGCGCGGGGCTCGAAGCGGAGACCGTGTGACGTGCCGACCGGCCTGCGACGCTGGCATACTCGGTCCATGCGGCGCGCGTGGCGGTCGATCCCGAGACGGGTTCGATCGAGGTGGTGGACTATGCGATCGGCCACGATATCGGGCGCGCGCTCAACCCCGCGATCGTCGACGGCCAGGTCGCGGGCGGCGCGGCGGAGGGAATCGCGAACGCGCTGCTCACCGAAATGACGTTCGCGCCCGACGGGCAGCCGCTCACCCTGACGCTTGCCGACTATCTCGCGGGCACCGCGGACGGCGCGCCGGTCCCGCGCCTGGTCGAACGGGAGATGCCATCGCCCACCAACCCGCTCGGCATCCGGGGCGTCGGCGAGAGCGCCGCCATCGCGCCGCCCGCGGCGATCTGGAACGCGGTCGCCCGGGCGATGGGGTGGGATGCCGTGCCGGCCCGGATCCCCGTTACCCCCGCCGCGCTGGCCGGGGCGGACACTAGAAACTGTAGGTGAGGTTCAGGACGAAATAGCCGTCGCGACGCGTATCGTGGATCACGTCCTTCTCGTCGACTTCGAGCATGACCGCCGCCTCCACCGTCGCGGTCCAGCTGTCCGAGAGGTCCCGCCCGGCCTCGAAGCCAAGCAGGTATGTCGAATAATCCATGTCGGCAATGACGCTCGCTATGAGCTCGGTGTTCTCGACGTCGTTCAGCGCGAAGCGGGCCGCGAAGAAGACGTCGTTCTGGTACCTGTTGGGCGACCGGCGCCCGCGCTCGTCGTAGCTCCACTCGCCCAACAGGCTGATATCGGCGTCCGAGTCGAAGACCCCGCCGAACGTATACTCCACCCCGGCGACGAAGGCGCCGTAGTCCTCTTCCTCACCCAGGATGGGAGGAGGAAGGCGGTTGATGGCTCCTTCGCGGCGGATGGCCTCCAGCTTGATCAGCCAGGACTCGACGGTGAGCTGGGCATCGAGCCCGTATTGGCGGATCTGGGCGTAGTGCGGGATCAGGCTGACGGGAACAAGAAAAAATCCGCCTTGGCCGTCAGAAATTAACTGAACTCGCGGATTGAAAGACGGCTCGCGGCTGGTGCCGTCGAAGACGCTTATCCCCACGTCGAGCGGCCCGATGCTGCGGCTGTAGCGCGCGGCGAGGTCGACATGCCATTCCTCGGCCGCGCTCTCGTAGGAAACCCGCTTCTGGTCGAACGGAATGCCGGTCCGGAGGCGGCCCCTGCGCCCGGGCAGCGTGCGTTCGCGGTGGAGCGGCACGGCGAAGAATTCCAGCACGCCCCAGTCCGCCGACCAGGTGAGATGGGCCATGAGCTGGCCCATCCGGCTCTCTTCGTTCGGGTGGTCGGTCAGGTCGACCTGGTTGACGATGTTGACCAGGTGATGGAATTCGGTGACGCCCCAGAACACCCGGTCGACGCCGAGCCGCGCCTCCCACTCGCCGTCGCCGAGCTCGCCGAACAGCAGGAGGTAGGCCTCGCGCAGGTCGGCGTTGGTGCGGTGGGGATCCGCGCTGTCGTAGCGGTAATGCGGTGTCAGCGTAATACTTCCGCCGTCCTCGTGTTCGACATAGAGCGTGGGCTCGGCGGTAAAGCCCAGGCTCCCGTCGCGTTGGCCCTGATGGGCCGCTTCGTTGGGGAACCAGCGGCCTTCCACGGCGATGCGGCCCGAGAGTTCGGCTTTTATATTGCTTGTTTCGGCGGCAGCGGCGCAGGCGAGGACGGCGCAGGCGACGCTCAACACCGCACCGACGGCGCGATATCCGGAACAAATGCCTGTCAGCGGCATACCTTTTCTGCCTCTCGGCCTCCCACCTTCGATGTCCTCAGATCATAGCCGGCATCTCCGCCCCTAACACCTCCCTCATCCTGAGTAGCGGCGAAGCCGCGTATCGAAGGATGCGCCGCCGCTGCGCTGGCACTTTCAACCGAAACAGACCCGCTCTAGGGTGCAGGCACACCTCACCGACACCTTGTCCGCGACAGACCGTCAAGAGGAACATCCGATGAAAATCACCCCCGTCCATCCCGGCACGCCGCTGCCGGAGCACAACATGCCGTTCGTGCCGGCGTTCTCGGTCGAGGGCGGGCGGACGCTGTGGCTCGCCGGGATGGGGCCGGTGCCGATCTACCACAGGCACCCGCACGACCCGGTCGAGGAGGCGCAATGGTACGAGGGCGGGTTCCGCGTCCAGTGCGAGCGCACGTTCGAGAACATCGAGAAAATCCTCTCGGCCGCCGGCGCGGACCTTACCAACATCGTCAAGATGACCCAGTACCTCACCCATGTGATGCGCGACCAGGACACGCTCAACGAGATCACCTGGGAGCTGTTCGGGCGCGAGCGCATGCCGCCCCGCACCCTGCTCGGCGTGCCGACGCTGGCGCACGAGGACATGCTGCTGGAGATCGACGTGGTCGCCCAGGTGCCCTAGCACCGAGGCGCCAAATGTCGTCTAATCGGCGCCGCGTTCAGACCGCCGGGGAGACGCCATGCCGATCACCGTAAGCCCGCTTTCCGAGGCGATCGGGGCCCGGATCGAGGGCGTCGATCTGAGCCGCGAGCTCGATCCCGGGACCTTCGATACCATCAAGGACGCGCTGTTCGAGCACGCCATCATCGTGGTCCCCGGCCAGACGCTCGACGAGGACGACCAGGAGCGCTTCTGCCGCTATTTCGGCGAGCTCGAGATGGTGCGCTCCGGCCAGGCGCTGGGCCGCGACCATCCGGCGGTGCTGATGATCACCAATGTCACGGACTCCGGCCGTCCGACCGCGCTGGAGGACGGCGAGATGATGTTCCACTACGACCAGTGCTATTACGAGAACCCGGCGCTGGGCTCGACGCTCTACGCCATCGAGGTGCCGGACGAGGGCGGCAACACGCTGTTCGCCAACTGCCGGCTGGCCTACGAGGCGCTGGACGACGGCTGGAAGGCGCGGCTCGACGGGCTCAGGGCGCTGCATTACTACGACTACAAGCGCGACCCCACCTTGCGCCCGTCGACGATCAACCCAGACGCGCCGCAATGGGTCCATCCGGTGGTGCGCACCCACCCCGAGACCGGGCGCAAGGCGATCTACGTCAACCGGTTGATGACGCTCTGGATCGAGGGTATCGACCGCGACGAGAGCGACGGGATCCTCGATTACCTGTTCGCCCATATCGAGAAACCGGAATTCGTCTACGAGCACGAATGGACGGTGGGCGAGCTGATCATGTGGGACAATCGCTGCTCGGCGCACGCGCGCACCTGGTTCTCGCCCGAGAAGCGGCGGATGATGCGCCGGGTGACGGTGCGCGACCCCCACCCCGTGGTCTGAGACGGGCGTGGGCTCCATCGATATCGATAAGGCCGAACGGCCCACGCGCGGTCGCGTCGGCGGCACCGACAAGGACCGTGCGGCCCGGTTCCGCGCCCGCTTCCCGCCATCGGCCAAGCGGAGCCTCTATATCCGCGACAAGATCCTGCTGCCTGCCCGCGAGCCGCCGGTCAATCCCGAGCGCAGCGAGGTCGGCGACCCGGCCGAGGCCTCCCGCCAGATCTGCGACATGGTGCGCGAGATGGGGGCGGATGCGGTCGGCATCGCCGAATACGACCGCCGCTTTGCCTTCACCCAGGCGGGTGAGCCGGAGCAAACGGCGGTCGTCGTGTTCGGGATCGCCATGTCGTACGACAACATGGCCGATATCGGCCCGCGCTCGCAGGAGGAGGTGCACCGGGTCTACCACGCGCTCGACGATATCGGTGTGAGACTCGCGCACCAGATCGCCGCCTTCGGCTATTCCGCCACGATGCAGCCCAACGAGGGCGACATCCCGCTTCCCGCGCTCGCCTGGCTTGCCGGGCTCGGCGAGCTCGGCAAGCACGGATCGCTGATCTCGCCCGAGCTGGGGTCCTCTTTCCGCCTCGGCGCGGTGACCACCGACATGCCGCTTGAGGCCCACGGGCCGGCGGATTTCGGCATCGACGAGGTGTGCGCCAAGTGCGGGGTGTGCACCCGCTTTTGCCCCGGCGACGCGATCAAGCCCGACAAGGAGACCGTCAACGGGATCGAGCGCTGGCATGTCGACACGCCGGCCTGCGAACCGTGGTTTCACAAGCTCTACGGCTGCAAGATCTGCCTGATGGTGTGCCCGCTGAACAGCCGCGGCGTGTTCGGCGAGGAGTTCAAGCGCGCCTCGCGCGTCCTCGTCGACGCGAAGGACGCCGAAGGGATGCTCCGCCTGATCGAGGAGCGCACCGACATGCGCTACGAGGATTTCGACGACGCACCCAAGGCCGGCGAGGACGGTTAGCTCAGGTTCACCCGCCGGAGCGGCCCCTCCTGCGGTATGCGGCCCGCAGCGCCGGCATCACGTGCCCGGCGAACAGCTCGACCGAGCGCGTCGTCTCCTCCAGGGTGAGGTCGCCGAACGCCATCTGGCCGACCAGGTAATTCGCCTCCGCAACCGCCATCCGCTCGGCGAGAAACGCGGCGACCGTGTCCGGATTTCCGGCGACCGCGCGGCCCTGGCCCGCCATTTCGTCGAAGGTGGGCGGCCGCTGGTGCCGGGGCGGTTCGGTGTCGTGGCGGACGAAGAGGTAGTTGAAGCTCTCGTGCCAGACCGGGTAGGCGCGCCGCGCGGCGTCGAGCGCGTCCGAGTCGGTCTCGCCCACCACGACGAACATGCCGAGCCCGACGAGGCCGGGCGTGCTGTCGGCGCCGTGCTCTTCTTCCCATGCGGCGCGGTAGCTGCGGGCGAACGTGCCGGTCTCCTCGGCGCTGTCGAGGCTCACGATATGGCTCTGCATGCGCGCCGCCCGCGCCGCGCTGTCGGTCGCGTGGACGCCGTACCAGAGCGGCGGGTGCGGTTTCTGATAGGGCGCCACCAGGAGCGGAATGTCGTCGAAGCTCATATATTCGCCCCGGTGATGCAGCCTTCCGGTTGCGAGCCCATTCAGGACGATGTCCAGATACTCGCGGTAGATCGGCTCGGCCTCCGCGTGGTCGTTGCCGAAATAGGCGGATTCGATCGCCGATGCGCCGCGTCCGAATCCGATCTCCAGCCGGCCGCCGCTCATCTGGTCGAGCATGCAGATTTCCTGCACCAGCCGGAGCGGGTGATAGAGCGGCAGCGCGAAGACCAGCGGCCCGAAACGGAGCGTCTCGGTCCGCATCGCCACCGCGCTGAGGAACAGGTTGGGCGAGGGTGCCATGCCGAGCGGCGTCGAATGGTGTTCGGCGACGTGGTAGCTGCGGAACCCGGCGCGCTCGAACAGGCGGATCAGCGCAAGCCGGTCGGCGTAGTAGGCATCGAGCGGCTGCCCGGTCGCGTCGAGGTGGTCGAATATGCCGAATTCCACGCAATCGTCCTCTCGGGCCGGGGCGCTCCCCGTCCCGAGGATTGTTGCAGGAGACCGGACGACCATCAATCATGGCCGCTCGCAGGAGGAGGCAGGATGACGACGATCTCCAACCCACCCGAAATCCGCCGGATCGTGACCGGCCACGGCGACGACCGCGTCGCTCGCGTGATCGAGGACGGTTTGGCCACCAACGCCAAGCAGGCCGGTAACGGCGCGGTCTCCACCCTGATCTGGTCGACGGACCGCACGCCGGCGGACATCTCCGTCGGCACCGGCTTCGAGGACATGGGAGCCCGCATCCTCGGCACCCAGCCGCCGCCGTCGGGCTCGCGCTTCGCCGTCATCGAGTTCCCGCCCGGCGCGCCGACGGCGATGCACCGGACCGAGTCGATCGACTACGTGATCTGCCTTACCGGCGAGATCGACATGGACATGGACGAGTCCACCGTGAAGATGAGGGCGGGCGACGTGATGGTGCAGCGCGGCACCAACCATTCCTGGGTCAACCGCTCGTCCGAACCCGCCCGCCTCGCCTTCGTGCTGATCGACGCCGAACCGCTCGGCATCGGCAAACCGGTGAGGGCGGGGCAGAATGCCGGAGACAAAGAATGAAACCCCAGCGCATCCCCGATTTGCGGCCGGACGAGATGGACGACCGCCAGCGTGCCCTGTTCGATGCCATCGCCGGTCCGCGCGGCGGCGTGGTGCGGGGGCCGTTCGCGATCTGGCTGCGCCATCCCGACCTGGTGGAGAAGGCGAACGAGCTCGGCAATCACCTGCGCGACGACACGTCGGTTTCCAAGCGCCTCTCCGAGCTCGCGATCCTGGTCACCGCGCGGTACTGGGGCGCGCGCTACGAGTGGTTCGCGCATGAGGGCCAGGCCGCCGCCGCGGGAGTGACCCCCGAAGTCATCGAGGCGATCCGCAACGGGGAAGACCCCGATTTCGACGATCCCGAGGCCGCGATCGTCTACGAGGTGAGCCGCGAGATCTACCGGTCGAAGGAAATCCCCGACGAGACCTATCGCAAGTCGATCGACGTGCTCGGCCGGACGAGGACGATCGACCTGGTCGCGATCCTCGGCTTCTACACCATGGTCGCGATGACGCTGAACGCCTTCAACGCGCCGCTGCCAGAGGGCGCGGCCGACCCCTTCGCGCGAACCGGAAAGACAGCCGGCGAATAGCGACCGGTAAACGTAGCCTCGGATTACTCTCCGACGCCGCGTTGCGCGAGGCGGCGGCCGGCTCGCGGCACACGGGCCGGATGAGGCCGTGCCCGCCCCCCGACCGGGATGGGTCGGGCGGATACGCGCTCAAATCTTCCTGTTCCGCTCCCGCCAGAATTCTTCCTTGAGCACGGTCTTTTGAATCTTGCCGACGGGCGTCTTCGGGAAATCCCGGACGAACCTGACCAGCCGCGGCCGCTTGAACCGGGCCAGGCGCCGCGCGCAATGCTCCGCCACGAAGGCCTCGTCGAGGGTCGTCCCCGGTTTGAGGGACACGTAAGCCGCCGGCACTTCGCCCCAGCGGTCGTCCGGAATGCCGAAAACGGCACATTCGGCGACACCGTCGATCTCGTAGATCGCGGTCTCGATTTCCTTGGGGTAGACGTTTTCCCCGCCGGAAATGATCATGTCCTTCGACCGGTCGACCAGCGTGATGAACCCGTCTTCGTCGACGGTCGCCAGATCGCCCGACCAGCCCCACCCGTCCCCGAGCTTGAAAAACTCCCGGGTCTGGTCGGGCTCGTTGTAATATTCCAGCATCAGATTGTCGCCGCGGCTCACCACCTCGCCGATCTCCCCGACATCGACATCCGTGCCGTCCGGGCGGACGACGCGGGTATCGACGTTGTAGGACTGCCTGCCCACGGCGCCGAGCTTGGCGGGCAGGTACCAGTGGCGCAGCACCGCGATCACGCCCATTTCCGACTGGCCGTAGATTTGCGTAAGACGCAGGTCGGGCAGCCGCGCGCGCAGCTCCTTCTGGACCCAGTCCGGCATCGGCGCGCCCGCGAAGCTGACCTTGCGCCAAGTGGCGAGCCTCGCCGCATCGAAGTGCGGGTGGTTGAGCAGCATCGCCGCCTGGGTCGGCACCATGAAGTTCGCGGTCATGCGCGTGCGCTCGACCATCGCGACGAAATCGGCCGGGTCCCATTTGGTCAGAAAAGCCGCGGTCGCACCCGCCAGAATGGCGGGCTGGAACATGATGTTGAGCGCCGCGACATGGAACAGCGGCGTGACGATCCCCACGATGTCCCGCTCGTCGATCGCCTCCTCGACCATCACCGTATGCGCCGTGACATCGCGGGCCCGGTGGCTGCACAGGACCCCCTTGGGCCGCCCCGTCGTGCCGCCGGTGTAGGTCATGCAGAACGGATCGTCCTCGCTCAGCGCGATTTCCGGATACGTGTCCGGGCCGCGGCGGACGAAGTCGTCGAACCGGACCGCATCCTTCACCGGGCCGGGGTCGCCGATGGCGACATAGGTCCCGATCCCGGGCAGAGCGTCCTGCACCGCGGCGACTTTGCCGGCCAGAAACCCGTCATAGATCAGCAACTCCACGTCGGCCCTGTCGAGCACATAGGCCAGCTCGTCGGGCGCGTAGAGCACGGAGACGTTGGTTAGCACATAGCCGGTACGCGCGGCGCCGAAGAAAACGACGCCGTATTCCGGCAGGTTGCGGCTGAGTATGCCCACCTTGGCGCCCTTCGCGAGGCCCAGATCGAGCAGCGCGTGGGCGAGCCGGTTGGCCGCCCTGTCCAGTTCGCCATAGTGCATCGTCGTCCCGCCGCACAGGATCGCGGGCTTGTCGGGGAAACGGTGCGCCGAACGGCGCAGCATGTCGCCTGCGAGCACGGAAACCTCCCGGAGCCGCGGTTCCCGGCCGGCCTAGAACAGACCGCGGATCAGACCGCCGTCGACGGCCAGGTTCTGCGCGGTGATGTAGCCCGCGTGCCGGGAACACAGGAACGCGCATGCGGGTCCGAAATCCTCCGCCAGGCCGAGCCGGCCGGCGGGGATCGACTCGGCCATGCGCGCGCGGACCGCCGCCTCGTCCACCCCGTCCTTCTCCATGTGCGCCCTGAACACCCGCTGAAGGGCGCCGGTATCGATCAGCCCCGGAAGCAGGTTGTTGACCGTCACCCCCTTGTCGGCGACCTCCCGCGCCAGGGTCGACATCGCGCCGTGCAGGCCGGCGCGCACGGCATTGGCGAGCGCCATGTTGGGGTAGGGCTCCTTGGCGGCGAAAGACGTGATGTTGACGATGCGACCGAAACCGCGCCCGGTCATGCCCGGCAGCAGCGTCCGGGCGATCTCCAGATGCCCCAGCATGTTGATCTGCAGCGCCGCGAGCCAAGCATCGGTCGAATGCTCGGCGAACTCCCCCGTCGGAGGGCCGCCCGCGTTGGTCACCAGGATCGAGACCGGCTCTCCCAGCACGGCGGCCACCTCATCGACCAGGCGGGCTCGGTCGGCCGCGACCGACAGATCGGCGCGGACGTATACCGCCCGCCCGGCAATCGACTCGACGGCCGCGGCGCCGGCGGCGGGATCGCGGCCGACCGCTGCGACCGCGACGTCTTCGTTCGCCAGCGCCCGTGCGCAGGACAGGCCCAGCCCTTGCGTGCCCCCCAGCACCAGCGCCCGCTCGCCGGAAATCCCCAGGTCCACCTGCCTTCTCCTCCGGATGCCGTGCGCGGATCCCCCCGTGCTCGGACAGGCTCCCGCGACGTCGGCGTCGGGCATCCAGCAGGGTTCTACGGCAAAGCCGCCGACCGCGCACGCATCGCCAAGCGCCGGGGACCGGCGTCCCGGAAACCTGGCGATTCCGTTGCTTGCGGTCTGCGGCGTTTCGACCTCAAGATCGCGATCCGTATATCGGATGTGCGACGCAGTCGATCGGAGAACGCGCGGATGACTTCGGGCGACAAGATGGCCGGCCGCCCCGATGGCGAGGCGCTGATCGCGGCGGCGCGGGCGCTCTCGCCGACCGTCAGGGACGACGCCGAGAGCGCGGAAAGGGCGCGCAGGCTAACGCCGCGCGTGTATGCCGCGATCAGGGACGCCGGTTTCCTGCGAATTCTGCTTCCGCGCCGGTTCGGCGGGTACGAGCTCGACCTCGAGACCGCGATAAACGTGATCCTCGAATTGTCCGCGGCGTGCGGGTCCACCGGCTGGGTCGCGAGCTGCGGCATTTCGCACCAGTGGATGGTCGCCCAGTTCCCGCTGGCCTGCCAGGAAGAGATCTGGGCCGACGGCCCGGACAAGCTGGTCGTGACCTCGTTCCCGGCGACCGGCAGCTGCCGGCGGGTCGATGGCGGCTTCCGGATCGATGGGACCTGGCGCTATGCCAGCGGCGTCGACTATGCCGATGTCGCCCTGCTCGGCGTCGCGCTGCCCCCGGTAAGGGATGGCGACGAAGCGATCCCCGGTTTCGTGGTCGTCCCGATGTCGGAGTGCGGGATCGCCGAGGATTGGGACACGATGGGGCTCGCGGCGACCGGCAGTCACGCGGTGGTCGCCGACGGCGTGTTCGTGCCGGACCATCGGAGTCTGCCGGCGGAGCTGTTCGTCTCGACCGATGCGCCCGGTCAGGCCGCCTTCGAAACCAATCTCGGGCGGTATCCGGTCTTTTCGCTCGGCGCCCACGGCCTGTCGGCGACGGCGGTCGGATGTCTCCAGGGAGGGCTGGACCGGTTCGTCGCGCTGGCGGCCGACTGGCAGGTCCGCGGCAGCGGGGTCGGCGCGGGTGTCAGGGTGGCGGATTTCCCCGCCGTCCAGATGCGGGTCGGGCAGGCCGCGATGGCCCTCAAGGCGGCGAAAGCGCTGATGTTCTCCCAAATCGAGGACACGCGGCGCGCCGTCATCGATCGGGGCGCGCTGCTGGATCGAGACGAGCGGCTGGAGAACCGGGTCGTACAGGCCTATGTCGTGCAACTCGCATTGCAGGGGCTCGATGCCTTGTGGGGCGCGACCGGCGCGGCCGGCATTCATCGCGCCGAACCGGTCCAGCGCGCCTGGCGCGACGCGTATGCCGTTTCCCACCACGCGTTCTTCAACTGGGACGTCCACGCCGCGATGTACGGCCAGGCGTGGCTCGACATCGAGCCTCGCGGCGCGCCCTATTGACCGCGCGCGTCTCCGGGCGCAGCGTGCGGCTCCCGGGTCCCGGCGGGACGCGCCCGGAACCGGCACTGCAACCGGGAGAGGACGACGATGGAAATCAGGGCCGCGGTGTTTCGCGATAACAGCCTCAAACCCTCCATCGAGACCCTTGAGATGTCGGAACCGGGCGCCGGCGAGGTCCTGGTCAAGCTGACCGCGACCGGCGTCTGCCACACCGATCTGAAGACGGCCGTCACCGACCGCTCGCCCCGGCCGGTGGTCCTGGGACATGAGGGCGCCGGCGTCGTCGAGGCGGTGGGAGCCGGGGTCACCGACCTCGAGCCGGGCGATCATGTCGTGATGAGCTTCACCTGGTGCGGTGACTGCCCGAGCTGTCAGAGCGCCCGGCCGGCCTATTGCTACGACACCGACCACTTCGCCTGCACCCGTCCCGACGGGAGCCACTATCTGCACGGCGCCGACGGCCCGGTGCACGGCGACTTCTTCAATCAGTCGTCCTTCGCCACCCATGCGCTGGGGCGCCGGCGGGGCGTGGTCAAGGTGCGCAAGGATGCGCCGTTGAACATCCTGGGTCCGCTCGGTTGCGGCATTCAGACCGGCGCGGGCGCGGTGCTCAACGTGTTCCGGATGAAGCCGGGACAGACGCTCGCCGTCTTCGGCGCAGGGTCGCTCGGTCTCTCCGCGGTGATGGCGGCCCGGATCGCCGGTGCGGCTCAGGTGATCGCGGTCGACCTCCATCCCAACCGGCTGCAGCTCTCGACCGAGCTGGGCGCCGACCACGCGATCCGCGCCGACGGCGGGCCGGTGCACGAGCGGGTTCGTGACCTGATCCCCCACGGGGTCGATTTCGCGCTGGATACCACCGCCGTCGGCCCGGCGATGCTCGACGCGATCGCCAGCCTGGCGCCGCACGGCACCTTCGGCTTCGTGGCGCCGACGGAAGGCGGGGAGCTGACCGTCCCGCTCCGGCCGCTGATGATGAACCGCAAGGTTGTCGGCATCATGGAAGGGAACAGCAACCCGAACGTCTTCATCCCCCAGCTAGTCGATTTCCACATGCAGGGCGTGTTTCCGTTCGACCGGCTGGTCAGGTTCTACCCGTTCGACGACATCGAGCGGGCGTTCCACGACAGCGAGGAGGGCACGACGGTCAAGCCGGTCCTCGAGATGTGACCGCTCCTCAGGCCGGGGTCAGCTCGAAGCCCTCGTATCCGGCCGCCGCGACGGCGGCGCATTTTTCCATGTAGGACGGCATTCCGCCGATATAGGGCATGAAGACCCGCGGTTTGCCCGGCACGTTGGCGCCGAGATACCAAGAGCTGCAGGTATAGCGCAGCGTCCTGGACGCGACTTCGTT
>JAJDVM010000310.1 GCA_022826125.1 Defluviicoccus sp.
CCGTCGCCGCGGATCTCCGCCTGACGGAACCCGAACCGCCCCTCGACCGGGCGCGCTGTAGTGCCGACCTTTGAGAGGTCAATCGAGGAAAATCAATGGGTTAACATCCTCAAAACCCCCGAGTTGCGGAAGTCGGGGTAGGTGCGAAACGTGGCATCAAATTCATCGTTTTCGAATGGCTGGTCAAATATGCTCATATTGTGCCCTCCATTAAGTGCCACTGGAAGTAACTTTGACGATCCGGCTTAAAAGCGATGCCGATATCCCCTACACCGCGGACGGCAACCATGCAACAATGCCGCAACCGACCGCTTGACAAAAAACGTCTGGGTGCATTTTGATTTCGACCGTGATGCAGAGTTTAGCACCACGAAACAGGACAAACCCATCGGTGGGGGCGTTCATCCCTGTAATCCCCCCTAAATCACCCCCGCCTTAACCCGCTTCCTGATCTCGTCCACCGTCGCCTGCACCGCGACCAGGTACCCCTTCGCCATCCCGTCGGCGAACGCCTTCTCCTCCGCGCTGCCGTGCGCGATGCCCTCGCGCTCCAGGGTGAAGGCGAAGCGGAGGTGCAGCGCGCCATCCGCGTCCTCCAGGATCTCGTTGACGATGGTGCCCATCTCGATGCCGGCGGTGCGGATGAACTCGACCTTTTCCTCGGGGTGGAAGAGGATCTTCTCGGTCATCGCCTCGCCGTGGAAGACGATGTCTCGGAACAGGCCGTTGTCGAACCGGCCGGTGACGCGGCAGTAGCTCATCGCGGGCACGAAGGGCACCGCGTCCTCCGCCTTGAGCACCAGGCCGAGCCAGACATGGCGGCGGGTGAGCGCGGGCTCGCCCGGGGCGAGGCCGGCGTTGATCGGAACGCTGCGCTCTACCGAGAACATGGCGGCCTCCCCGTGGTTGCGGCCCGCGATCATCGCACCCCACCCGCCGCCTTGCCAGCGCCGGGGCGGGGGCGGTCCGGCCGGACCCCCGCCTCCCCCTGACCCCCTCCGCCCCGAGGGGCAGAGGGGGGACGCAAGACGCTGGCGGCGGCGGCTTCTCCCCCTCTCCGCCCCCCTCGTCATTTCGACCGGAGCCGGCCCGTAGGGTCGGCGGAGCGGAGAAATCTTTCCGCCTCGGTGCCGGACCGTCTGCGCGGGAAGATTTCTCCACTCCGCGCTTCGCGCTCCGGTCGAAATGACGAGGAAGGAAAGGCGGGGACGTACGGGTCCGCGGCCGCGCAAGCGTCGCCGCCTTGCCAGCGCCGGGGCCGGGTGCGATCTTGCCGGCGCCCTTGATGAGGAGCCGGACTTGAGCGAGACCGGGATACGACCCCGCCGCAGCCTCCTGTTCGTGCCGGGGCTCCGGCCCGACCGGTTCGAAAAGGCGCTGGGCTCGGGCGCCGACATCGTCTGCGTCGACATCGAGGACGCGGTCGCGATGCCGCGCAAGGAGGAGGCGCGCGCGCTGTCGCTGCCGCTGTTCGCGGGCGGGGACGGCGGCGGCGTCGAGCGCATGCTCCGCGTCAACCCGCTGTCGACCGAAGAAGGCCTCAGGGACGTGCTGGCGCTCAAGGACTGCGAGGCGCCGCCGCCCGCGCTGATGCTCGCCAAGGTGGGCTCGGCGGAGGAGATCGCGCTCTACGACGCGCTGCTCGACGGGCGCTGCGCCGGCATCCGCTACCACGTGATAATCGAGTCCGCCGACGGGCTCGCCAACGTGCAGGAGATCGCGCGCGCGTCGGCGCGGATCGACTCGCTGCTGTTCGGCGCGGTCGACATGTCGGCCGACCTCCGCGCGGCGCAGAGCTGGGAAACCCTCCTCTACGCGCGCTCGGCGGTGGTCCACGCCGCGGCGCGGAACGGGCTCGACCTCCTGGACGTGCCGTGGCTCAACCTCGCCGATGCGGACGGGCTGGAGAGGGAGGCGCGCGCCGCCGCCGCGCTCGGCTTCACCGGCAAGGCCGCGATCCATCCGGACCAGATCCCGGTCGTCAACGAGGTCTTCTCCCCCACGGCGGAGGAGATCGAGCGCGCGCGCCGCATCGTCGCCGCGTTCCGCGAGAGCGACACCGGGCTGCTGGTGGTCGACGGCGAGCTGATCGAGCTCCCGGTGCTTAGGACCATGCACCGCACGCTGGCGATCGCCGACCGGCTCGGGCGATGACGCCGTTCGCGAACATCCTGGCGCAGGCCGAGGCGCGCACCGGCGGGGCGGAGGCGCTGGCCGAACGCATGCCGGACGTCTCCCCGCCCGAAGCGCTCCGGCGGATTACGGACGACCGCTACCTCTCGCTGATGTCGCGCCGGGTGTTCCGCGCCGGCATCCGCCACAGCGTGGTCGACGACCGCTGGCCCGCCTTCGAGGAGGCGTTCCACGGCTTCGAGCCCGGCGCGGTGCGCGCGATGAGCGACGAGGCGCTCGAGGGGCTGATGAAGGACGAGCGCCTGATCCGCCACTGGGGCAAGATCCGGGCGACCCGCGACAACGCCGCCGCGATGGAGCGCGTGGCCGAAGAGTTCGGCTGCTTCGGGGACTGGCTCGCCGACTGGCCGGCGGCCGACATCGTCGGGCTCTGGGCCGAGCTCGCGGCGCGGTTCAGGCAGATGGGCGGCAACTCGGCGCCGCGCTTCCTCAGGATGGCGGGCAAGGACAGCTTCGTGCTCACCCCCGACGTGGTGCGCGGCCTCAACCGGGCCGGCGCCTGGGAGGGCAAGCCCTCGGGCAAGCGCGCCCGGGCGGCGGTGCAGCAGGCGTTCAACCAATGGGCCGAGGAGAGCGGCCGCCCGCTGTCGCATATCAGCGTGACGCTCGCGATCGCGGGCTCGGAGTGATGCGGGGCGGGCCCTTCGATACGCCGCTCCACGGCTACCCGGGGTGAGGGTGGCGTGGGTGACCGGGACCTCCCTCATCCCGAGTAGGCCCGCAGGGCCGTATCGAGGGACGGCCCCCCACACCCATGCAAGCTGACCTCGCGCGACGGCTCGCCTCCGTGCCCGCGCCGGTCCGGGGGGCGCTCTGGATGATGGGCTCGACCGCCTCCTGGGCGGTGATGGCGGTGACGATCCGCTATGTCGGCGACGAGATCCACCCGTTCGAGATCGTCTTCCTGAGGAGCCTGTTCGGCATCCTGTTCCTGCTGCCCTGGCTCTACCGCTCGGGGATCAAGGGGCTGCACACAAGGCGCTTCGGGATGCATTTCGCGCGCGCCTTCTTCGGGCTGGTGGCGGCCTATCTGATCTTCACCGCGATCACGCTCGAATCGCTCGGCAGCATCGCCGCCATCATCACCACGCGGCCGATCTTCGCCTCGGCGGCGGCGATCCTGATCCTGCGCGAGGCCTCGCACGGCAGGCGCTGGTCGGCGGCGGTCCTGGGCTTCGCGGGCGCGCTGATCATCCTCCGCCCCGGCATGGTGGAGCCGTCGCTGGGCGCGCTGCTCGCCTTCGTGGGCGTCTTCGCCATGGCGGGCGTCGCGATCACCATGAAGTCGCTGTCGCGCACCGAGCGGCCGGACGCGATGGCGACCTGGCAGATGATCCTCTTCGTGCCGGCCTCGCTGGTCCCGGCGCTGTTCGTCTGGACCACGCCGAGCTGGGAGGCGGTGGGCGTGCTGCTCGCCATGGGCTGCGCCGGCACGCTCACCCAGCGCGCCCTCGCCCGCGCCTACAAGGCGGCGGACGCGACCGTGGTGCTCCCCTTCGAGTTCACCCGGCTGATCTTCTCCGCCGCGATCGGCTTCCTGGTCTTCGGCGAGTTCCCCGAAATCTGGGTCTGGGTCGGCGGCGCGGTTATCCTCGCCGGCATCATGACCATGGCCGGGCTGGAGGCGCGGCGGGCGCCCTGACGCGGTTGCGCGGGCGATCCGCGCGGGCCATCATCGCGGCCGTGGAAGACTTCGAGATCAGGAAGCTGTCCGACGCGCTGGGCGCCGAGATCGTCGGACTCGACGTTACCGCGCCGGTCGACGCGGACACCGCGGCGGCGCTCAGGGCGGCGTGGCGCGAGCATATCGTCCTCCTGTTCCGCGCGCCCGGCCTCACCCAGGACCAGCAGCTCCGCTTCGCCGGCGCGTTCGGCGAGATCGGCAGGCGTCCCCGGCCCAGGGGGGAACGGCCCGAGGACGCGGCCACGGTCGACGACGCGGTGATGCTGATCTCCAACATCCGGGTCGACGGCAAGCCGATCGGCTCGTTGCCCGACGGGGAGATGTATTTCCACCACGACACGATCTTCAAGGAGGTGCCCAATCTCGGCACCATGCTGTATGCCATCGAGGTGCCGAGCCGGGGCGGCAACACCAGGTTCGCCAACCACTATCTCGCCTGGGACGCGCTGCCGGACCGCATCCGGGAGCGGGTGAAGGGGCGGACGGCGCACCACGTCTACGACTATGTCGTCTATGCCAGCCGCGAGGGGAAGGGCGCCCGCGCCGGCACGGTCGACGGCTGCACCCACCCGGTCTCGATTACCCACCCGGGGACCGGGCGGCGCGCGCTCTATGTCGACCGGCTGATGACCATGCGGATCGACGGGCTGCCGGAGGACGAGAGCGACGCGATCCTCGACGAGATGTTCGACATCGCCGAGCGCGAGGCGTTCGTCTACGAGCACGTCTGGACGCCGGGCGACCTGCTGGTGTGGGACAATCTCTGCTCGTCGCACGCCCGCACCGACTTCCCGGCCGACGAACGCCGCCTGCTGCGCCGCTGCCAGATCGCCGGCGAGGCGCGGCCGGCGGGGTAAGGGGCGAACGGCCCGCCTACCGCGACCACTTCGTCTTCGGCTTCTCCGTCTCCGCCCCGTCGACCAGGATCGCGTCGACGTTCTCGTTGTAGAAGCACATCAGGTCCCTGATCTTCGGGCATTCGGGGATCGGGTCGGGGTAGCTCCAGACGATGTCCTCGAAGGTCTCGCCGCCGATCTCCGCCGACCAGTAGACCGCCTCGCCCTTGTAGGGGCAGCGGGTGGCGCTTTCGGTGGGGGTCAGCAGGTCCGTCCGCACGTCGTCCTTCGGGATGTAGTAGCGCACCGGCAGCCTGGTCTCGAACAGGAAATGCGCCCGCGTCGTCCGCGCCACCTCCTCGCCGCCGAGGATCACGCGGACCTCGCGCGAGGACGGGATCGCGTCGATGCGCTTGTAGGGGTCGCGCGCGTGGACGAAGATCTCCTCGTCCTCCTCGTACCAGGTGTCGACCTTGCCCCAGTAGAACGCGCCGATCCCGGCGAGCTCGGGCACCTCGTCGAACGGCGTCTCGTAGCTCCACATGATGTCGTCCACCGTCCGGCCGCCGGCGGCGAGCGACCAGTAGGAGGCATCGCCCTTGTAGGGGCAGTGCGTGCTGGTCCCGGTCCGCGTCATCAGGTCCATCCGCACGTCTTCCAGCGGGAAGTAGTAGACCGGCAGGTGGTTCGCCTCGTGCAGCAGCCGCATCCGCGTCGAGTCCGCGATGACCTCGCCGCCCACCGTCGCGCGGACGCGCCTCGGGCTGGGCTCGACGCGCACGTAATGGTCCGGGTTCTTCGCGTAGCCCGGCCCGGGGCCGGTCGTCCTGACGTCCGCCATCCTGGTCCTCCCTCAAGGCCCGCCGAGTGTCCCGTTTCGCCCGGCGGCGCGCAACCGCGATTGCCTCGGCCGCGGCCGGTCAATAGCATCGGACGCCATGACCGCCCCCGCGCCCGATCCGGAACGGTTCCGCCTCCGCCCCTTCGTCGAGCGCCTCGTCGAGGCCGGCGAGGCGGAGGTGCACGCCGACCCGATCGACCTGATCGACGTCGCCGCCGTGCTCGACGGGAACCCGCGCGCGGTGCTGTTCGCGAACGCGGGCCCCGAAGGCGCCGAGCTGGTGGGCGGGGTGACCGGCAGCCGCGCGCGCATCGCCGCCGGCTTCGA
>JAJDVM010000086.1 GCA_022826125.1 Defluviicoccus sp.
GGGGGGGGGGCCCCCCCCCCGCCCCCCCCCGCGGGGGGGGGGGGTGTGGGCGGGCGGGGGGGGGCATGCTTGCCCCCTCCCCCGGGGGGGGTGTGGGTGTGGGGGGGGGGGCGGAGCTTCGATTCGGACGCTGTAGCCGCAGAGCGACGCCCCGAATGTCCCTATCGCATAAATCGGGCGCGGGGGTATTCTCTTATCGGATAAATCAGGGGCCGCGCCGTCAGTCGGTCTCCTCGGGCACCGGCGGGCGGGCGTCGAGCACCGGCGCGGCCCAGGCGAGCACGATGTCCTCCATCTCGCGGGCGTTGGTCGAGTAGAGGTTGAAGGTCCCCTTCTCGCGTCCCGGCTTGACCCGCTTGACGTAGCGCGGCCCGTCATCGGCGAGCTGCACGATGCACAGCTTGCCCATGCACTCGGACGGCACGCCCTCATAGTCGCGGGTGTAGAACAGCAGCCACCCCTCCTCGATGGGGAGCATCGAATCGCCCTCCACCTCGACCGCCACGGTCTGCTGCGCGTCGAGCCCGTTGGGGCAGCGAACCCTGCGGGTTCCCTGGCCCTTCGGGTGGTCGTCGATCGCGTTGACCTCGGCCCCCGCGCCCACCTTGCCGACCACCGGCACGTTGGCCAGGCCCTCGACCAGGTCGAGCACGTTGCAATCCAGCGCGGTCGCCACGTCGGTCAGCCGGTCCAGCGTGATCGAGACCTTGCCGGTCTCCCACTTGTGCAGGTGCCCGGCCGAGGTGCCGAGCATCCCGGCGAGCACCTGGAGCGTCAGCCCGCGCCGCTTGCGCCACTGCCTGATCCGGTTGGAGATCGCGGTTCCGTCGGGTCGGAGCGCCATCGCTTGCATCCTCCGGTTGCATTTTATGCCGATCGCCTCTTGACAAGATTTTTCCTATGAGGAAAAATAGGCAGATCAGATATGAGCAGGAGATAGCGCATATGAGGGAAAATCGCAAGCGGCTTTCGGGATCCGCGGCGAAACGCCTCGACCGGCTCGCCGCGAGCGGGGTCGAGCTCGATCGCCTCGAATGGACCTTCGGCATCCCGGCCGCGGCGCTGGAGGAGGCGCTGGACGACCGCCGGCGCGGCGACCCCCTCCCGGCGGCGGAGGAGGACGACGCGGCCGGAACCGACGCGGGCGGCCCTCCGCCGCCCTCGCCGCCGCTGCGCCGCGCCCTGGAAGCGCTCGGCGAGCGGGCGACCGCGACGGTGGCGGGCTACGCGCTCGACGGCGTGCCGGCGTCGGTCCCCGACCTGATCCGCGCGGCCGGCGCGGCCGGGGTCCGCATCCCCTATCCCGGGATCGATCCGCCGCCCCGCGCTTTCGCGACCGGACCCAGCGTCCGGCAACCCGCCTGAAACCGCCAGCCGAAGGTAGACGCCATGACAAGGAAACCGCGATCCGGGGCCGCCGCGCCCGCCGACGAGGCCGGCCCCACCCCCGAGACCGCGGCGAAGCTCCGCCGCGACCTCGTGCAGCGGCTCGCCGCGGAGGGCCGGCTCGGCCGCGAGCAGGTGCGCGCCGCGTTCGAGGTACGCCGGATCTGGGAGGCGTTCGGGCGCGGGCTGTTCCCCGCGACCAACACGATGGCGGCGGCCGCCGCGCGCGGCCGGCGGGCGATGTTCGTCGACCCGATCGACCGGCTCACGCGCCAGGAGGAGGCCGCCTGGCGGCTCCGCTACCGGCCCTGGGCGCGCGAGATGGCGGTCACCGTCGCGGCCGGCGCGGTCCGCACCACGCGGCTCCAGCTGATCCTCGACGTCGTGGTCGACAATCACGGGCTGCGCGAGGTCGAGGGCTGGTACCGGATGCGCCACGGCGGCGCCGTCGAGCACATCCGCGCCGCCCTCCACCGCTACGCCGAGATCGCCGGCTGGGTCGACGAGCCCTACCCCGAAACCCGCAAATCCGCGGCGATCCGCGTCAACCCGGAGAACCGGATGGGGCAGGAAGGGGCCGGGGACCCGGACGAAGAGGAGGAAGATTGCCTGTAGATGCCACGCCGGAGCGCCGCCCCCTCCTTACCGTCTCCCCTCCCGCTCGCGGGAGGGGCCGGGGGAGGGCGGAGGTCCGTTTCGTCCCGGAATCGGAAGGGACAAAAAACTTCATGAAATCGGGAATTTAGGAAATAATATACTCTGAATAAGAATTTTCTGTTTGACTCGGGACGCGTTTTGGGGTAGATTTCGCACAGTCGAGAAGTGGGGGCGCCGGAGGTCTCGGCGCCCTTTTTCGTGGACGGTCGTCCCGGGTGACAGCGGGGGCCGGTCGCTGCATAGTGCGGAACGCCGTGATGACACAGGTCGACGACAAGCTGCTCCGGCGGATGGTGACCGCCATCGTGGACGCGGCCGACCCGGAACAGGTGATCCTGTTCGGGTCGCGGGCGCGCGGCGACGCCCGGCCGGATTCGGACGTCGATCTGGTGGTCATCGAGGCCGAACCCTTCGGGCCGGGCCGCGACCGCCTCGCCGAGATCAACCGCCTGATGCGCGCGCTGGGCGGGTTGGGCGTCGCCAAGGACGTGCTGGTCTACAGCCGGGACGAGGTCGAGTACTGGCGCGATTCGCTCAACAACGTGCTCGCGCGCGCGCTGCGCGAAGGCAGGGTGCTCTATGAACGACCTCAAGCAGGCGCGCGCTCTTCTTGAGGCCGCCGGGTTCGACGTCTCGGCGCTCCGCGGCATGAGCGACGCGGCCGTGTTCGCCGATGCGGTTTTCGGCTTCCACGCGCAGCAGGCGGCGGAGAAGCTGTTCAAGTCGTGGCTCGCGCTTCTGGGCGCGGTCTATCCGCTGACGCACGACCTCGAAGAACTGCTCGAATTGCTGGTCGCCCGCGAGCCGGGCGCGACGCGTTTCGACGGGTTGATCGGCTACACCCCCTACGCGGTCCAGCTCCGCTATGCCGGCGTCGTTCCCGGCGCGGTGCCGCTCGATCGAGAAACCGCGACGGCGCACGCGGAGGCCCTGCTGGAAGAGGTCCGGCGGCGGCTGACCGACGCGGAAAACACCTAGCGGCCGCCCGAGAGGACCCCCCCTCACCCTGACCCTCTCCCCGCTGGGGAGAGGGGATTCGCTCGCCGCCTCCGCTCACCTTCCCCCCTCCCGCTTGCGGGAGGGGCCGGGGAGAGGGCGGAGGCTCCGGACGGCGTTCGGGAAAATTCGCCCGGAATCCCGCATGGGACGGATTCGGGGCTCGGGAGGCCCGTTTCGGGGCCGAATCGGAAGGGAGAAAAAACGCCCTAGAATCGGATACTTAGGAACTTTTTATCCTTAACACGCATTTTTTGCTTGACTCGGGACGCGTTTCAGCCGAGACCGACAAATAGTTCAAATCCCGGTCTGATCTCTTGCAAGCCTCTGACTCCTAACAAGAGTTTGTCGCGCGGGAGTCGTGCCGCGCCGAATGCAGGTCATTCTCAGGGAAGCAAGAGCACGGCAAAGGATGACTTACGGCACCGGACGCGGCGGCTTTCATCTCGCTGCGCAGATCAGTACTTGGGAAAAGTACGTTCGGGTGGAACTCTACATAGTCGGTGAGAAAGCTGAGGATCGCCTTGATCTTCTCGAACAGAAAAAGGACGAGATCGAGCAAGAAATGGAATATCCGCTCGAATGGGGAGATCAATCGGCGAACGGCCGCGATCGCCGGATATCATTCTATCTCCGTGACGTGGACCTGGAGAACGAGTCCGACTGGCCCCGGCAACACGAGTGGCTAACCAAGCACCTGAACGACATGCATCGCGCCTTCGCCCAGCAGGTAAGGGATTTATGAATGGTGCCCTCCCGGCTAATCGCGCGAACACGCCCTATTCGGAATAAATGGCATCCTCTGTTGTTCCCACCGTCATGGTCGGCGGAGGCCGACCATCCACGAGTTTTTCCTCGTGGGCCGGAAGCAGGCGGAAAGAAGCGAAAACGCAAAACGTGGATGGTCGGCCTCCGCCGACCATGACACGGGGTAAGGCAAGAACTGGAGTGCTTCCAACCGAAACGGACAGGCCCTAAACCCGCCAGCAACCCCCTATCGCGGCAGTGACGATTCGCCCATCAGGAATTCGTCCACGGCGCGGGCGCATTGGCGGCCTTCGCGGATCGCCCAGACCACCAGCGACTGGCCCCGGCGCATGTCGCCCGCCGCGAACACCCCGGGCAGCGAGGTGGCGTATTTCCCGGTGTCGGCGAGGACGTTGCCTCGTGCGTCGAGCTCCACCCCGAGCCGGTCCACCATGCCTTCATGGACCGGATGGACGAAACCCATCGCGAGCAGCACGAGCTCCGCCTTCAGCTCGAACCCGGTTCCGGGGATTTCCTGCATTCCTTCGTCCAGCCGGACGGCGTGGAGGGTTGAGACCGCCCCGTCGGCGCCGGAAAGCCGCTTGGTCGCGACGCTCCAGTCGCGCCCCGCGCCCTCCGCCTGCGACGAGGAGGTACGCAGCCGCAGCGGCCACAGCGGCCAGGTGATGGCCTTGACGGGCGTCTCCGGCGGCATCGGCAGGATCTCGAGCTGCGTCACCGACACCGCGCCCTGGCGGAACGACGTCCCGATGCAGTCCGAGCCGGTATCGCCGCCGCCGATCACGACGACATGCTTGCCGCGGGCGGAAATCTCCTCGACCTCGCCGAGCGGCTCGCCGCCGATGCGCCGGTTCTGCTGGGGCAGGAAATCCATCGCCAGTTCGACGCCGCGCAAATCCCTGCCCTCGACCGGCAGGTCGCGCGCCTTCTCCGACCCGCCCGCCAGCACCGCGGCGTCGTAATCCCGGACCAGCTCTTCCGTCTCCAGGTCGGCCCCGACATGCACGCCGGTGCGGAAGGTCACGCCTTCGGCCTCCATCTGGCCGACGCGCCGGTCGATATAGTGCTTTTCCATCTTGAAGTCGGGAATGCCGTAGCGGAGCAGCCCGCCCGGCCTGGCGTTCTTCTCGAACAGCGTGACGTCGTGCCCGGCGCGCGCCAGCTGCTGCGCGCAGGCCATCCCCGCCGGACCCGATCCCACGACCGCCACGCGTTTGCCGGTCTTGGTCGCGGCGGGCTCCGGGATTACCCAGCCTTCCCGCCAGGCGCGGTCGGCGATGGCGCATTCGATCGTCTTGATCGTCACCGGGGCGTCGTCGATGTTGAGCGTGCAGGCTTCCTCGCAGGGCGCCGGGCAGACGCGGCCGGTGAATTCGGGGAAGTTGTTGGTCGAGTGCAGCACCTCAATCGCTTCGCGCCACCGGTCGCGGTAAACCAGGTCGTTCCAGTCCGGGATGATGTTGTCGACCGGGCAGCCCGTGTGACAGAACGGGATGCCGCAATCCATGCAGCGCGCGCCCTGCTGGCGCAGCGTGCTCTCGTCCAGCGGCACCAGGAACTCCTTGAAGTGGCGGACCCGGTCGGCCACCGGCGCGTAGCGCTGCTCGTGCCTGTCGAACTCGAGAAAGCCCGTGACCTTCCCCATGGATCAGCGGCTCTCCACCAGGAGGGCGGCGGGATCGTCCGGCTGGGTGAGCTCCATCTCCCGCAGCGCGCGGTAATAGTCGACGGGCATCACCTTGACGAATTGAGGCAGGCAGGTGTCCCAGCTGTCCAGAATCCGCCGGCCGCGCGCCGAGCCGGTGTAATGGACGTGCTTTTCGATGAGGCTCTTCAGGCGTTCGGCGTCGAAACGGGTCATGTCGCGCATCACGTCGACCAGCCCGTGCGCCTCCAGGTCCCCGCTCTGATGCGCCAGGCGCTCGAGCGACTCGTCCTCCGCCTCGATGGGTTCGAGCTCGACCATGGCAAGGTTGCAGCGGCGCTCGAAATCGCCGACCTCGTCGAGGACATAGGCGATGCCGCCGCTCATGCCGGCGGCGAAATTGCGCCCGGTGTGGCCGAGACACACCACGACGCCCCCGGTCATGTATTCGCAGCCGTGGTCGCCCACGCCCTCGACCACCGCGATGGCGCCCGAATTGCGCACCGCGAAGCGCTCGCCCGCGACCCCCCGGAAATAGCATTCGCCGGAGATCGCGCCGTAGAGGACGGTATTGCCGATGACGATGCTGTCCTCCGGCACGATCGCGCTCTCTGGCGGCGGGTAGACCACCAGGCGGCCTCCCGACAGCCCCTTGCCGGTATAGTCGTTGGCTTCCCCGATCAGCTCGAACGCGACGCCGTTGGCGAGGAATGCGCCGAAGCTCTGCCCGGCGGTGCCGCGGAACGTCACGCTGATCGTATCCTCGGGCAGGCCGGCATGGCCGAACCGCTTCGCGACCTCGCCCGACAGCATGGCGCCCGTGGTGCGGTGGATGTTGCGGATCGGCATTTCCATGCGGACCGGCCGGCGTTCGATCAGCGCCGGCCGCGCTTCCTCGATCAGCCGGCGGTCGAGGATTTCCTCCAGATGGTGGTTCTGGCGCTCGCTGTTATGGGTGGCGACGCCCGGCGGGGCGTCGGGCTTGGCGAGAAGCCGCGACAGGTCGATGCCCTTCGCCTTGTAGTGCTCGATCGCGCGGCGCCGGTCGAGATGCTGGGACTCGCCGATCATGTCCGCGAAGCGGCGGAAGCCGAGCCGCGCCATCAGCTCGCGCACCTCCTGGGCGACGAAGAAGAAATAGTTGATCACGTGCTCCGGCGTGCCGGTGAACCGCCGGCGCAGCTCCGGGTCCTGGGTGGCGACCCCGACGGGGCAGGTGTTGAGATGGCATTTCCGCATCATGATGCAGCCCGCGGCGATCAGCGGCGCGGTCGAGAAGCCGAACTCGTCCGCGCCGAGCAGCGCGCCCACGACGACGTCGCGCCCGGTCCTGAGCCCGCCGTCGACCTGGACCGCGATGCGGCCGCGCAGCCGGTTGAGCACCAGCGTCTGGTGGGTCTCGGCGAGCCCGATCTCCCACGGCGAGCCGGCGTGGGTGATCGACGTCAGCGGGCTGGCCCCGGTGCCGCCTTCGAACCCCGAAATGGTCACGTGATCGGAGCGCGCCTTCGAGACCCCCGCCGCCACCGTTCCCACCCCGACCTCGGAGACCAGCTTCACCGAGACGTCGGCGTCCGGGTTGGTGTTCTTGAGGTCGTAGATGAGCTGGGCGAGGTCCTCGATCGAATAGATGTCGTGATGCGGCGGCGGCGAGATCAGGCCGACGCCGGGCGTCGAATGGCGCACCTTGGCGATCACCGCGTCCACCTTGTGGCCCGGCAGCTGGCCGCCCTCTCCGGGTTTCGCGCCCTGCGCCATCTTGATCTGCATCATGTCGGAATTGACGAGATATTCGGTGGTCACGCCGAAGCGGCCGGAGGCCACCTGCTTGATCGCCGAGCGCATCGAATCGCCGTTGGGCAAAGGCTGGAAGCGGTCCGGCTCCTCGCCGCCCTCGCCGGTATTCGACCGGCCGCCGATCCGGTTCATGGCGACGGCCAGGGTCGAATGCGCTTCGCGCGAGATCGACCCGAACGACATCGCCCCGGTCGAGAACCGCTTGACGATCTCCCGCGCCGGCTCGACCTCGTCGAGGGGGACTGGCGTCTCCGCCGGGATCAGCTCGAACAGGCCCCGGACGGTCATCATCCGGTGATCCTGGTCGTTCACCTGCTCGGCGAAGGCGCGGTATTTCTCCGGCAGCTCGCCGCGCACGGCGTGTTGCAGATGGGCGATCGTGTCGGGCGTCCAGTAGTGCTCCTCGCCGCGCAGGCGGTAGGCGTATTCTCCGCCCGGATCGAGCGCGTTGCGGTAAACCGGCGCGTCGCCGTAGGCGAGCCGGTGGCGTTCGACGGTCTCCCGCGCGATCCCGTCCAGCCCGACCCCGCCGATGGTGCTCGCCGTGCCGGTGAAATATCGCTCGACGAAGGCCTCGTCGAGGCCGACCGCGTCGAAGATCTGCGCGCCGCAATAGGACTGGTAGGTCGAGATGCCCATCTTGGACATCACCTTGAGGATGCCCTTGTCGATCGCCTTGATGTAGCGCCGGTAGAGCTGGCGGTCGTTCAGCTGCTCGGGCAGTTCTTCCCGCATCGCCGAAAGCGTCTCGAAGGCGAGATAGGGGTTGACCGCCTCGGCGCCGTACCCGGCAAGGGTGCAGAAGTGATGGACCTCGCGCGCCTCGCCGGTCTCCACGACCAGCCCGAGCAGGGTGCGCAGCCCCGCCCGCACGAGGTGGTGGTGCACCGCCGAGGTGCCCAGCAGCGCCGGGATGGCGATGCGGTCTTCGTCGATCGCGCGGTCGCTGAGCACCAGGATGTTGTAGCCTTCCCGGCAGGCCCGCTCGGCCTGGGCGCAAACCGACTCGATGGCCGGCCGCATGCCGTCGGGGCCGTTCACCGCCGGATAGGTCAGATCCAGAGTGACGGTCCTGAACGCGTTGTCCGCGATCTCGCCGATCGAGCGGATCTTTTCCAGGTCCTGGTTCGTGAGGATGGGCTGGCGCACCTCGAGACGCCTTTGCGGCGTCGTGTCGTCGATGCCGAGCAGGTTGGGCCGCGGGCCGATCAGGGAGAGCAGCGACATCACCAGCTCCTCCCGAATCGGGTCGATCGGCGGGTTGGTGACCTGGGCGAAGACCTGCTTGAAATACGAATAGAGCAGCTTGGGACGCGACGACAGCGCCGATATCGGCGTGTCGGTCCCCATCGAGCCGACCGCCTCCTGCCCGGTCAGGGCCATCGGCGACATCAGGAATTTGAGATCCTCCTGGGTGTAGCCGAAGGCCTGCTGGCGGTCGAGCAGCGTCAGCCGGTTGGGCTTCGCGGCGGAGACAGTCCTCGCCGGCAGGTCCTCCAGCACGATCTGGGTGCGGTCGAGCCAAGCCTGGTAAGGCCGAACCGAGGACAAATGCGCCTTGATGTCGTCATCGTCGACGATGCGGCCCTGTTCGAGGTCGATCAGCAGCATCTTTCCGGGCTGCAGGCGCCACTTCCTGACGATGCGGCTCTCGTCGATCGGCAGGACGCCGACCTCGGAGCTCATCACCACCAGGTCGTCGTCGGTGACCACGTAGCGCGCGGGTCGCAACCCGTTGCGATCCAGGGTCGCGCCGATCTGCCTTCCGTCGGTGAACGCCACGGCGGCCGGGCCGTCCCACGGCTCCATCAGCGCCGCGTGGTATTCGTAAAAGGCGCGGCGCTTCTCGTCCATCAGCGGATTGCCGGTCCATGCCTCCGGGATGAGCATCATCATCGCATGGGCCAGCGAGTAGCCCGACCGCACCAGGAGCTCGAGCGCGTTGTCGAAGCTCGCCGAATCGGACTGGCCTTCGGCGATCAGCGGCCACAGCTTTTCCAGGTCGTCGCCGAACAGCTCGCTCTTCATCAGATGCCGGCGCGCCGCCATCCAGTTGATGTTTCCGCGCAGCGTGTTGATCTCGCCGTTGTGGCAGATCATTCGGTAGGGGTGGGCGAGCCGCCATGAGGGGAAGGTGTTGGTCGAGAACCGCTGGTGGACCAGGGCCAGAGCAGTGACCATCCTCTCGTCCGCGAGGTCGAGATAGTACTCGCCCACCTGATGGGCCAGCAGCATCCCCTTGTAGACGATGACGCGCGACGAGAAGGACGGCGAGTAGAAGTCGCCGTGGGACTCGCCCAGGGCGGCGATCCGGTGCTCGATCCGCTTGCGGATGACGAACAGCTTGCGCTCGAACGCCTCCTGGTCGGCGCAGTTGCCGCCGCGGCCGACGAAGACCTGGTGCACGAGCGGTTCGGTCGGAACGACGCTTTCGCCCAGCCCCGAATTGTCGACCGGAACGGCGCGCCAGCCGAGCACGCGCTGTCCTTCCGCCTGGACGAGCTCTTCGACGATGCGAACGCAGTCCGCCCGCGGCTCGGCGTCCCGCGGCATGAACAGCATGCCGACGCTGTAATCGCCCGGCGGCGGGAGGTCGATGCCGATCTCGGCGGAAACCGCGCGGAGATGAGCGTCCGGCATCTGAATCAGGATCCCCGCCCCGTCGCCCGCCAGTGGGTCCGCGCCGACCGCGCCGCGATGGGTGAGGTTCTCCAGGATCTGCAAACCCTGCTCGATGATCCGATGGCTCTTCCGGTTCCCTATGTCGACAACGAAACCGATCCCGCACGCATCGTGCTCGTTGCGCGGGTCGTAGAGCCCCTGCTTCCCGGGCGGTCGTTTACGCATGTGGCGAGCAGGTTCGGTCATGTGTCCCCACAGTCCCTCCTTGGTCTATGCGGGATCGGCCTTGCCGGGTCGGTGCGGTTCATGCGCGAGCGCCTGGATAAACCTGCAAGATAGGGCGGGACCGCCCGTTGGGACAGTCCCGCGGCCGGACGGGCTGGCGATCACGTACTTAAATTTCTCACTGGCGGGCCATCGGAGCTAGCCATACCGGTGCAGCGACGCCCCGCTCCGCCCGAGCCATGCGCGCGAGGTTTCCGGGTTTTCGCACAGGCGCGCGACATGCGCCCAGAAGCGCTCTCCATGGTTGTGTCCAGCAGATGCGCGACCTCGTGGGCGACGACATAGTCCAGCACCGGCGGCGGCGCCATGACGAGGTGCCAGGAGAAGCCGAGATTGCCCGTTGCCGAGCAGCTTCCCTATCTGGCGACCGCGTTTGCGGTTCGCAAGGGCATTGTCTACCGTCGCAATGCCGACTAAAGGGCGCTCGGACGCGGGAACCCGTTCCAGCGCTGGGGCGCCGACATAACGGTTAGGCAGCTCGGGCTCCGGCGCTTCGAGCGCCAGGGCCAACCGGTGGACATGAACCGGGCCCTGGGGAGCGATGACGCCGAACTCGGCCAGATGACCGCGCAGCGCGTTGATCGTCTGCGTGCGCTGACGGACCAGAAGGTCGCGCGTGCGGAAGACCATTCCCCGAGCCTGCTGCTCCTCCGTCTTCACGGCCACGAAGCGCATGGTGGGACGCGAGGCCGCCTCGCAAATCGCCTCCGCATCGGCCGTGTCGTTCTTGTGGCGCTTGACGAACGGTTTCACGTAGATCGGCGGGATCAGTTTCACCTCGTGGCCGAGTTCCGCGATCTCCCGGCCCCAATGGTGCGCGCCCGCGCAGGCCTCCATCGCGACCAGGCAGTCCGGCTGCGACGTCAGGAACGGCAGGACCCTGGTTCTCGTCAGCTTCCTGCGGAACGCAACCGATCCGTCCGATCGCGCTCCATGCAGCTGGAAACTGTTCTTCGCCAGATCGATCCCGATGATGCTAATCTCGCCCACGGATGCCTCCTCCTCAGGGGGTTGAACGCACTACCACCTTGGCACATCGCGATGCCGTCGGGGGGAGGCGTCCATCCCATCGTCCCATGAATGGGGCCGGTCAGCCCCGCTGCCTGCGGTCGCAGAAAAGGCCCACGGCCACCGACCCCCAGGCCTGGCGGCCGCCGCGGGTGCGGAGCCCGGTGCAGACGATGATCTCCGTGCGGTCGGGACGCATCGCCTCGACCTCCTTGCGCGAGACGACCTTGTGTTTCGCCTTGCGCCGTCCCTTTGCCGCGAGCGCCTCGGCGGGGACGGGTACGATGTCGCCGTCCGCGCGCGCATGAAACGTCTCGACCACGTATCGTTCGTCGGCCAGGCCGGTGCCGAAAAAGTGGACCAGGAAGGTGTCCGCTGTGTTGCCGGGCATCGCCATCGCTGCCGTCATGGTGTCGCCTCCGTCTCGCCGGTGAGGATGAGCGCCGGCGCTCCTCTCCGGGACGCCATCCGCCAACCGGCTCACGGCCGAACTCCGCCTCCTGCCGGCGAACGGCGAAGCAACATGGGTTCGCGCGACGGCATGCAATGGCGACGGGCCGGCAATCCGTATTCGGAGGCCGCCAGCCAAGCCGTTGACGTCCGGACGGCGAGGCGAACCGTCGAACAGGCGGTACCACGCCATCGGAGACCCTGAGCGCAATCACCGGGCCGCCGCGCTCGATGCCGAGGCCAAGCCGAGTCATCCCCGGGTTGAGCCGGTCATCGGCAGCCGTGTGGGTCCCGGACTTGAACCGTTCAAATTCTGCGAGCCCGCGTTGCGCGCGACACCCTGATGGACGACGAAGTCTTCGAATCTGCGCCCTCCAAGAAGGTGGCATACGGCGTTGTTGTGATCTTCGCGCTCCACAGGGGCTGGTCGTACTTCCTGCCCCAAAGGGGAACCCCTGTTCCGGGAGACGTCGTACCGCCGTTGACACCACCTTCACCGCGGCTTTGGTCTGCCTTTATCGAGGAGCGGTCAGGATCTTGGGGAGGAAGCTAACGGGTGAGGTGGCTTCGCGATTTGTTGCTGTTCGACGGTTCGAATGGTCCCGCTTGACCGTATTCCCAGCCCTGCGCAACATCGTGCGATGAGAATCATCGATGCCGACAGCCATCTGGTCGAGGATTTCGGAAAACTTCACTCGCTGACCGACGAGCAATTCCTCTCCTATGCGCCACGTCTGGTGCCGCACGGGCCGGCGGAAATGCTCCAGATCGGAGGCGTTTACCAGGCTCAGGCGCCCGGTATGACCTGGGGAGACACCAACTCGCGGCGCGGCCTCGACGGCGACAAGCGTCAGATGCGGATGTGGGACGAAGCCGAGGAAGTCGGCCGCGATCCCGGTGCCAGGCTCGCGCTGATGGACGAGATCGGCGTCGATGGGTCGGTGATCTTTCCCTCGGCCGGGCTCGGAGTGGGCGGGATCGGCATCCCGGAAATCGCCGCCGGGGTCTGCCGCGGCGTTAACCGTTACGTCGCGGAATACTGCGCGGCGGACAGCTCCCGGCTATGGCCGGCGGCGGGTATTCCGCTCGCCGGACGCGACGCGGCAATCAAGGAAGCGCGCTACGCGGTCGAGCAACTGGGCGCCAAGGCGCTGTTCGGGCTCTCGGGCGTGCACGGTCCGGAACGGCTCTATCATCCGTATTGGGATCCTTTTTTCGAAACCGTGGCCGAGCTGGGAGTTCCGTTCTGCACCCATGGCGGCGGCGGCGCGGTGCGCGGCGGGCTCGCGGCCGAGCGCTTCCCGGGACAGTACGCGCCCTATCACATGACCACCCACACCATCGAGGCGATGCTGGTCTGCGTCGGCATGATCGCCAACGGGGTGTTCGAGAAATGGCCCTCGCTCAAGATCGGGTTCCTGGAGGCCGGCGCCGGCTGGATGCCGTTCTGGCTCGATCGTCTGGAGGAGAAATACGCCCATCTCGGCTGGACGCTGCCCGAGCTTCACCACTCCCCGATCGAGGTGTTTCGCGCGCACTGTGCGGTTACCGCCGAGGTGGAGGAGGGGGGGGGATCGCCCAGACGCTGTCCTTCCTCGACGGGCGCGGGGTGATGTGGTCTTCCGACCTTCCGCATTTCGACTGCGAGGACGGCGGCAGCCCGCGCCGTCTCGCCGATAACGAGTCCCTGCCGGCTGCCCACAGGGAGCGCGTGCTGGGCCTCAATGCGATCGAGTTCTTCGGACTTTGAGAGCCGCGAACCCGACCACACCGGCCGACGCCGGGATCAGCGCCAGCGGGTTCTCCGGGCCAAGCCAGATCGTTGCGCTGCCCACCGCGAGGGCGCCAAGCAGACAGGACAGTCCGAGCACGGTGTCGAGCCGTTCGCCGCCGCCCATCAATCCCGACATCCGCCCGACCAGCAGCCCCGCGGCGCCCGCGGTGGCGATCGCAATTCCGATGGCGGTCCACGATCCGTCGAGCAGCAGGGCGGGATTATAGACCCACAGGAAGGGCAACAGGAACGCGGCGACGGCAAGCTGCAGCCCGATCAGCCCGGTCTTCCACATATCTGCGCCGGCAAGGTCGGCGGCCACCATGGAGGCGATCGCCACCGGCGGGGTGAGCATGCTCAGGAGCCCGAAATAGAAGATGAAGAAATGCGCCGACATCTCGGGAATTTCCATTTCCACGAGAGCCGGCGCGATGATCGATACCAGCACCACGTAGACCGCAGCCGTCGGCATCCCCATGCCCAGCGCGATACAGACCAGCGCGGTCAGCACCAACATGACCGGCATCCCCGCGTTGGCGCCCACGGTGGTCAGGACCAGGGACAGCTGGAAACCCAGCCCCGTCGAGTTCATGAGGCCGATGATGACGCCCGCACCGCCGCCGATCATGAGCAGGGGGATCAGGTTCCCGCCGCCGCCAATGAAGAAGTCGTGCCATTCCGCCCTGGAGGGCAACCGCCGGTTCTTGAGGATCATCAGCACGAAGAGGACGCCGCAGGCATACATGCCCGACAGCCCGGCGCGGTAACCGAGCCCGAGCAGGAAATAGATCAGGACGCCGAGAGGAACGATGAACACCCAGCCCGACAGAACGGTCCGGAGCGCGTTCGGAAGCTGATCGCGCGGTAGCCCCCTGATGCCGAACCGTGCCGCGACGCCGTCGACCTGGAGGAACAGGACCATGAAGTAAAGCGCCGCCGGTAGCAGCGCGGCCAGGGCTACATCGCCATAAGGGACTTCCAGAAACTCGGCGATGATGAAGGCCGTCGCACCCATCACCGGGGGTGCGATCTGGCCGCCGTTGGAGGCGACCGCCTCGATGGCGGCGGCATATTTGGGCTGAAATCCGGTCCGCTTCATGAGCGGAATGGTCACGATCCCGGTGGACATGATGTTGGCGACCGCCGAACCGGAGATCGACCCGAAGGCCGCCGAGGCGACGACGGCGACCTTGGCTGGCCCGCCCCGGCGGTGCCCCATCCAGGCCATTGCGAGATCGTTGAAGAACGCAGTCGCGCCGCTGAGCTCCATCAGCTTGCCGAAGATGATGAAGGAAAGGACGAGCTCGACGACGATCCTGAGCACGATGCCGGGCACGCCGTTGTTGTCGGCGTAGAGGAAGACGACGGTCTTGGTCGGCGGGAATACCGCCGCCTCGAAGACGCCGGGCAGATGATCGCCGAGGAACGCGTATACGATCATCGTCCAGACCAGGCCGGCGATGACCTTGCCTGCGGCCTTCCTGATCCCCTCCATCATCAGGAGGATCGCCGCGATGCCCGGCGCCCACATCTCGGTGGGGCGCTCGGCCATCGACAACATCCATTCCTCGAAGTTCCATGACATCCACAGCCAGACCGCGAGCGACAGGATCGCGAGGAGAAGTTCCAGCGCACCCGGCTCGTCGCCGTAGGGGTATTTGAGGAACGCCGCGCCGTTGGCGAGACCGAGGACGATCACCACCACCTGGGCGGTCACCAGCCCCCATTGCAGGTAGTCGGGCACCGACAGGATCCAGAGGATCCCGATCGTCGGCATCAGCGACAGATAGACGCGCAGGACCAGACCGCAAACGCTCCGCATGGCTGCCGGTCCCGCGCTTTATCGGTCTCCCGGGCGGTCGGGCGTTACTTGGTGTCGTTCATGACCGCGGCGGCCTGCTTGTCGTGCGCGGCCGACCAGATACCCGCTTCCTTGAAGTACTTGACCGCCCCGGGATGGTACAGGGCCGAGTTGTTGGTCGGCGCGATTGCTTCCGCCTTTACCCCGCGCAGCGGGCCGTAGGCCTTTTGCAGCTTCGCCCAGCTCTGGTGCATCGACTTGACGATATTGTAGGCGATCTCGTCGGACACCGTCGGGCCAGCGTTGAGGTAGGTATCGATCGAAAGCATCGCCAACGGTTCCGTGACGTAGGGATAACGCTTGGCGGGTTTCGCCTTATGCGGCGCCATGCCGGGCTTGCTCAGCACGTATTCGTCGCTGCCGAGGGGGCCCAGCGGAAGGAACCGGATGCCGCCGGGCGTAGTCGCGTGTGCCTTCCTGATCTGGGGCATGCCCATTCCGACCACGGCGGCGTCGGCGCGGCCTTCCACGACCATGTTGACGCTCTGGACGATTCCGCCCGATTTCAGCGCGATGACATCCTTGTCGGTAACCGACCCCGACGCGAGATAGTGGCGGGTGATGATCCCCATCGAGACGATGGTTTTGATGTCGGTCACGACGCGCTTTCCGCGCAGGTCGGTGAGCGACTTGATCCCCGAATCGCCGCGCACCAGCACGCCCTCGGGGATGATCCATACGCGCGCGAGAATCCGGACGTTGTTCAGCTTTTTCCTGAACGGCGGCTGCCCGCGCACGGCGGCGGCGGTATCCATGGAGTTGTTGAGCCCGAGCGTGATCTCGCCGGTGTCTACCAGCGGCAGATAGACCGACGAGCCGGCATGGGGCTGCGCGGTCGAACGGATCTTCAGGTTCTCCTGGATGTGCTTTGCGAAGCCGCTGGCCAGCAGGAAGAACACCGATCCCTGCCGATTCGATCCGATGGTGATCCGTTTGATGTCGGCCTGCGCGGCGCTGGCGCAGAGTACTGCGGTTAGCGCCACGGCTACCGGCAGTGAGCGAAAGAGCGCTTTCACGGTCCGATCCTCCCCATGTTCGAAGTGTCGTTGTCCATTGGCCTCGCCGCGTATTTGGACGGGCAGCGCCACGGGAAGTCAACGGGGAATGGCCCGGTCCCGGCCGGGAGAAAAGACCGCTGCCGGGCCTTACAATGGGAAAACCAGCGCTTCGCGCGAGACCGCCGTGCGTCGGCCCTCGCGCTGGGCGAGAAAGGCATCCTTGATCTGGCGCCGGAGCCGGACGGTTTCCTGGTCGACGTTGAAAAGGAACTCGTTGGCGCGGGCGTCGACGAGGCTGCCTTGGGCGGCGGCAATCAGCGCATCCTCGGCCGAGACCTGGCTCGCGCGGGGCTTGACGACCTCGTGGAAGAATCCTTCCAGGCGTTCGCGCTCCGCCCTGCCGTTCGCCCGAAAGCTCGCGAACCGGCTAACCAACGTGCGTTCCGCATCGATCGCCATTTGCCACACCCGGACGACATAGGGAGCGAGATTGGTCCTCGGACGGAGCGGATTCGTCGACAGGCAGGGCAAGATGAACCGGTCGCCCTTGACCTCTGTGAAATGACCCTGGCCGATCGGTTTTCCTTCCCGGTCGGTCGCAACCGCGCGGATGCCGTAGGAGGTGTCTACGATCTTCACCCGCCGTTCGGCCAGCGGCACGACTTCCCGCCCTTCCGCCGCGGCGACCGACTGCGATCCGGCATGGAGCGTCACCGGGTGGTAGGCATCCTGCCCATCGAGCGTCAGCAGCCAGTTCGCCTCCCATGTTTCGGTCGGGAACCGGAACCAGACGAAATTCTCTTCGTCCAGCAGCTCCTCCGGCAATTCGTCTTCCAGCGGCGGCGGCGGAAAGGCGGCGGCGTCGCCGACATAGACCCAGATGTAGCCACCCCGGTCTTCGGCCGGGTAGGCGGGCACCGAGATTTCGTCACGCAGCCGGCTGTCCTCCGGCTCCCACGGGATCAGCGCGCAGCGGCCGTTCCCGTCGAACCGCAGACCGTGGAACAGGCATTGCAGCCGGCCGTCGAGCACCCGGCCGATCGCGAGTTCCGCGTTGCGGTGTGGGCAGCGGCCGTGGACGGCGCGGACATCTCCGTTCCCGTCCCGCCAGAGCGCCAGCTCCCGATCCAATACAGTCACGCCGAGCGGTTCTTCGCGGCCGAGCTCTTCCGATTGCGCGATCGGATACCAGTAGTTTTCCAGTCCCTTCTCCAGGCCCACCGGGACGTCAGGCACGATCTCTCGAACCGGGGAATTGCTCACGCGTGAGACCTCCTCAAGAAATCGTGGCGCCGCGTGCCAGGCGCAATGGTCGTTCAAACGGACAATATCGGCAAGCCAGCCGGCATCGACGGTCAATCGGCTGTGTCGATTCCGCGAACCGCGTGCACCAGCCAATGCGCTTTCGCCACGATCCGGTGGTCCTGGCGAAAAAAGCCCATCAACTGGACGCCGAGCGGCATCCCCGCGACGGAGAGCAGCGGCAGGTTGAGCGCCGGGCAACCCAGCAGCGACGACGGCTCGCCGTAGACGACGTCGCCCACCGGCATTCCTATCGGGGCGGGATCGATCTGGTTGAGGGTGATGAACCCGTCCGCCTTGTCGGCGAACGCTTCATGGCGCGCGCGGAAGCCGACGCACCATTCCAGCGCCTTTGCGTAGTC
Organism: Defluviicoccus sp.; assembly: GCA_022826125.1. Taxonomy (GTDB): domain Bacteria; phylum Pseudomonadota; class Alphaproteobacteria; order MPNO01; family MPNO01; genus MPNO01. Next base: position 17,912 of record JAJDVM010000086.1, read on the forward strand.
CTCCGGCGTCAACTCCCGACCGGCGACCACGCGCTCCTGCACGCGCTCGCTCAACAGATCCCAGTGCCGGTCGGCGTACATCTCCAGCGGCCAGCGCGCCTCGTAGGTGAGCATCACGGTCATGACGTCGCGTAGAGTGACCAGATCCTGCTCGTAGGATTCGATCCGGGGATCGTCGCCGCGGCGGACGATGTCGATCCCGGCGTCCGCGAGCGTGCCAAGATAGTCTTCGAACTCGGCCCGGGTCTCGTCCGTGGTGGATGCCCAGCCCGCGGTGTCCAACCGGATCAGGCGGGCGGGTTTTGCCGGCCGCGGGAGCGTCGGCGGGCCGGCGAGGCTGGGATGCCCCGGGTCGCCGCCCGCGATGCGGGAGACGCAATGCGAAGCGATCCACATGTCGGCCAGCGTCCCGGCGATGAAACCGACATGGCACATGCTGGGGGAGGACGGGAAACCGCCCAGGGTGTTGATCGCTCCGTACGAGGCCTTGAGCGTAAGGGCGCCGCAATAGGCCGCCGGCCGCAGGATGGACGCGCGAGCCTGCGAGCCGGTAGCGGCCGGCACCATGCCTGCGCCCACCGCCGCGCCGCTGCCGCTCGACGAGCCGCCCGGGGTGCGCGCGGTGTCCCAGGGATTGCGCGCCGGGCCCGGCCTCGCGAAGGCGAATTCCGTCGTGACGGTTTTTCCGACGATCGCCGCACCGGCCTTGCGCAACGCGTAGACGCAAGCCGCGTCCCAGCCCGACGACCAGCCCTCGAAGATCGGGCTGCCGACCTGCATCGGCATGTCCTCGGTCTCGAAGACATCCTTGATGGCGACAGGCAAGCCGTCGAGTTCGGAAAGCGGCCGTCCGTCCCGGTAACGGGCGGTCGAAGCGTCCGCGGCTTGGCGGGCGCCGTCGAGGTTCAGCGTGACGAACGCGCTCACTTCGGGCTCGCGCGTCTCGATGGTTTCGATACACCGCTCCAGAAATGCGCGCGGCGTATCGCTCCCGTTCGTGAAAGCGGGGACGGCGTTGCTGAACGAGGGTAGCGTGACGGTCTTGGGATCGTATGCGGTGATGTTCCCGTCATCGTTCATCCTGACCTTCCTTTGCCGGCTTTCAGGTCTGCACGCTCACGGGCTCGAATTTGCCACTCGGTGCCGGGCCGACGCCAGCCCAATCCGGCTCAACGACACTTTGTCTGTCACCCGGAACCTGAGCCCCCTAATCCGGGGAATGGCGGCTGAGATTTTCCCTGTGAAGATAGAAGAACGCGCTACCGGCATCGCTTTGACATCGGACGTGCCGGGTCTATAAGCAAAGGGTTTGCCGGTAAACTGCGGGGGCACCCCACCTTCGGTGACGATGCGGTCGACCGTGTTGTGATAGACACCGAGGTGGTGCGCGATCATGCCCATCTTCCACTTCTCGGCAAAGAACCGGCGCAGGATCTCGGCCCGGGTCTGCTTGTCGATGGCCATCTTACCCCTTCGTGCCGGGCGTAAGCAGGCCCGGAAAGACCGCGCGAGCGCAGAACCAGCCGCAGCGATCGCAACGGAACACCTTGGCGGAGCGGCCGAGCCGAAAGGGCCGGGTTCCGGATCGCCACGCCGGCATACGCGCCACAACAGGACGCCGCCGCGCGGCGGTCAAAGGGTGATGCGTCACTTTTTCGTGCAGGCCGGAGGCTCCGGTGCCGGGTGCCGATGTCCATACGCGGCTCTATATGCGGATCCCCCCCGATGGGCCGGCGCCTGCCGCCGCCTGGCCGGGTACCGGCATGGATGCGCGGGCGATGGCCGACCGCCTCCGATGTTGGCAGCGCTGCCGACGGTCAACAGGGGCCGGTGGAGTGTGCGTCGGTTGCGGCACATCTGATGGACAGGTAATGCTCTGAAGAGAACACGACGTCGCAGAGCGGCTTCATCGTCAGGCAGGGAATGGGAGGCAAGCGATGGCGAAGCGTTCGGCGAGCGCTACGGGAAGGGTTTCCGCGCTGATCGCGGAGATCGAGGCTGAGGCCTATGCCCGCGGCAAGGTCGACGCCAGGAAGGAACTCCTGGATGTTCTCGGCGCGGCGGAAGGCCGGACGGCTCTCGCTAGGGCAGGGCGCGGTAAGCGGCCGGCGAAGCGCCGGACCGGTGGGAGCAAGCGCGCGGCACGCGGCTCGGTGCCCCGCTTCGTCCAGCGCGTACTCCACGAGAATCCGGGATCGACGGTAGCGGAAATAGCCGGCCACGCCTCGGACGAGACCGAACGTTCGATCAAACCGGCTTCGGTCCGGGTCGAGCTACGCAACGGTCGTCTGCAAGGTAGGTATGTTTCCGAGAACGGACGCTGGTCGCTGGCAGTTGCCGAAACTCATGCCGCGGCGCGTGTAGAAACAGCGTCACCCGACCCGTCTTCGGGCTCGACGCCCGGCGCGGACGAAGCGGCGAGCGGCCCTAGGGAAGATGCCGGTGACGCCGCGGCTTCCGAACCGGGCGGGGACGAAAGCAGGGGAACGCTCGGCCTGAATCTGTGAACTCTGCCTGCGCTGATGCAAGGATAAACCCTCCCGCGCGGCGCGGCGGAACCCTCATGTCCGATTCGGGCATTTGGCCACAAGCGGCGAGGAGGACGGCGCTGTTCGGGCCGCCAGCCATCGAGAACGCCGGACACACCGTGCGAACCCGACTCTAAGCCTCACAAAGGCTCCAGGCGCCTACTTCCAGATGTGCATGCCATTCGTCCGGTTTGGATCGCGTCGGCCGGGCGACGAGGGCGACCGCGAATCGGTCGCCCTCGCGGCCGGTCCTATTGCGACCGGCCTGGTGGGCTCCGAGCGGGTTCGCCGCCACCCCCACCGCCGCGCTCGATCCGCCCCACGGTGCGGCGTCTCCCGCGGTCCCCGCGCTTCTCGGGTCCGGGTCCCCATCGCGGCCCGTGGTCGCGTGCAGGTGACCAACGTGTCGCCCTGTCGGCACGGGTCGCGGAACGCAATCTACTCGGCGGCCTCCGATACCAGCGCCGTTGCATCGCAGATCTTGTGGAACTCCTGCCTCAGCTCCGGGTGGTACTTGTCGAGATAGCGGTCGATCCTCTCGTTGCCGAGCAGGGACCTCACATACGATGCGGCCAACACCAGATTGAGATGGTCGCTGGCGAAGGTCCCTTCGATCCGCTTGACGTCACCCTGGAGGTTGGTGAGCTCCCGCTGGATCTGTTCCATCTGCTCCGGGGACACCCCCTTCAGCGGCTTGGGATTGCCTTCATCGACCAGCTGGTCGGGCGGCGTGGCCGCGACCAGGGCCTTTGCGTAGAGGACGGAATAGTTGTCGGTCGAGACCATCAATTCCGCCACTTCGATCTGCCGCAGTGCCTTCAGGCTTCTGAGCGCCCGGACGGTGTTGATCGGACAGTGCTTGTCCTTGAGGAGCTCCTCGGCTTCCGGACATATGCCCTTGAGCAGGTTCCGTTTGACTCGGATTGCGGCGACATCGACGTCGAGGGCTTCGGCGATCCGTTTCTCGGAGATCCCGCGCTCGACCAGTTTCAGGATCATCCTGTGCTCCTGGATCGTCGCCAGCCGGTTGATCTGCCGGTTGTAGGTGAACGCCTCGTCGTCGAGCGATACCAGGCAGGTGACCTCCTCGACCTTCATGTCTTTCAGCACTTCGATCCTGAGATGTCCGTCGAGCAGCAGATACTTGCCCTTCAGCGAGGCGTGCCGCGCGACGACGGGCGGCTGCACGATGCCGACCTCGCGGACCGACGAAACGATCTGCCGGTATTTTCTGCTTTCCCGGATGTGGGCGGAGACTGGCCTGAGCGGGAGGATGGCGGCAATCGAGATCGTCACACCGTTCGGCTCGAAGCCGGGAGGCACCTTGCGGGTCATGTCAGGCGCCCTGATGCTGTTCGATCAGGCGCGCCAGCGGAGCGGGCATCGTCCGGATATTCTCCGCGCGGAGCAGGTTGAGGAAATTGTCGTCGGACAACAGGACACGCAGTCCTTCGACTATGAAGCGGAGCTGCCCCGCCGCAAGATCCGCTCTCTTGATCAGCAATCTGTGTTGTTCGGCCGATCGTTTGAGGGTGTGGATCACCCCGGCGGAAGAAACCGGCTGCCGGCGGCGCGTGCCCCTGGCGGGGCGCTTCGTCCTCCCGTGCCGCGGGCGATGCTCGACCCATCGCCGCGCGGCGATCACCTGTCTCAGGGTCAGGTCGTGGTTTTCGAATGCCTGGGTGAGCACCCGTTGCAGGTCTTCGTCTTTCGCCGCCGCGATGCCCATGGCGACCTTGAGCGGCATCCTGCCCGTCTCGACGGCGAACAGCAGCCGGTCCTCGCCGGCTTCCAGGAGGCGGCGGATCTTGACGACATAGTCGACCGAATAGCCGATCTTGGCGCCAATCTGTCTGTCCGTGTAGCCCTGTGCGTGCAGGGTGCCGATGGCGCGCAGCATCTCCACCGGACGGTGTTTGCGGCGCGCAACGTTTTCCACCAAGCTCATCAGAAGGCTGTCTTCTTCCGGGAGATCGGTGACGATCGCCGGGATTTCCTTCTGACCGAGCGCGAGGAAGGCCTCAAGCCGTCCCTGTCCGTATACCAGGTTGTAGGCGACCTCTCCGTCGGCACCCTTGGTGCGGCTGACCTTGATGGGTTGCTTGAGACCCACCTTCCTGATGCTGTCGACGATCTCGCGGAACTTCTTGCGGTCCCGCAGCCGCGGATTGAGCACGGTGATGCGCTCGATGGGTATCGTCTCGATGACGATGCGGTCTTCGGTGTCGGTCATGCGGCGTTCTCCGTAATGACGGCCCGTTCGGCCATGGCGAAAAAATGCTCCAGCGTCTCGAACCGGAAGGCATCCAGCATCTGTCCGTTCGCCTCGGCGAGCCGGATGCGGTTGGTGTCCAGTATCGGGAGCGGAAGCAGGTAGTAATCGAGCACTGCCTCGTTGGCGCCGTCCATGCGAAGGGCGACGGTCAGATCCGGCGCGAGTCCGGTGTCCAGGCGGATGTTCCAGCGTCTGGAACCCGTCTTGGTGGGCCGGCAGCGGGCGACGACGATCGACGCGGTGAACTCGCCGTTCACCGTGAGAAGGTCGGTGGCCGGATCCCGCGCGACGGCGCCACCGATCTCCTCGATTGCGGTGATCGCGTTCGTCACCGCCTTGGCGTGGATCCGGCGGAGCGTCCGGTTGATCTCGATGTACCGATAATCCCGGTCGGGCGTGAAACCGACCAGGGAGTAGGCGCGGACCAGGCTGCCGAAGCGCGAGGCGTAGGCGCCGCTCGACGGCATGTTGTCGGCCTCGTCGATCACGATGCCGGAGAGAAAGCCCTTAATCTTCAGGAGTTCCCGCAGGCGTTCGATCATCTCGTCGTTGGAGAACCGGCGGTTGCGTTCCCGGATCATTCCCTGGGCGGTGAAGAACAGGGGAGCGTCCACGACCGCTTCGAAGGCTCCGTCGGCCCGAACCCATTCCTCCGGCGGGTTGTTCCTGTGTTTATCCTTCAGCTTGTAGGAATGCCGGTTGTAGACGTTGTTGCCGACGTATTTCTCGTTTGTCAGTACCTGGTGGACCGTGCCGCGCGTCCATGGCCGGCCCAAGTCCGTCTTGATGCCCTTCTCGTTGAGCAGCGCCGCAATCTCGCCCTCCAGCCTGCCTCCCTCGATGAACTGCCGGTACATCCATCGAACGGTTTCCACCTCCTTTTCCGGACCGGGAACCAGGATCACCCGGTCGGTCTGGAGGCTCTTGTACTCGCCGCGATCGAGGATGCCCTGGGGTTCGCGGTTCTGGTCGATGCGCATGCGGCGCAGCCCGTATCCCGCCATGCCGCCTTGGCGGAAGCCGAGCTCGATGAGCCGGCACTGGCCGGCGAACACCTTGTTCGAGAGCTCGCGGGCGTATTCGGCGGCCATGGAGCGCTTGACGGCCTTGATGATGTTGGACACTGGCCTGCCGTCGTTGACGAACTCCTCCATGCAGTACTGGACCTGGACGCTGGCGTTTCTACAGGCATATTCCAGGAACGCGCCCTCGTCCTGATCCTGAAACCTGCCCCAGCGGGTTACGTCGTAGACCAGGATCGTGTCGAAACCGGACTCCTCGCTCTGAGCGTCTGCCAACATATTCTGCATGCCGGGACGGTTCTCGTATCGCAGGCCGCTCCTGGCTTCGTCCGAATAGGTAGCGACGATCTCCATGTCATGCTCATCGGCGTAGCGCTCGATACCGGCCATCTGGTTTTCGGGCGAATACTGCTGGAGCCCGGTCGACATCCGGACATAGGCGACCGCCCGGCGACGCGGCTTCGGATTGCCCGTCACCTGGTCCTCGCCGAACTGGAGGGCGGTTCGCGACCGTATTCGCACCCCATCGCGCGTTTCAGGAATTCCGCCACGTCCGATACCGAGATCTCCCCGGCGTCGTCCGGCGGATCGAGGCAGTAGTGAATTTCGACTGCGGAGTTCGCCCGGGCGAACTCTCCCGTGATGACATCGTGGGCGAACGGGCAGCGGCCCCAGCGGCTGGGATCCAGGAGGAGAACGGCGTCGAAATCGCAAGCGTCGCTCGCAACGTCACGGAACAGCTGGGCCAGGCCGGGGCGGTTATCGATGCGAAAGCCGCTCCCGCACTCATCGCAATAGAACCGTATGACCTGCATGTCGTGGTCGCAGGCGTATCGGAGGATGGCTTCGAGTTGACTCTGGAGCGATTCCCCCCGGAGCTCGGTCGCGGAACGGAGATAGCCCGCAACGGGGCGGCTCAGGCGCAGAGGCGTCCCGGCCTCGGCGACGATGCAGTCGACCGTGTCGTGATGGACGCGAAGCCGGCGCGCGATCTTGCCGAGCCTCCACTTCTCGGCATGAAACAGGCGAGGGATCCTCGCCCTTGTTCGCTTGTCGATGGCCATCTCACTCCCTTCATGCCGGACGCTGGCCCCGATAGACCGTGCGGGCGCAGAACCGCCCGCAGCGGTCGCAGCGGAATACCCTGGCGGGGCGGCCCGGGCCGAAGGGCCGGGTTCCGGATCGTCCCACCGACGTGGGCGCCACAACAGGACGCCACCGCGCGGCGGTCAAAGGGTGATGCGTCACTTTCTTCGCGCAGGCCGAAGTCTTCGCCACCGGGCGCCGACGGCGCTCACGGTAGCGCCGCTGGCGCTCGGCATGCTTGTGACGGCCGCGGCGGCTGTTCTGGTAGCGCTGACCTGCAAGCCGCATCGACCGACGCCGCGCCCGGTCGCTGCAGCTCCGCGAACAGTAGATGTTGCCATGGTCGCAGCGCCGGCAGAGAACCACCTGGCGACGGCACGAGGCGCAGCTGAACAGGCGGACGGCGTTCCCCATTCATCGCGACCGAAAAGAACGGGGTGGACCCCCACCAGGAACCGCACGGTACCGCGCATAGGGGCCATGTCCCGCATGGCCTGGGGGGAGCGGCGCTGCCCATTGCCAGCAAGCAGACGGGGCCGGCGCCGCATCGTTCTCAGCGGCCCGAGTCTACTCCCACCGATCCCGCTGTCAGGGTCGAGAGACCGTCGTCGGAGGTATCGCCGACTCAGTCGAGCTCCGACGGCCCCTGCCGCTGGAGCGTCTTGCCGACCCCCGGACGATAGCGTCGTCGCCGAACCTGTCGCGCACCGCGTCCTGCGCGTCAGTGCCAACCAGCGACTGACCGGTGTCCTCGAACGGCCATCCCGGCAACCTACCGCTAGGCTGAGCGTGCAGGCCCGACCTTCGGATCATTCGGATATCGTCGGCATCTGTTTAGGATCGATCTGGTTTTTCAATAGAGTGGGCCCGGGTTCGAGCTGTACCTCTCCGGCCGGATATGAGGGACCGTTTCCAAGCCCCTCCTGCCCGGTCCCCCGTCCTTGGGTTGGTCGCCGGATCGGCACGGGCGGGACGGCGCACCTGACCGGGGCCGTCGTCCGGTACATTGCCGGCCGCAGGGTTGGGGCGTAGCTTGCGCGGGTCATGGGCGATGCCGAAGAGCATCCTGTGGAACTCGACCCGGAACCCTACCACGAGACGCGGGAACGCATGTGCCTGATGTGCGGCGAGCCGTTCGAGAGCGCTTGGGCGGGGAACCGCATATGCGGCAAGTGCAGGTCGCTGGCGCGCTGGCGCGAGGATGACAATCCCCTCGGTGGGCTGACGGACATCGACGGGATGCGGGCGGGCGGCCCGTCCATGGTTCGAGGCGCGGGGTCGGCGGTTCCCGCCCCCGTGCGCTCCGCAAAGATCGTGGCGCGTCGGATCGGGACGGACCGCGCAGGGGTTCTCCGAAGGGTTCTATCGTCTGGACGGGATTCCGTACCCGGCTATTGGGAAGCGGTGCAAAGGTCGCGCGGGACGACGAGATGAAACCCTGGTCTGCACGTCGCGGTAAAGGCGGGAGACCGCGGACGCTTCACCACCGGTTTCACTTGCGGGCCGGGGACCAGGTTGAGGTTGTGGGCACACGCGGGATACGGGGTCAGAAGTACTTGATGGTCCGTCGGCCGGACGAACCCTCGTTGGTCTTCGCTACACCTGCGCCGCAGTCACGGCATCGACGATCCAGCCTGGCTGAATGGGCGTCTGGTTTACCTTGACCCCGAAGGGTTTCAGAGCGTCGGTCACCGCGTTGGCGATCGCGGCCGGCGGGTTCACCGCGCCGCCTTCGCCCATGCCCTTGAACCCGCCGATGCTGTTAGGAGAGGGACTTTCCCGGTGGTAGATTTCGATCCTGGGCATGCTGCCAGCGTCGGGGATAACGTAGTCGGCAAGAGTCACCGCGCGCGGATGGCCGTGATCGTCGTAGACGGCATGCTCGTAGAGCGCCTGGCCGATGCCCTGTGCGATGCCGCCGTGCAACTGGCCTTCGACGATTGTCGGATTGACCACCGTGCCGCAATCCTCGATTACGACGTAGCGGAGGATGTCGACGGCGCCGGTCCGCGGATTGACCTCAACCACGGCCGCGTGCAGCGCGTTAGAAAAGGTGCCCGGGTCCGGCGCGCGATAGCGGCGCGTCGCCTCGAGACCTGGGTCGATGTCGTCGGGTAGGCGGTTGGCGCGGTGGTTGGCAATGCGCGCGATCTCGTCGATCGCGATCGAAGTGGCGGCATCCCCGCGGAGCGCGACTGCGCCGTCCCGATACGCCATCGCGTCCGGCTCAACCTCCAAAACGTGCGCGGCGATCCCAACGGCTTTCGCCATCACGTCGCGGCTCGCGAGGACGGCCGCACCGCCGCCGTAGACCAGGCTGCGGCTCGCCCAGGTCCCGAGCCCGTAGGGCACGACGGAGGTGTCGCCGAACCGGACCTTCACTCGCTCCAGCGGGATTCCGAACTCGTCCGCGATTACCTGGGCGAAGGTGGTCTCGTGGCCCTGGCCCTGGCTGTGGGTGCCCATGATTGCCGTGATCGTGCCGTCGGGCTCGACCCGGACGCAGGCGGACTCCATGCCCAGCACCATGTCGATGCCCTTTCTGGAGACCTCGTCCGGTCCCAGCGCCGTGTGCTCGACGATGGCGGCGAAGCCGACGCCTCGATAGACGCCGCCCGCGCGCAGACGCTCGTGCTCCTTGCGCAGCACCGCCAGATCCAGGATTCGCTCCATCTGATCGAGCGCCTCCGCCGAGCTGCCGCTCTCGAAACACAGACCGGCCGGCGTGGTGTACGGGTAGTCGCGCACGACGTTGCGCCGCCGTACCTCGAGCGGATCGAGGTCCAGCCGGTGCGCGATTTCGTCCATCAAGCGCTCGATGGCGAAACAGGCCGCGACGCGACCGACCCCGCGATAGGGACCCATCGGCGCCTTGTTCGTGGCGACGGCGTAGACGTCGCGCTCGTAGTTCGGGATGTCGTAGGGTCCGGTGACGTTCTCCGACGCCTGCCCCGAATCGAGGCCCGCCGACATGGGCCAGATCGGGAACGCCCCGTTGCTTGCCTTGATGGTCACCCGAACGCCGCGCACCCGTGCGTCATTGTGGACAGCCGCCTCGATGCGATGGACCTGCTCGCGGCCCTGCATCGTCGTCAGCAGGTCTTCGCGCCGATCGCAGGCCCAGCAGACGGGCTTGCCGACCAGGCGCGACAGCGCGCAGGTCACCAGATCCTCTGGGTAGACGGTGAGCTTGCCGCCGAACCCGCCTCCCACGTCCGGTGAGACGACGCGAATGCGCGACTCGGGGAGTTCGAGGAATTCCGCGAGCCCGGTGCGGAAGAGGTGCGGCGCCTGGTGCGATACCGTCACCGTCAGCTCTTCGTAGAGCGCGTCCCATTCCGCGATGACCATTCGGTTTTCCAGCGGCACCTGAGCGCAGCGGCCGTTCCGGATTTCCAGTTCGACGAGGTGATCCGCCCGAGCAAACGCCCCCTCCACATCTCCTTCGGCGAGGGTGAAATGGTTGAAGAGATTGTCGGGCACAGAGGGATGGATCGTCGCCGAGCCCGGCTCGGAAGCCCGGTCGACATCGAGCACCGGCCGCAGGAGTTCGTATTCCGCGACGATTGCCTCGACTCCGTCCTCGGCCTCATAGCGCGTTCGGGCGACGACCGCAGCGACCGGCTGGCCGACGAAACACACCTTGTCCCGACCGAGAACCGGGTAATCGCAGCCTTGGTACCCCGGCATGGTCACCTCGACCGAGATGGGCCGGACCAGCCGCGAGATGTCGTCCGCGGTGAAGACGCCCACGACACCGGGAATGTCGCGCGCGGGCTCGACAGCAACGTCTACGATGTTCGCGTGCGGCACGTCGCTGCGGAAAAAGGCGACCTGCAGCATCCCGGGCGGTTGCGCGTCGCCCGTGTACCGGCCCCGGCCACGCAGGAACTTAGGGTCCTCGCGGCGGCGCACGCGGGCGCCGACCAGCTTGTTGGGACGGGCGCTCACCGGCGGCCCGCGGTCTCCTGGGACCGCGTACCGGGGAGTATCAGGTCGCATTGGGCCATGATGACTCCGTCAGGCCACCGACTGGGCCGCGCCGACATTGCGCCCCAGCGCCCGCGGCATTTTCGCGAAACGGGCTCCCGCTATCAACATGATCAGCACCACCAGCCAGGGCAGCATGGCGAGGAGCTGCACCGGGAAATCCACCTGGCTGCCGAGGCGTAGCCTGAGCGCGTCGGAGAGCCCGATCGCGAGCGCAGCGAGCACGGTCCAGCGGACGCTCCAGCGGCCCAGTATGACGATGGCGATGGCGACGAACCCTCGCCCCCCGGTCACGCCCGGGCTGAACGAGCCCAGCGCGCCGACGGTCAGCGCCGCACCCCCAAGGCCAGCGAGTGCGCCGCATGCGAGCGTCGCCTGGGTACGGACCCAGCGCACCGCGATCCCCTTGGAGAGCGCGACCTCGGGATCGTGCCCGCAAGCGGTCACGGACAATCCGAAGCGGGTGCGGTGCATCCAAACCCAAACCAGCAGGCATAGTCCGACGACGCCGTAGTAAAACCCGTTCTGCGAGAAGAACGCGCCGCCGATTACCGGCAGGTCGCTCAACTCGGGGAGCGACAGGCGGTCCAGCGCGGGCGTGACCACCAGGGTCGTCGTGTGTTGCTGGTAGAGGAACGCGACCAGCCCGGGCACCATGATGAAGAGCGCGAAGCCGACGAGAATCTGATTGACCTGGCCCCAGATCGCGACGCCCGCCATCACCGCAGATACCGCGGCGCCGGCCAGCACGGCCGCGAGCGCCGCCAGCCAGGGGTCGCCGGTTCCCGCCATGACGACGAATCCGGCGTAGGCGCCGGCCGCCATCTTGCCTTCGAGACCGATATTGATCACGCCGGCGCGCTCGGCGATCAGCTCCCCGAGCGCGACCAGCAGCAGCGGCACGGTCAGCCTCACTCCGGCTTCGAGCATGCTCTCGAAAAACATCAGGCTTCCCGGCTCGCTCTGGTGAAACGGCCCGAGCGGGCGGCGAGCAGCAGCAGGATGAGCCCGACGAGCGCGCTGATGATCTCGGGCGAGATGTTGGCGCCGATCTGGAGCGACTCGCCGCCGCGGAGCAGTGCGGCGAAGACCAGCCCGGAAAAGAAGATGCCGACCGGGTGCAGCACCCCGAGCAAAGCGGCGAAGAGGCCCATATAACCGATCGGATCGGCGACCGTGTCGTAGAGCCGGTGATCGACGCCCGCGACCTGCATCCACCCGGCTATCCCCGCCGCGGCGCCACCGGCACACATCGTCCAGACGATCAGCCGCGGGCCACTGACCCCCGCCTGCCGCGCGAGGTTGGGTCCCGCGCCGAACAGCCGCAGGCGGTAGCCGAGCGGACTTCGCTGCACCAGCCAGAGCGCCACGATGGCGGCGAGCACGACGTAAAGGCCCGCATGCGCCCGGGTCCCATCGATGACGACGGGGAGCCAGGCTTCTTTCGGCAGAGGGTCGGACTGGGCGATGTTGGACCGGTAGCCGTGCAACGGGCCGGTCAGCAAATACTGCAGCAGGTAGAGCGCCAGAAAGTTGAACACCAGCGTCGACAGAATCTCGTTCACCCGAAACCAAGCGCGCAGCAAGCCCGGCCCGAGCGCCCACAGGGCACCGCCCAGCGCCGCAGCGACGAATGTCACGGGGATCGCAATGGATGACGGCGCCCCACCCAGAGCAAAACCGGCGAGCGTGGCGAACAGGGCGCCGAGACCGATCTGCCCGGGCGCGCCGATGTTGAACAGCCCGATGCGGAGCGACGGCACCAGGCCGAGCGCGATCAGGGTGACGGGCGCGAACCGGATCAGCGTCTCGCCGAAGCTGACCCAGCTTCCGAACGAGCCGCGATACATCGCGCCAAAGGCGACCAGGGGATCCGCGTTGCCGATTGCGAACAGCCCGGCGCTGATGGCGACGATCGCCGCGACGGCCGCGCCGAGGCTGAGCGCCAGGCGGGCGGGATCGGACAATCCGGCAAGACGTTTCACCGCCCGGCCTCTCCCAGCAGCGAGCCGACCTCTTGTGCGGTGGCGCGCCGGGGATCGACTTCGCCGACAAAGCGGCCATCGGCAATCACCAGAATCCGGTCGGCGATGTCGAACAGGTCTTCGAGGTCGGGGCTGATCAGCACCACGCCGCTTCCCCTGTCCCGCGCCGCGAGCAGGCGTTGGCGAACGTCACCGGCTGCTCCGATGTCGAGGCCGCGATAGGGGTTGTGGGCGAGGATCAAGTCCGGTCGCCGCTCGAACTCGCGCGCGACCACCAGCCTTTGCTGGTTGCCGCCGGAGAGGGAGGACACGCGGGACTCCGTGGACGCCGCCTGCACGGAACCCGCGGACATGATGCCGGCAACGAATTCGCCGACCAGGGCGGGGGCGAGCTGACCGTTCCGCCTCAGCGAGGGATCGCGATGTCGGTGGACGATGGCGTTGTCGGCGACCGAGAGCGTCGGCGCCAGCGCGTCTCCGGATCGGTCTTCGGGGATGTAAGCGACGGTTCCGGGCCGTGTGACGATGTTGCCCGACGCCGGTTCCACGAGACCGCAGAGGAGTTCCGCAAGAACCTCCTGGCCGTTGCCCAAAATGCCGGCGATGCCGACAACTTCGTGCGTGCGCACCTCAAGATCGATATCGAACAGACCCTGCCCGGAATCCGACGCCGCAACGCCGACGCCCTCCAGAGCGAGCACCGGCTCCCCGGGATCGAGCCGGGACACCTCCGATCGTTCCGGGAGCTGCCCGATCATCGCCTGGGTGAGATCGGCGGCATCCAGCGCCTCGCCCGCGAATTGCGCGACAACCCGACCCCGGCGCATCACCGTGACCCGGTCTGCGAAGGCCATCACCTCAGGCAGCTTGTGGGTGATGTAGACCACGCTCTTGCCTTGACCGGTCAGACGGCGAAGTACTCGCTCCAGCACTTCTACCTCCGCGCTTCCGAGTGCGGCGGTGGGCTCGTCGAGGATGAGCACGTCGGCACCGGTCGCCAGCGCGATCAGGATTTCGAGCCGCTGGCGCTCGCCGACCGAGAGGTCCGAGATCGGACAGTCGACATCGACGTCGAGCTCGAGTTCGGCGGCGGTTCGCTGGAGTTCGCGGCGGGCTCTCTCGACGTGGAGCCAGGCGCCGAGCCGGGGATGGCCGAGCAGGTAGTTCTCGACGCCGTCGATTTCCTCGATCAGGCCGAAATGCTGCTGCACGAATCCGATGCCGCGCCGGGCGCCGTCCATCCGGCCGCGCAGCTGGACGGTTTCGCCGTCGATCTCGATGGCGCCGGCGTCCGGGCGGAGTATGCCCGCCAGCACCCGCATCAGGGTGGTTTTGCCTGCCCCGTTTTCTCCGAGCAGCGCGTGGATTTCGCCGGCGCAGATGTCGAGGTCGGCGTCGAGCACCGCCTGCGTGGCTCCGAACGCTCTGGCGATGCCACGCAGGCGGGCGCGAAGTGCCACTCTGTCCCCCGCGGTGGAGACGTCATCAGGGCCGGGCTGCCGCGACGCCTCCATGCCGGCCGAGCCGCGCAAGCCGGGCGATCACGGGCAGCAGGGGTGGGCCTTGCTCTTCGGCAGCTTGATTTTCCCCTGCTTGAGATCGGCCACCACCTTGAGATATCCGGCTTGCACGTCCACCGGCACGATCTTGGCTGAGGCCCCTTCGAACGGTTGCGGCGTGAGCCCGCCGTTCTGGAAGGTTGCATCGAAGGTCGTCGCGGACAGCTTGCCGCTCCTCGCCTGCTTGACGAACTCCTTGAGCATCACGGTCCAGTCGACGACCGCCGATGTCGCGGCGTAGTTGGGCGAATAGCGGCGTGCGTCGCTCGCCCAGCCCGCGCACGGAATTTTCGCCTGCTCGCAAAGCTGGAAGCCGCCGAGCGAGTCCTGGGTGGCGGAGGCGGGGAACAGCGTGTCCGCGCCGCGGTCGACCACGCCCTGCGCCTGTTCCCTTGTCGCCTGCTGGTCCACGAAGCTGTTGCTGTAGGCCGCCAGCACCTGGGCGTCGCCCCGCGCGGCCTTGGCGCCCAGCTCGCATCCGAGCTGGAGCTCGGTGGCATAGGGGATCGGCATGGCGCCGACGAACCCGATCTTGCCGGATTTCGACAGTTTGGCCAGCAGCCAGCAGTTGGAGTAGCCGATCTGGAGGTAGCTCGCCGTCGCGATCGTGAGGTTCGGCTGGACCGGCGGGTCGAAGCTGCTGACCGACATCGGGATTGCCTTGAACTCCCCGGCGAGCTTGTGGGCGACGTCGTTCAGCGCGAAACTGTGCATCACCATGACCTTGTGACCGTCGGCCAGGAGTTGCCTCGCGATCGGTTCCGCGGAGGTCGGATCGAAGGCCTTGAAGGACTGGGAGAACGAAACCCCCTTGTCCTCCTTCTTCAGCTTTTCTGCCGAGTCGAATATCGCCGCGCTCCAGGGTTGCTCGGCAGGGCGGGCCTCCATGATCAGCCCGATCTTGATGTCCTGGGCGATTGCCGCACCGGAATACCCGAGGATCGCACCAGCGAGCGCGAGACCCGCTGTGCGCAAGCATGATTGCGCTCTCATCTCTTTCTCCCTGTATTGGCGGGCGGGATCGCGTGTCGTTCGTCCTGTGGGTCCGTGTTCTCCCGCATGCCGGTTCGACGAGAGAAATTATGCAAATCGAAGGGTTTCTGTAAATTCGCATCGCCCCCGGCAAGTGTCGTGAATTTCTTCGTTCGCCGGGTGAGCGACCCCTCGGACCGGCAATGGATCGGCTGTCGGCGCTTTCTTGCGAATGTTTCGGCGCGCGGATAGCCTTGTCGGGCACGGCGGTTCGCGCCGGTCTCGAACGAGCAGGGCGGTCCGATGAACACGGTTCTTTCCGGCGGGCAAAGCGCTGGCCACGGCAGCGGCGTGCGATATTTCAACAAGGCGGACCTCGAAGCGACACGGGCCGGGCTCGAGGACGCGAGGCATCTGCCGGGCATTTACTATACCTCGCCCGAGATCTACGCGATGGAGGTCGAGAAGCTCTTCATGCGCGACTGGCTCGTCGTGGCGCGTGTCGAGGAGCTCGCGAGCCCCGGCGACTACATGACCATGGACATCGTGGGCGAGCCGATCGTCGTCTGTCGCAACGCGGACGGCACGCTCCATGCCTTCTCCAACGTCTGCAGGCACCGCGGCGCCGCCGTCGCCTCGGGCGCCGGCAACGCGAAGGAGTTCGCCTGCCCGTTTCACGGCTGGGTCTACGGCCTGGACGGCAGGCTGGTCAGCCCGTCCCAGCCCAAGGGGCTGCCGCGGTTCGACGTCGAGTCCTGCCGGCTGTCGCCGATCAAGCTCGACACTTGGGGCGGGTTCGTCTTCATCAGCTTCGACGACGGCTGCCCGTCGCTGAAGGACTATCTCGCCGTCGACGAGTTCGCCGAATCGGCCGCTTTCATCCGACCCGAAGACATGGTGCTGGTCGACCGCTTTACCTACGAGATCGATTGCAACTGGAAGCTCCTGCCGGAGAACCTGATCGACACATACCATGTCGAGGTCATCCACAAGGGGACGTTCGCGACCGAGGGCTTCGGCGAGCGGTCGCTGCGCGACGTGATCTTCACCAAGTGGGGCTGGCGCAAGGTCTATCCGAGCCGCAGCATGTCGCCCGACGGCGAGATGCTGTTCGGGCCGACGCCGTGGCTTGCCGACCACGAGCTCGGCCCGGCCTTCGCCTACAGCGCCTTCCTCAGACCCAACTTCAACTTCCTGGTTCGCGCCGATATGCTCCAGCCGTGGGTGACCTACCCGCTCGGCCCCGAGCGGTCGCAAGTGACCGGCTTCACCTGCCTGTGGAAGGGCGTCGAGGAGATGCCGGCGTTCCGCCAGAAGGTCGAGATCCTCAAGGACTTCGCCCGCCGCTTCGCCGGCGAGGATATGGAGCTCCTGCAGCACATCCAGAAGGGCCTCCGCGCGCGCCGCTTCACCGGCGGGCCGATGCACTACCAGGAGGCCGCGATCCACCACAGGATCAACCGCTATCTCGACGCCATGGAGGGCGACGGGGACGTACGCTAGCACCTCCCCGACCGGCCCCGACGGCAACCGACAGGAGGAGACGATGGGCGCCGACTCCGAGATGGTATCGCTGTTCCAGCAGGAGCTTGCGCTCTGCAAGGTGGGCGAGGGAACGAGCCTCGCGGTCCTCTCCGAGGGAGACGTGCGGGCCGACTACGCGGCGGCCTTCCTCGAAGCCGCCGCGGATCTCGGAGCCGACGCCTTTCAGGTCAATATCCGCAAGCGCCCCGGCAGCTTCTTCGGGCCCGGCAACTCGCTCCGGGGAAACGGGCCCGCGATCGCCGCGCTGAAGGGCGTCGACATGGTGGTCGACCTCGTCGGCCTCCTTTGGTCGAAGGAGCAGACCGAAATCACCGACGCGGGACCGCGCATGCTGCTGGTCATCGAGCACTTCGAGGTGCTGCGGCGCATGCTGTCCTCCCCAGACGACCGGCGGCGGGTCGAGGCCGGCGCCAAGATGCTCGCCAAGGCGAAGGAGATGCGCATCACCTCGCGGGGAGGGACTGATGTGGTCTATCGGCTCGGCAAGTACAACGTCGTCGAGCAGTACGGCTTCACCGATATCCCGGGCCGCTGGGATGCCTGGCCCGGCGTCTTCCTCTACACCGCCGCCCGTGATGACGGCGTCGACGGCACGGTGGTGATCGACAAGGGCGACATGTTGCTGCCGATGATGCGCTACGTGAGCGAGCCGATCCGGCTTACCATCGAGCGCGGCATGGTAACCGAGATCGCGGGCGAGGGGCTCGACGCCGAGCTGATGCGGGGCTTCATGGCCGGCTTCGACGA
>JAJDVM010000288.1 GCA_022826125.1 Defluviicoccus sp.
CGGCGTTCTCCGCCGCGGAGGCGGCGATGTCATGGACGCCGGCGAGCTCGGCGCGCGGGTGCGCGGCGATGTTCCCGGCGTGCATCAGCCCGGCCCGGCCGCAGCCGAGCACCGCGAGTCTCGTCATGACGCGAATTCCCCTGGACCGACATGCGGCACGGATAGCATTGTCCGCCAGGCTTCGCCATCTCCCCGCGCCCGCCCCGGGGCGCGCGGAGATGGCAAGGAGAGGCGGCGTTGGAAGGCCGGATCAACGGGTCCGATGGGATAGCGGTTGAAACCGCGAGCGTCGCGCTGTAACGGGTGGATGCGGGATATCCCAACGCGGTGACGATCATGAGCGGGCTGGCGTTTGCGTCCCTGCCGCCGTCGGTGGCGGTGCCGATCATGTACCGTGCGCCGTTCGCTGGCGTTGAACGCCGCTCCCGATCGCGCCAGCCCGTGCCGGTTCCCGCATGACCGGTTCCGTCGAGGCTCTGGATACTGCGGACTTCGTCCTGGTCGATGCTGGGGTCCCCCTCTGCTTGGTCGACGACCCGCCAGCGGATGCGGTCCCCGATGCGGAGGGCCTGCTGAGGCTGGACATCCCGATCGCGGACGGACGCATCGGAGCCCCCGCCGCTCACCGGCACGGCGACCGGGCGGCGGACCGGGTCGGTCCCGGGGGCGGCATGGTCTGGCCCGGCTTCGTCGATCTCCATACCCATCTCGACAAGGCCTTTACCTGGCCGAGACGGGCCAACCCCGACGGAACCCTCGAGGGCGCTCTCTCGGCGGCGGCGCTGGACCGCGCTTTCTGGACCGTTGACGACCTGCGCGCCCGGATGGAGTTCGCACTTCGCTGCGCCTGGGCGCATGGCACCGTGGCCATGCGGACGCATCTCGATTCGCGGGCGCCGCAGCATCTTGTCACATGGCCGGTGTTTCGCGAGCTCCGCGAGGAGTGGCGCGGGCGGATCGCTCTCCAGGCAGTGTCTCTGTTGCCGCTTGAGGAATTTGTCGACGCGGCCCATGCGACGGAAATCGCCGATTTGGTCGATGACTGCAACGGCGTGCTGGGCGCGGTGACCAGGGTGGGTGCCGGGAACGACGACCTGCTGGAGCGCGTCTTCCGGCTGGCCGGCGAGCGCGGTCTCGACCTCGACTTTCATGTCGACGAGACGGACGATCCCGAGGCGCGCGCCTTCGACCGCATCGCACGAACGGCGATCGCGCACCGGTTCGAAGGCCGGATTGCGGTCGGTCACTGTTGCAGCCTCGCCCGGCGCCCGGCGGCCGAGGTCGACCGCGCTCTCGACCTCGCGGCCGCCGCGGGGCTGCATGTGATCGGCCTGCCGATGTGCAACCTCTATCTCCAGGATCGCCGTGCCGGGGAGACCCCGCGGTGGCGCGGGGTGACGCTGCTGCACGAGATTAAAGAGCGCGGCATCCCGGTATCGCTCGCCAGCGACAACGTCAGGGATGCGTTCCACCCGTACGGGGACTTCGACGGGCTTGAGGTGTTTGCCCAGGCGGTGAAGATCGCCCATCTCGACCGCCCGGTCGGCGACTGGCCGGCCGCGGTCGCGCGGACCCCGGCCGACGTCATGGGCTTCGCCGATGCGGGGCGGGTGCGTGAGGGGGCCCCGGCGGACCTCGTGCTGTTCCAGGCGCGGTCGTACAGCGAGCTGCTCAGCCGCCCCCAGCACAACCGGAGGGTGCTGAGGGCCGGGCGGGCGATCCACGCGGAGCCGCCCAACTACCGCGAGCTCGACCGGCTGTTCGAAACAGGCTGAGACGGCGGTCGGACCGACCACGAGTGCCCACGGTCGTAGATCGCGGCAGGTGTTAGCCCTTACCTCGCGTCAGCGAGTCCATATGAAATCGGCGTCCGGCCGCGATGTCGGAAGACAGCGGGAAGGCGGTTCAACGCTTCAGCCCGAGTGGCGTCTGAACGACGTTTGCCCGAACACGCGAGGGGATCGGGTCGCAACGCGCTGCGCGGCTCCTGGGTGTCGTCGATACAGGAAGCGTCGGAAGCGGCAGCAGATGACTCCGACACCGCGACGGGGGAGACCGACGCCAGCGGCGGCAGCCTCGCCTTCTGGGGCCGCGCGGCGCAGTCCTCCTTTGACGGCCGCGAGGGCGCCTTCTCGCTCGACGGCGAGACGACCACGGCGATGCTGGACGCGGACTACGCGCGGGGCAAGTGGCTGGTCGGGCTCGCGCTGATGCAGAGTTCCGGTGAGGGCGGCTATGCCGATGCCGGAACGGGGTCCGTGCGCTGCCCGCAGGACCTGGAAGCGGAGACGCGGGCGGTCCTCTGCGACGGCGCGGTGCGGCAGGGCGACGGCAAGGTTCAACCGCTCGACGTCTTCGTTCGCAGCCGCGAGGAGTGGCGGGGTTGGCAGGCGTTCCGGCCCAGGAACAACCAGTTCAACCGCCCCTATATTTTTCGGTGATCGACTTCTATCACGAGCCCGATATCTGGTTGTTCGGTAGCGTCTGGGAGGCCCTGGAGCGGCTGCCGGACAGCTACGTCGTATCGCTGACGGATCGCGGTCGCCATTTCATCGGACGCCTCAAGCTGCACTCTCCATACCGGCAGCGGGGAACGCGGGTGAATTTCGAGAACCGCCTGGACGAGTTCACGGTGAGCGAGATCCTGCGGGAGGAATACTCAGGGCTCGATTTTCCGGGACATGACCGGATCGATATCGGTTTCGGCGAACTGGAGGCGCTCATCCTCAATGACCGCCCCGATTGGCGCGCCGCCCTGGAGAACGCAAAGGGCGTCTATCTGATCGCCGACGGGGAGACGGGCCGTCTCTATGTTGGAGCAGCCTACGGCGACGGTGGTGTATGGTCGCGCTGGCGTGAATACGTCGAGACCGGACACGGCGGCAACGCCGAGCTGAAGAAGATCGTCAAGGATCGCGGCCTGGACCATTGCCGGCGGCATTTCCGGTTTTCCCTGCTGGAGAGCCATGCCGCCCGCATCGCCGACGAGGCGATCGTCGAACGTGAATTGCACTGGAAGCGGGTCCTGCGTTCCCGCGGCGAGTTCGGCCTCAACAGAAACTGAACGCGACGGACCGCAAGATCCCGGGGCCGGCTACATCGACTCGTCCAGCTTCGGGAGGTCCCAGCGGCTGGCCGCCCTCATCCAGATTCCGATCTCGTCGAGAAACCCGGGATCGTCCAGCCTGAGATGAAAGGTGTAGAGCCGGTCGACGACCTGGCGCATGAGATCGCGCATCGCGTCGTCGTCGAAATGCGATACCCGGTTCCACGGGATGCGGTTTCCGTCGGCGTCTATAACCGTCACGTCGGAATAGTCGCCCGTTCTGGTGACCGGGAGGATGCCGGCGTGGATGTCCTCCAGCTTCGTGTTGCGCACGCAAAGCATCGCCATCGTCCTGATGAGGAGTGAAGTCGTTTCGCCCGGCGGAAGTGTGTCATCGGCCATCGTTGGCTTTCCCCAGCGTTGTATGGCCGGTCTGGACCGCCGTGAGGGCTCCGGCATCGCGACCCGCCGTGGCTGCACCGGTCAGGAATGGGACCGTCAGGTGTTGCCCGGGACCGGGGAAGCGGCTGCGTCCTCTCCGGGTCCAGCCCGACGGCGCGCGGTCCCGGGAAGCTCCGCGCACGACGCGACGGTGGGATCCTCGAACCACCCGGCCTTCATCGATCCAGGTGCCGGACGGAACCGAGATCCCAAACCATCTTCTCCACTCTCTCCCTGTCCGGCATCGACGCCAGGGCCGGATCGGGTTCGCCCTCGCCGCGGAGCCGGCGCCAGAAAGCCTTGGGGCCGAACGCCATCACTGCTTCCCCGTCCCAATGGTGTTCCGCCTCGTGCGAACGGTCCCAGCGGTCGGCGATGACCAGCGCGCCGCGAACCGGAATGGTGCTGTCGAGATGGCGCCGGACCCGGCGGACGTTTCGCGCCACCTGTCGCAACGCGAGACGAAACCGTCGCTTGCTCAGCCATCTCGATTTGGTTTCCACCACCCAGACGGCGGACGGGGTCATCACCACGTGATCGACGTTGCCCGACCCGCCAAGGGCTTCCTTCACATCGTGAGCGAACGCGCAACCGGGCCGTGAGAGGGCATGTTCGACCAAGTCTCCAACGAGGCGCTCCCCCCGCAGCCCACGTCCCCAGGTCGCATCGATCCGTCGGAGGATCAGGTAGAAGATGCAAAGCGACAGGGCCACGGCGACCAGGGCCGCAGCCGACCAGCGGGTGCCGGCTTCGCCGTCGAAGAACTCGAGGCCCCGGATCGCGAACCCCAGGCTGAAGCCGGCGAGAGCCATGAAGAACATAGCGGCGGATGCGCCACGGTACAGGATCTCGCCCTGGAGCCAGTTTCCAGCCGAATTCTTCCATCCCCTCATTGGTGCGGCTACATTTTCGCGATGACACCGCAGCCAATGCGCCCTCCGGCACCGCCGATGGGCTGGGTAATGTGGTCGTCGGGATTCTCGTGGATGATGACAGCCGAGCCGTCCCCGTCGAGCAGCGCGGGCATGTCGGCACCGGCGACCGAGACCCGGGTGGTGAAGAACTCGGCCCGGGCGGAGCCGTCGGCCGCGACGTACAGGTTGGGCAGGTCGCCGTTGTCCGGTCCTTCCGGGTGGCGCAGTCCGTGCTTGACCTTGCCCGGATTGATGTGGCCCTTCGCCGCCTTGAAGTCGGGCGTGCAGGCGCCCACCGCGTGCAGGTGGATGCCGTGGCCGCCGGGCGGCAGTCCGGCCGCCTCGACCGAAACGAGCACCCCGCCGCGCGTCTGTTCGAAGGTGGCCTTGCCTATGACCGCGCCGTCGGTGCCGACGATCTCGGCCTCCGCCATGTCGGCCGCCGACGCGGCCGGCGCCGCGGCGAGGGCCAGGGCGGCGGCGAGAGCGATTGCAGAAACCTTCATCGGGACTTCCTCCTCAATGCCGACCCCGTGTCTGCCGATGGGCCTAGCCACCGGATTATGGACAATAACTCATGCCGCCCGCAATCGCGCGACGTTCCCCGAAGATGTCAAGCACCGCACGGCGGGAGGGTGTACGTCGGGATTGTGAGATTTGAACGAAGTGTGTGGTCTTCGGTCGTTTTCGGGTATTGTACTGACAGTGTATTCGTCTGTCAGAACGGAGGCCCCGATGACACCACTCCCCGAGTTGTCCGAACTCGGTCTCAGGCGCCGCGAAATCCAGGACCAACTTGCCGGCCTTGGCGACCTGCGCCCCGGCTCGCTGACGCCGCGTTTCCGCAAGTGCGGCAAGCCCAGCTGCCACTGTGCCGCCCAGGGAGACCCCGGTCACGGACCGAGCTGG
>JAJDVM010000134.1 GCA_022826125.1 Defluviicoccus sp.
GCCCAAGCACATCGCAAAACTTCTCCATCCTGCGCTCCTGTAGCCACCTCGTCCGGTTCATCAAGGCACCCCCATCTCCGAGACACCTAACCGGACAACTCATGTGCTACCTAAACCGGACAGATCATCTGCTAACGACACCCTTCGGGGATACCGGTTGGCAGGGTCAGGGGCGCTGTGTACACTCCGCCGCGCCCGGCCCAGGGGGCCGGAATCTCAAGTCGGCGCGCCGTCCGTGCGCGTCCGGGCCAGACGGAGGCGCAAGAGAGAATGAGCGATATCGAGTTTCACGCCGTCGCCAAGACCGCCGATCTCGACGACGGCGAAGCGATCCAGGTCATCGTGGGAAAGAAGGAAATCGCGGTCTACAACCTGGAGGGCGAGTACTACGCCACCGACGACATCTGCACCCATGCCTACGCCTCGCTGGCCGACGGCTATGTCGAGGGTGATTCGATCGAATGCCCGCTGCACGGCGGCTGCTTCAGCATCAAGACCGGCAAGGCGCTGACCCCGCCGGTCACGGAGGATCTCAAGGTCTACGAGGTCAAGATCGACGGCGAGGACATCCTGGTCGGCGTACCCGGCTAGAGAGCGCCTCGGGAATTTCCAATCGATGAGCGACCCCGGGATCGTCGTGATCGGCGCCGGCCAGGCCGGCGGCTGGGCGGCGAGGACGCTGCGCGACGAGGGGTTCGAAGGGGGCATCGTCGTGATCGGCGAGGAACCCTACCCGCCCTACGAGCGCCCGCCCTTGTCGAAAGAGGTCCTGCTGGGCAAGGAGCCGGCGGAATCCAGCTATCTGTGGCCGGAAGGCTCGTTCGACGAGCTCGGGATCGAGCTCAGGACCGGCGTCGAAGCGACCGCGATCGAGCGCGCGGGGAAGACCGTCGCGCTCTCGGGCGGCGGCACGGTTGCATACGACAAGCTGCTGATCGCCACCGGAGGCCGGGTCCGCAAGCTCCCGATCGAGGGGGAGGAGCTCGAGGGCGTCCACTATCTCCGCGGCATCGATGACAGCGCCGCGATCAGGGCCGATCTCGGCGAAGGCGCGCAACTCGTGGTCATCGGCGGTGGCTGGATCGGACTCGAGGTCGCCGCCGCGGCGCGCATGCTGGGCGCCGATGTCGTGGTGGTCGAAGCTCTCGAACAGCTTTGCGGACGGGCTCTGACCTCGGATCTCGCAGCCTATCTGCTCGACGTTCATCGCGGCCGGGGCGTCGACATCCGGCTCGGCACCACCGTCGAGGCGCTGACCGGCGAGAGCCGGGTGAGCGGCGCGCGGCTTTCCGGCGGCAAGACGGTTCCCGCCACCGCGGCGGTGATCGGCATCGGAATCGTCCCCAATGTCGAGCTGGCGAAAGCGGCGGGGCTCGAAGTGGACAACGGCATCAAGGTCGACGCGCTCTGCCGCACCTCCGATCCCAACATCTTCGCCGCCGGCGACGTGACCAATCACCCCAACGGCCTGCTCGGCCGCAACATCCGCCTCGAATCCTGGGAGAACGCGCAGAACCAGGGCATCGCGGCGGCCAAGGCGATGCTGGGCGGCGAGAGCCCCTATTGCGAAATACCCTGGTTCTGGTCGGACCAGTACGACGTCAACATCCAGCTCGTCGGCCTGCCGACCGATTTCGAGGAGACGGTCACGCGGGGCGACCGTGCCGACGGCAGCTTCGTCGAGTTCTACATGAAAGGCGGCAGGATCGACGGCGCGGCGGCGATCAACAACCCGCGCGACATCCGCTTCGCCAAGCGGCTCATGCAGGCGGAAAAGATCGTCGACCCGGCCGCGCTCGCCGATCCGTCCGTTAAGCTCCAGGCGCTGCTCAGGGGCTGACCGCCGCCCTTCGATACGCCGCTTCGCGGCTACTCAGGGTGACGAAGTCCTTTGGTTCCGCCCTCATCCCGAGTAGGCGCGCCAGCGCCGTATCGAGCGACGCCGCCCGGCCTTTCGACACCGAATAATGACAACGGGCGGCGATTGACCTAATTTCCACCCTGAACGCTCAGCAACGCCGCGCGGGGAAAATGAACGATCGGGTTTCCGGGAACGGGTCGGCGGGATTGCGCGGCAACGGCGGGGAGTCGTCCCTTCCGCTGCTGATCGACCCGTTCGACCGCCGGGTTTCCTATCTCCGGGTTTCGGTCACCGACCGTTGCGACTTCCGCTGCGTCTACTGCATGTCGGAGTCGATGACCTTCCTGCCCAAGGCGGAGGTGCTGACCCTCGAAGAGCTCGACCGGCTGTGCAGCGCCTTCGTGCGCCGCGGCGTGCGCAAGCTGCGCCTGACCGGAGGCGAGCCGCTGGTGCGCCGGAACATCGTCTGGCTGATCGAACGCCTCGGCCGCCATCTCGGCGACGGCACGCTGGAAGAGCTGACGCTCACCACCAACGGCAGCCAGCTTGCGCGCTTCGCCGACGATCTCTACGCGGCGGGCGTGCGGCGGATCAACGTCTCGATCGATACTCTCGATCCCGAAAAGTTCGCCGAGATCACCCGCTGGGGACGGCTCGAACAGGTCCTCGACGGCCTCGCGGCGGCGGACGCGGCGGGGCTTCGCATCAAGATCAACGCGGTGGCGCTGCGCGGCGTCAACGACGACGAGCTCGTCGACATAGTGGAATGGTGCGGCGATCGCGGCTACGACCTCACCTTCATCGAGGTGATGCCGCTGGGCGAGATCGGCGGCGATGCCAGGCTGGACCAGTACCTGCCGCTCTCGATGGTGCGCGCATCGCTCAGGCGCCGCTTCACGCTCGACGAGAGCGATTATTCGACGGGCGGGCCGGCGCGCTACACGGTGTGCCGCGAGACCGGCGGGCGGGTCGGATTCATTACGCCGATGACTCACAATTTCTGCGAATCCTGCAATCGCGTCCGGCTGACCTGCACCGGCACGCTATACATGTGCCTCGGTCAGGAGGACGCGGCCGACCTGCGCGCTCCGCTGCGGGAAAGCGACGACGACGCCCTGCTGATGGGCGCCATCGACGAGGCCATCGGCCGCAAGCCCAAGGGCCACGACTTCGTCATCGACCGGCGCCGGCGCGGTCCCGCGGTCTCGCGCCACATGAGCGTCACCGGCGGCTGAAAGACCTCGTCCGATGGATACCGCGACCCGATCGAACCTATACCGGTTCCGCGACCCGCAGGCGCTGCTCCACCCCTATACCGACGCGATAGAGAACGAGAACGAAGGCGCGCTGGTCATGGCGCGCGGCGACGGGGTCTATGTCTGGGACGAGACCGGTAAGGAATATATCGAGGGGATGGCCGGGCTCTGGTGCGTCTCGCTCGGCTTCGGCAACGAGCGCCTCGCCGAGGCGGCGCACCGTCAGATGCGCACGCTGCCCTTCTATCACGGGTTCAACCGCAGGAGCCACGAACCCCAGGTGGAGCTCGCCGAACGCCTGAAGGCGCTGGCGCCAGTGCCGATGGCGCGCACCTTCTTCACCAACTCAGGCTCCGAGGCGATCGACACCGCGATCAAGCTGATCTGGTTCTACAACAACGCCATCGGCCGCCCGGCGAAGAAGAAGATCGTCGGGCGGAAGCGCGGCTATCACGGCATCACCGCAGCGGCGGCGAGTGTGACCGGCGTGCCGGCGAACCACGCGGGGTTCGATCTGCCGTTCCCCGGTTTCCTCCACACCGACTGCCCGCATTACTGGCGCGAAGGTCGCGACGGGGAAACCGAAGAGGAATTCGCCTCACGCTGCGCCGACTCGCTGGAACGCCTGATCCTCGCCGAGGGGCCGGAGACCGTCGCCGCCTTCTTCGCCGAGCCGGTGATGGGTGCGGGCGGCGTGATCGTCCCGCCCGCGACCTACTTCGAGAAGATCCAGCGCGTCCTCAGGCGCTACGACGTGCTGTTCGTGGTCGACGAGGTGATCTGCAGCTTCGGCAGGACCGGCAATATGTGGGGCTCCCAGACCTTCGACCTGGAACCCGATTTGATGACGATGGCCAAGGCGCTGTCCTCCGGCTACCTGCCCATCGCCGCGGTCCAAGTGAATGAAAGGGTCTATCGGGGCATCGCGGAAGGGACGCATGCCCGCGGAACGCTGGGCCACGGATTCACCTATTCCGGACACCCGGTGCCGGCGGCGGTGGCGCTGGAGACGCTTGCGATCTACGACGAGATCGATCTGGTGGGACAGGTGGCAAAGACCGCGCCCCGCCTGCAGGACGGGGTCAGGACATTCGCCGACCATCCGCTGGTCGGCGAGATCGCCGGCATCGGGCTGGTCGCCGTGGTCGAGCTCGTCGCCGACAAGACGACGGGGCGGCTCTTCGATCCCGTGGGGAAGGTCGGCTCCTATCTCATGGGGCGTGCAGAGGAGCACGGGCTGATCGTCCGTGCGCTGGCCGACCGGGCCGCGTTTTCGCCGCCACTGATCATCACCGAGGACGAGATCGGAGAGATGCTCGCGCGCTTCCGCCGGGCGCTCGACGACACCGCGAACTGGGTCGCCGAACAGGGTCTCGCCTGACACAAATCCCTGACGCGCTTGGGGTCCGGAGTGCGTCCCAAAGACGCATTCACAGCCAAACCGGCGCGTCGTATTCTTGCCGGCCAGCCCTCACCGGGTCGAAGGGTCATGGATTACGAACGGTTCTTTTCGGATCGCCTCGCGGGCCTGCGCAACGACGGCCGCTACCGCGTCTTCGCGGATCTGGAACGCCACGCCGGCGATTTTCCGAGAGCGTCCCATCATGCCGGCGGCAGGGTCGAGGACGTCACGGTGTGGTGCAGCAACGACTATCTCGGCATGGGGCAGCACCCCGGTGTCGTCGCGGCGATGCACGAGGCGCTGGACAAGGTGGGCGCCGGGGCCGGCGGCACGCGCAACATCTCGGGGACCAGCCACTACCACGTCCTGCTCGAAGAGGAGCTCGCCGACCTTCACCGCACCGAGGCTTCGCTCCTGTTCACGTCCGGATACGTGGCCAACGAGGCGACGCTCGGTACGCTCGGCCAGACCCTGCCCGGCTGCGTGATCGTGTCGGATGCGGACAACCATGCCTC
The DNA here is from genome assembly GCA_022826125.1 of Defluviicoccus sp. GTDB lineage: Bacteria > Pseudomonadota > Alphaproteobacteria > MPNO01 > MPNO01 > MPNO01. Next base: position 5,035 of record JAJDVM010000134.1, read on the forward strand.
GATGATCGCGGGCATCCGCTACAGCCGGGCGGAGAAGAAGATCTTTCGCCATAACGATGTCGAACATCTCGACCGGTTGCTCGGCGAATGCGACCCCGACGCGTCCAAGATCGTCGCCTTCGAGTCGCTTTACTCCATGGACGGCGACTTCGCCCCGGTCGCGGAGATCTGCGACGTCGCGGAGAGGCACGGGGCGATGACCTATCTCGACGAGGTCCACGCCGTCGGCCTCTACGGCGAGCGCGGCGCCGGCGTCGCCGAGCGCGACGGGGTCATGGACCGGATCGACATCGTTCAGGGAACGCTCGCCAAGGCATTCGGGGTGGTCGGCGGGTACATAGCGGGCTCCGCCGCGATGGTGGACTTCATCCGGAGCCACGCCTCGGGTTTCATCTTTACCAGCTCGCTGCCGCCGGCGATCGCCGCCGGCGCAAGGGCGAGCATCCGCCACGTCAAGTCGGCGGATACGCTTCGCGAACGTCACCAGGAACGCGCCCGCGCGCTCAAGGTCAGGCTGCGGGAAGCAAGACTGCCCCTGATGCCTTCGCCGTCCCATATCGTGCCGGTCTTCGTGGGCGATCCGGTGCGCTGCAAACAGGTGACGGACGCGCTGATGGACCGGCACGGGATCTACGTCCAGCCGATCAACTATCCCACGGTCCCGAAGGGGACCGAACGGCTCAGGCTCACGCCGACGCCGCTTCACGACGATGCCGCCATGGACCGCCTGGTCGCCGCGCTGCAGGACGTCTGGAGCCAGCTGGACCTCAAATTCGCGGCCTGAGCCGCGCGTTCGGGCGATGGCGCGGCCCAATCGAACGCGCTAGGCTCGCCGGATGTTCAACGACAACTCGCTTCTTCCCAAGGAGGCGGTGCGGCTGGCGGCACTCGGCATGGTGTGCGAGCACCCGAAACGCTACGCGGAGCTCGCCAACGCCGTCCGCGATTTCACCAGCCGTATTGTCGGCCCCTCGCTGGACCTCCTGGGAAGCTCGATCGAGCTGTTGAAGACCGAAGGGCTGATCGCCGGCAAAGACGGCGACGAGCACGCCCCGCTCCGTATCACCGAGGCCGGGCGGGAGCATCTCCACGACTTGCTGCGGAGCGCCGTCCGCCCGCCCAATTGCGATGTCGGCCGGCTCGCCTTCGCCCTCAAGATACGGTTTCTGCATCACCTGCCGGCGGACGAGCAGCGGACCCAGACCGAGCGGATGATCGAGACCTGCGAGGCGGAGATCGCCCGTCTCGGCGCCCTCGAGCACGCCGACCCGACGGACCCCGGCCATTTCGCTGACTGGCTGCACCACGACATGGATATCGCCCGAGCGCGCCGGGACTGGCTCGAATCGCTTCGCGAGGCTCTTTAGCGAGGAAGCGGCGGTTCAGAGCAAGTGCTGGCCGCCGGTGACGAAGACCTCCGTCCCCGTCACGTAGCCGAACTCCTCGTCGCACATTCGGTGGACGATGGCGGCCACCTCGTCCGCGCTCCCCATCCGGTTGAGCGGGATGCGCGGGATCAGGGCCTCATACTCGGGCCCCACCATCTCCGTCTCTATCTCGCCCGGCGCGACGGCGTTGACGCGCACGCCGAGCTCGGCGAACTCGACCGCGAGCTCCCGCGTCAATGCCGACAGCGCCGCCTTCGAGGTCGCGTAGGCGGAGCCCGCGAACGGGTGTCTTGCGTGCCCGGCGATCGAGGTAATGTTGACGATGGTCCCCCTGCCCCGGCTCAGCGCGCCCGCGAATCCGCGCGCGAGCAGGAGAGGCGCGAACAGGTTCAGGTTGAACACGTCGCGCCAGCCGCCGATGTCTCCGTTTAGGCAGCCGAGTCGTTCCTTGTAATCGGTCTTCGGCGACACGGCGGCGTTGTTGACCAGGGCGTGCAGCGGGTCGTCGCCGATATGCTCGTTCGCCGCGTCCACGAAACGGCGCAGGCTGTCCGGGTCGGCGAGATCCGTCGGGATATGGTGGGACCAGTTGGGATCGCGCTTGCACGCCTCGGGCACCTCGTCCCGCGAGCAGGTGAGGATGCGCCAGCCCGCTTCGCTGAAGCGCTTGACCGTCGCGTGGCCGATCCCCCGGCTGGCGCCGGTCAGGATCATCGAGCGGTGCGAGGCGACGGTGTCCGGCATGGCTCAGTGCGACAGCAGGACGGGGATCTCCGCGTGCGCCAGGATATGCCGGGTTCTGCCGCCGAGGATGAGCTGGCGCAGCCGGCTCTGCGAATAGGCACCCTTGATCAACAAGTCGGCGCCGGCCTTGTCGGACTGTTCGAGAAAGGCGGCCCCCAGCTCGCTGGCTGCCGCCTCGAAGCTCTGGATCTCGCAGGCGATCCCATGCCAGGCGAGACGGTGCCGGAGGTCGTCGGCGTCGATCGGCGAGACCTGGGCGGCCTTGGCGGAGAGGACGGTCACCTTGTCGGCCTTCTCCAACAGCGGAATCGCATCGGCGATCGCACGCGCCGCCTCCGGGCTCCCTTCCCAGGCGACGGCGATCGACGTGCCGAAACTGTCCCGGGCGTCGGGCGGGGCGACGAGGATCGGGCGCCCGGTGTCGAGCAGAGCGGCCTCGAGAGTGATCGGCGAGGGCAGCGCCGCCTCCTTGACCGGCCGCCCGACCGCGACGATGTCGTAAATCCTGCCCCTCGTGGCGACCACCTCGTCCTCTCGCCCGACGGTGGAATTCCACGACATCGACACGCCGGCGCCCGTTCCCGGCTCGTCGGCCACCCGGACGTCGTTCTCGTCGGCGAAGGCATCGAACATCTCGCGCGAACGGACCTCCCGCTCCCCGCCCTCGCGCTCGGTGACGTCCATGATCTCCTCGATCATGGAGCCGTCCATTCCCTCGCCGGTATAGGGAACCAGCCCCCGAGGGTCGGGGCGGACATGCAGCACGTCGATATGCGCGTCGAACGCCCGGGCGAGATGGAGCGCCGTCCGCAGGATGGAAAGGCCGACTTCCGGAGCGCTGATCGGAGCGAGCACGGTCCTGTACCGCATCGACTACCCCTTGATTCCGGGCTACAGGTTCCTTCAGCCCTTATATCCGAGCACGTCCCATCCCGATAGCGGCAAATTCGCCGTACACCGCTTCGGTCAGGGAAACAGCAACGTCATCTTCCAGCTCCCCTCCCCCTCCCGCCGGTAGAGCTTGCGTTCGTGGAGGCGGAAGGGCCGGTCGCGCCAGAATTCGATCGAATCGGGCAGAACGCGGTATCCGGTCCAGTGGGCCGGGCGCGGGACGGTCCCGAGGCCGAACCTGGCGGTGAACCGGGCGACCCGCTTCTGCAACTCGAAAGCGCTGCCCATGGAGCGGGACTGGTCGGATGCCCAGGCGCCGATCTGGCTGCCGCGCGGGCGGGTGGCGAAATAGGCATCCGCCTCCTCGTCCGACACACGCTCGGCGGTGCCGTCGATCCGCACCTGACGGCGGAGCGATTTCCAGTGGAAGACCAGCGCCGCGCGGCCGGTTTCGTCGAGCTCGATCCCCTTGCGGCTCTCGACGTTGGTGTAGAACACGAAACCTGCGGCATCGGCGCCCTTGAGCAGCACCATCCGGGCGGATGGGGTGCCGTCGGCGGCGACGGTCGCCAAGGTCATCGCCGTCGGTTCGTGGGGCTCGGACGCCTCGGCTTCCGCGAGCCAGGCATTGAACAGGGCGATCGGATCGTCGACCTGGGCGGGCACGCGAACCCCTCTTGTGGAGAATCCGAAACTAGCCGATATAGGGGCGGCAAGGCAACGGACCGCCCGCCGCCCGCAGGGTGGTGGGGGCCCGGCGGGAAAAGGAACGAGAAATGGACATTTTGAAAGGCACGGTAGCGGCAATCGCCGTGATCGCTCTCATGGGTTGCAGCGGGGGCGAAAAGGAAAAGGCCGGCACCGTGATCGGGGCGGGTCTCGGCGCGCTCGCGGGCGCCCATGTCGGCAAGGGCAAAGGAAAGCTCATCGCCGTCGCGGTAGGCACCCTGGCCGGGGCGGCGCTGGGCGGCGAGGTCGGCAAGTCGCTCGACCGCGCGGACCGGCTGGCAATGCAGAAATCGACCCAGACCGCGCTGGAGAAAAACAAGACCGGCAGCGGAAGCACATGGCGCAATCCCGACTCCGGTAACGAGGGAACGGTTACTCCGACCCGGACATACCGGACCGAAGCCGGACGGTATTGCCGGGAATACCAGCAGACGATCACCGTCGGCGGCAAGACCGAAACGGGCTACGGACGCGCTTGCCGTCAGCCGGACGGGTCCTGGCGGATCGTCAGCTGAGGACGGCGACGCCGTCCCGGCGCGCGCCGCGCGGGCGGGGGCGGTTGGATAGGCGGATGGCTTGGTGTAGCATGCGGCACCCCCATCGCCACGGGGGTTTTTCATAACGAACCTTGTCGAGCGAGGGTTGAATGTCCCGGTCCGAACGCCTGCTGGGCGGCAAGAAGGGCCTGATCATGGGTGTCGCGAACGAGCGTTCGATCGCCTGGGGAATCGCCCGCGCGGCGGCGTCCCACGGTGCCGACCTCGCCTTCACCTATCAGAACGACGCGCTCGCCAAGCGGGTGGGGCCGCTCGCCGAATCGGCAGGGTCTTCGTTTCTTCTGCAATGCGACGTCGCCGACCCGGACAGCCTCGACGATGTCTTCTCCGCGCTCGAGGAGCGCTGGGGCACGCTCGACTTCGTCGTCCACGCGATCGCGTTCTCGGACAAGGGCGAGCTGAAGGGCCGTTACGTCGACACCTCGCCCGAAAATTTCGCGATGACCATGAACATCTCCTGCTATTCCTTCACCGCGGTCTGCCAGCGGGCCTCCCGGCTGATGCCGGACGGCGGGAGCCTCCTCACCCTCACCTACGCGGGCGCCGAGCGGGTCATGCCTCACTACAACGTCATGGGCGTGGCAAAGGCTGCCCTGGAGGCGAGCGTGAAGTACCTGGCAGCCGATTTCGGCAACGACAATATCCGGGTGAACGCCGTTTCGGCGGGGCCGATCAAGACCCTTGCCGCGTCCGGCATCGGCGATTTCCGCTATATCCTCAAGTGGAACGAGCTCAACGCGCCGCTCAAGCGTAACGTGACGATCGACGATGTGGGCGGGGCCGGAGTCTATCTCCTGTCCGATCTTTCGAGCGGGGTGACCGGTGAGGTTCACCATGTCGATTGCGGCTATCACGTCGTCGGGATGAAAGCGCCCGACGCGCCCGACATAGCGACCGTCACCTAGGGACCGCGCCGCCGGCCGTGAGCGATGTCTTTCAACACGCAGGGACGGATCTTCCGCTTCACCACCTGGGGTGAGAGCCACGGGCCGGCGATCGGCTGCGTGGTCGACGGGACTCCGCCCGGGATCCCGCTCGCCGAGGCTGATATCCAGGCATGGCTCGACAAGCGACGGCCGGGGCAGAGCCGCTTCGTCACCCAACGGCGGGAACCCGATGCGGTCGAAATCCTTTCGGGCGTGTTCGAGGGACGGACCACGGGAACGCCGATCTCCCTCCTCATCCGCAACCAGGATGTGCGGTCGAAGGACTACAGCGACATCAAGGACAAGTTCCGCCCGGGCCACGCCGATTTCACCTATCTTCAGAAGTACGGCCGGCGCGACTATCGCGGCGGCGGCCGTTCCTCGGCGCGCGAGACCGCCTGCCGGGTCGCCGCCGGCGCCATCGCGCGCAAGATGCTGGGCCGCAGGGTGCGGGTCCGGGGCGCCATGATCCAGATGGGCGACCGTGCGATCGACCGGTCGAACTGGGACTGGAAAGCGGTCGAGAAGAACCCGTTCTGGTGTCCGGACGCGGAAGCGGCGGAAGACTGGTCCGAATATCTCGACTCCGTTCGCACGGCCGGTTCCTCGATCGGCGCGGTGATCGAGGTGACGGCGAGCGGCGTCCGGCCCGGGCTGGGCGCGCCGATCTACGGCAAGCTCGATTCCGACCTCGCGGCGGCGATGATGGGAATCAACGCGGTCAAGGGGGTGGAGATCGGGGCCGGGTTCGGCGCGGCCGCGCTCAGCGGCGAGGAAAACGCCGACGAAATGCGGATGCGGGGCGGCAAGCCCGTCTTCCTCTCCAACAACGCGGGCGGAATCCTGGGCGGGATTTCGACCGGACAGGACATCGTGGTCCGCTTCGCCGTCAAGCCGACGAGCTCGATCCTCGCGCCGCGGCGGACGGTGACGGTGGACAGCGAGAATACTGAAATTTCGACCCGCGGCCGGCACGATCCCTGCGTTGGCATCCGCGCGGTGCCGGTCGGCGAAGCGATGATGGCCTGCGTGCTCGCGGACCACCTGCTCCACCACCGCGCGCAGTGCGGGTGAGGCGCCCTTCGATACGGCGCTGACGCGCCTACTCAGGGTGAGGGTTTGGTTTCTCAATCCCAAAAAGGCCCTCATCCCGAGTAGGCGCGTCAGCGCCGTATCGAGGGACGCCCTATTCTCTCTCCCCCGCGATCAGGTATTCGCGGTTGCCTCCGGCGCCTTCGATCGGGCTTTCGACGAGGCCGAGCACGCGCCAGCCGTCCCGCCGCGCAAGCCAGGCGGAAATACGTTCGCAGGCCGCGGCCCGCGCCGCCTCGTTCCTCACGATTCCCCCCTTCCCGACCTCCGCCCTGCCGACTTCGAACTGGGGCTTGATCAGCGCGACCAGCCGCGCGCCCGGCCCGCAGAGCGCGAGCGGGGCCGGCAGCACGGTCTCGAGTCCGATGAAGCTCGCGTCGCAGGTGACGATGTCGACGGGCTCCGGGACATGCCCGGAATCGATGTGCCGGGCGTTCAGCCGATCGAGCACGACCACGCGGGGGTCCTGGCTCAGGCGCCACAAGAGCTGCCCGCGACCGACATCCACCGCATAGACCCTGGCGGCGCCATGCGCCAGCAGGACATCGGTGAAACCGCCGGTCGAAGCGCCCACATCGAGCGCGGCCGCTCCGGTCGCGTCGATGTCGAAATGGCGCAGCGCGTGGTCGAGCTTGAAGCCGCCCCGCGATGCCCAGAGCCGCTCGGCGCCCCGCAGCTCGAGGTCCAGGTCGGATCGAACGGAATGGCCGGGTTTGTCGAGCCGCTTGTCGCCGGACCAGATCCGGCCCGCACGGATCAGCGTCTGGGCTTGCGTCCGGCTCGCGGCCAGGCCGCGCGCCTCTACGAGCGCGTCGAGCCGGCTCTTGTCAGGCGCGCCCGGCTTCCGCCGCGACGGTATCGCCACGTCCCAGCGCCTCCAGAGCCGTGGCCACGATGTGCGGCGCGTTCAACCCCGCCGCCTCGTACTGGAGCTGCGGCTTGTCCTGGTCCAGGAACAGGTCGGGCAGCACCATCGGGCGGATCTTGAGCCCGCCGTCCAGCACCTGCCTGAGCGCCAGCATGTGCAGCACCTGCGAAGCGAAGCCGCCGATCGAACCTTCCTCGATCGTGATCAGGACCTCGTGCTCGCGAGCGAGGCGCAGGATCAGGTCTTCGTCGAGCGGTTTGGCGAAACGGGCGTCGGCGACGGTGGTGGAAATGCCCTTTGCCGCCAGCTCTTCCGCCGCCTTCAGCGCCTCGTACAGGCGGGCGCCGTAGGAAAGGATCGCCACGGTCGAGCCCTCGCGCATGACCCGGCCCCTGCCGATGGGCAGCACCTCCGCCTCCTCGGGCATGTCGACGCCGAATCCCTCGCCGCGCGGATAGCGCAGTCCCGACGGCCGGTCGTCGATCGCAACCGCCGTCCTGACCATATGGACCAGCTCGGCCTCGTCGGCCGCCGCCATGAGCACCATACCCGGCAGGCAACCGAGATAGGCGATGTCGAACGCGCCGGCATGGGTCTGGCCGTCGGCGCCGACGAGGCCGGCGCGGTCCATCGCGAAGCGTACCGGCAGGCTCTGGATCGCCACGTCATGGACGATCTGGTCGAAGGCGCGCTGGAGGAAGGTCGAATAGATCGTGGCAAAGGGCTTCATGCCGTCGGCGGCGAGCCCGGCGGCGAAGGTCACGGCGTGCTGTTCGGCAAGCCCGACATCGAACGCACGATGCGGAAACGCCCTCTCGAACGCGTCGACGCCGGTGCCGGACGGCATCGCGGCGGTGATGGCGACGATCTTGTCGTCCTTTTCGGCCTCGGCGATCAGGCTGTTGGCGAACACCTTGGTGAAGGACGGGACGTTGGTCTTTGGCTTGTCCTGGACGCCGGTAACGACCTCGAACTTGGATACGCCGTGATACCGGTCGGCGGATTCCTCCGCGGGGGGATAGCCCTTGCCCTTCACCGTGACCACGTGGACCAGGATCGGCCCTTCGGCTTCGTCGTCGCGGACGTTGCGCAGGACCGGCAGCAGATGGTCGAGGTTGTGACCGTCCACCGGGCCGACATAGAAGAAGCCGAGCTCTTCGAATAGCGTTCCCCCGGTGACCAGCCCGCGGGCGTATTCTTCCGCCCGCTTCACCCCGCGCTCGACGGCGCGCGGGAATCTTTCGGCGATGTGATGGGCCACGTCGCGCAGCCCGCGATAGCTCTTGGACGAGATCAGCCGCGACAGGTACCCGCTCATCGCGCCGACCGGAGGCGCGATGGACATGTCGTTATCGTTGAGGATCACGATCAGCCGGCTGTCCAGCGAGCCGGCGTGGTTCAGCCCCTCGTAGGACATCCCGCCGGTCAACGCGCCGTCCCCGATCACCGCCACCACCCGGTTGTTCCTTCCCTGGAGATCGCGGCCGACCGCGAAACCGAGCCCGGCCGACACCGAGGTGGAGGCGTGCGCGGCGCCGAAGGGGTCGTACTCGCTCTCCGACCGCTTGGTGAATCCGGACAGCCCGTCGCCCTGCCGTATCGTCCGGATGCGGTCGCGCCGCCCGGTGAGGATCTTGTGCGGATAGCACTGGTGCCC
>JAJDVM010000124.1 GCA_022826125.1 Defluviicoccus sp.
TCCGATGAACAGCGTGTTCTCGCGCGGGTCGATGCCGTTCATCCGCCCCATCACCAGATCGGCGTGGTGACCGGCCGCGACGCGCTCGGGGATCGCCGGCGCCAGCGCCTTGAACACCGCGTCCACGATGGTCATCGGGAAGGTCATCCAGCTCCGCATCGCCGCCGGGCGCTCGGCGCTGACGATCCGTCCGGGCGGGATGATCGTCTTCAGCGGGCGGAAGCTGCCGTCGTTGATCGGATAGTCGGTCGGCGAGGCGATGCACTTGAAGGCGACCTGGGAGCAGGCATAGGCCGTGGTGATGCCCGAGTTGTAGAACCCCTTGACCTGGCGCGAGACGTCGGTGAGGTCGATGGTCATCTCCTCGCCCGCGACCTCGACGCGGACGACGATCGGAATCTCCGTGCCGATATCGATCCCGTCATCGTCCATGAAGGCCTCGGCCTCGTAGACGCCGTCGGGGATCGAGCGGGTGCGCTCGCGCGCGGCCTTTTCCGACTGGTCCATGATGCGCCGGATCGAGCCCAGCACCGCGTCCCTGCCGTAGCGTTCGACCAGGGCGAGGAAGCCGCGCTCGCCAGTGCGGACCGCGGTGAGCTGGGCACGCAGGTCGCCGAGCGCGCGTTCGGGCATCCGGACGTTCATCGCGATGATGTCGACCAGGTCCTTGTTGAGCTCGCCCGCGCGCTGCAGTTTCAGGATCGGGACCTGCAGCCCCTCGGCGTAGATGTCGGTGGTGATGCCCTGCAGCGTGCCGCCGATGTCGAGCCAGTGCGCCATGCAGCAGGAAAACCCGACCAGCTCGCCCTCGTGGTAGATCGGCAGGCTGAGCGTGATGTGATTGAGGTGGCTGCCGGTGACATAGGCGTCGTTGGTAACCAGGATGTCGCCCGGCTCGATCCCGTCGGTCCCGAAATGCTCGAGTTTGGCCTTGAGCGTCTCGGCCATGCCGCGGATGAACATCGGCAACCCCAGCCCGATCGAGACCGTCTCGCCCTTCGCGGTGAACAGACCGACGGTGAAGTCGAGCGCCTCGTAGATGATCATGTTGTAGGCGGTGCGCATGAGGTTGGTCTTCATCTCCTCGGTCACCGCCATGACGCCGTTGCGCACCAGCTCGGTGGTCACCGGGTCGGCCCGGATATCTGCGCCCTTCGCCGTCATGCCGCGACCATAGCCCGCCTCGCCCCGTCCCTCAATTTCCCGTCCGCCTCGGACCGCGGGCCGGTTGCGAGTCCCGTGCCGCGATGATATATACCAATGATAGATATCCACACGAAGGACTCGGCGATGACCGTGACCGCCAAGCTGTTCTGGAACGGAAGATCCCAGGCCGTGCGGCTTCCCAAGGAATTCCGCATGCCCGGCAAGGAGGTCCGGATTCGCCGCCAGGGCGCGGCGGTCGTGCTTGAGCCGATCGCTGACGGCTGGGAGTGGCTCGATGAAATCCAGGGTAAATTCTCCGAAGATTTCTTCGCCGAAGGCCGCAACCAGCCGCCGATGCCGCCGCCTCGGCCGGGTCTCGACGACGTCTTCGAATGATGCGCTACCTGCTGGACACCAACGCCTGTGTCGCACTCCTCAACGGCAGTTCCCGCGGCCTCTCTGCGCGGACGCGGCGCCATGGCGCGGAGGAGATCGGGCTCCCCGCCCCGGTGGCGTTCGAGCTCTACTACGGCGCTTTCAAGAGCCGCGAGCGGAACCGGAACCTCGGCAATCTCGACCGGATGGCGTTCGAGATCGTCCCGTTCGATGCAGCGGATGCGCGCGCGGCGGGCGCGATCCGCCGCGATCTCGAGGCCCGCAGGCGGTCGATCGGCCCCTACGACGTGCTCATCGCCGGCCAAGCCCGGGCCCGCGACCTGGTGCTGGTCACCGCCAATACCCGCGAATTCGAACGGGTGGACGGGCTGAGGCTGGAGGATTGGACGACCCCCCTGTCGGAGGGCTGATCGACCGTTCTCCCCCACCCGTCAACTTGCCGGTTGGACTGGCGCGGGCGAGCGGCGATAATCGCGCGTCACCGCAGGGACCGCGCCATGCCCAACATCCGCATGCTGGACATCGAGGAGCTCAAGGCGGGCAAGCTCCGCCCGCTGGTCAACAAGGCGCTGCGCCACCGCGCGCCGGACCCCGCCTTCCATGCCATGCTGGGTCACAGCCCGGACATCGCGCGCTCGATGTATCTCGCTTGGGGCGCGGTGTTCAACACCGGGCGGATCGACCACAAGCTGAAGGAAATCATCCGCGTGCAGCTCTCGCGGATGGCCGCGTGCCGCTATTGAGGCAACGTCCGGTCTGCTTCGGCGAAGCAGCAGGGATTGACGGAAGAGACCATCGACGAGGGCATCGAGGCCCACGCGTCGAGCGACCGCTTCACCCCGGCGGAAAAGGTGGCGCTCCGCTACTCGGAGCTGATGGGAACGGCGCCGGAGAAGATCGACGCCGCGCTCTACGACGAGCTCGCCGAGCACTATTCGGTCGAGGAAATCGTCGAGCTCGGCGCCTTCGTGGGCTTCAACGTGGGCTACCACACCTTCTTCGGAACGCTCGACTTCTACCCGATGTTCACCCCGGACGGGCGGCTGGTGGACCAGGAGGAGTCGCGGCGGATCTACGGCGAGACCCCGGTGTCGCTCAACAAGGGCGCGATCGAGCGCGCGACGGCGGAAGCCGCTGAATGAGCGCGGACCGCGCGACGCTGCCGCCCATCCCGCGCGCGGAGATCGACGATCCCGGGCTTCGGGCGCTGATCGAGCGCTCGGAAGAGACGGGGATCGCCGACAGCCGCTTCGTCCGGCTGATGGCGCACGTGCCGGGCTATGCCGAGGCGCTGCACGACGCGCTCGACCGCTCGGCGACGGAGGGCGAGGTCGATCATCGGTTGAAGGAGATCGTCCGCATCCAGCTCGCCAGGCACGCGGGCGACCCCTATTTCGCCTCCTTCCGGTCGAAGCGCGCGCTCGCGGACGGACTCACCGAGGAGCGGATCGAGGCGGGTTGCGGCGATTTCGAGACCGACGACCGCTTCACGCCCGCCGAGAAATGGGCGCTCCGCTACGGCTGGCTGATGTACCGGGAGCCCGAGAAGGTGGACAAGGCGTTCTACGACGAGGGCAGGACCCACTACTCGGAAGCCCAGATCGTCGAGCTCGGCGCCTTCATCGCCTTCCATTACGGCATGCAGATCTTCCTCGGCACGCTCGACCTGCCCGCTGAAGAAGGTGCCTGACACGCGGATCGAGGATCCGCCGCTGCTGCGCGGGCGGGCGCGCTTCGTCGACGACATCCATCTGCCGGGAGCCCTGCACGCGGCGTTCGTGCGGAGCCCGATGGGCCATGCGGCGATCGCGGGCATCGACATCCGCGCGGCGGAGACGGCACCCGGCGTCCATGCCGTCTGGACGCTCGACGACCTGAGACCCCACCTCGCCGAGGACCGGCTGGTCGTCGGCCTGCCGAGCCCCGCCTACCGCCAGCAACGCGACCGTCCGCTGCTCGCGGACGATGAGGTCGTCCATGTCGGCGAGGCGGTCGCAAT
>JAJDVM010000335.1 GCA_022826125.1 Defluviicoccus sp.
ACGACCTCGCGCTACGCGCACTTGGCCAACGACCCCGTAAAAGCGGCCGCCAATCGCATCGCGAGCAGGATCGCCGAGGTCACGGGATGAGTACGGACAGCCCCTGCAATCTGAGCGACGTGCTCGGTCACCGACGCCATCCTGCTGCGCGACAAGCGCGTAATAGTCAAAGCGCGGAAACCTATTGAACGACAAAGCAGAACTACGGTTTGCCGGGTTCAGTTCGCGTTGAGCCCGAATTTTCCGCGTGATTGCAATATCCGTTTCCAGTACGACTCGCGTTCGATGATCGTATCGTCGGCACTGCGGAAAGTATGGTTCTCAAGCAGCGAGAAGCGGAAATAGTTCCGGCAATAGTCCAGGCTGCGACCTTCGAGCAGCTCACTTAGCTCGGCGTTGCCGCCGTGGCCGGAGGTGCTGTAATCCCGCCAACGCGACCAGATTCCCCCTTCGCCGTATGCCGCCCCCACGTATATCCGGCCCGTTCGCGTATCGGTGATCAGATAGACGCCCTTGGCGCTGTCCAAGGCGCTGCGCCAATCGGCTCGGTCGTTGTGAATCAGCGATTCCAATTCACCGAAACTGATATCAATTCGGTCATGGCCAGGAAAATCGAGACCGGAATACTCTTCCCGAAGTATTTCGCTTACCGTGAACTCGTCCAAGCGGCGTTCAAAATTCACGCGGGTTGCCCGCTGCCGGTATGGCGAATACAGTTTGAGCCGCCCGATGAAGCCTCGCCCCTGATCTGTCAACGATACGACATAGTTGTCCGGCAATCGCTCCAGCACTTCCCAAACACCGCCGAACAACCAAATGTCGGTTTCCCGGTAGAAGTCAATGATCGAGAATATGTAGGGACGATTGAATTGATTGGTCTTGGGCCGAAACTCTTGCCAGCCTTGCCACTCTTTGCGGCTGCGAACGAAGACATCCAGTGGTTGTTCAATGCGGTTGTACCGGGCGAAATGAAGCTTGTAGAGGGAGGGCTTCTCTATTGGCCAAATGTCGGTAAGGCGAATCGTCATCGACAGCCGATCTCCGATCATTGTGGTACGCTAAACGAGATGGGACAGCGGATATCTATCCGGATAATTTCGCCATAAGTGTCGTAAGTGAGGACACCAGAGAACAAGGTGTCGTCTATGGTAAGGGTATTGTGTCAATATGCTGTGTCAAGACTGACGCATGGCAGGTTCAAATCGTGATCTCGCCGTCGTCCGGCAGTTGGCGCTGAACTTCCATGAGCAACGCTTCTGTTCTCAGGAGGGCGGTGTCCCGATCGAGTGGCACGCTGCCGGTGTCGCCGACTCCGTAGCGGAATTGGACGGCGTAGGGAGTGTATTCGATCAAGGGATCGAATCGCGCGGCGTCTGATTGGCATTCGATCAACATCGAAAGAAGTTCGGATAGGTCGTGGATTGGCGGGTAGGTTCGACCCAGCAGAGCGAGCCACGCCTTGAACAGTTTTTCCACCGCCTGTTGTGCATGAAAGCCGAAAATCTCGTCAGCGAAGATGTCGGCATCGCTCATGCCGCGGAGGGCGGTGATATCCTTTTCCGCCGCTCCTACGAGGATACGCGCTTGCCTATGGTCGCTCATAGAGGACCCTGCCCTCGCGCAAAGCGCGGGCGAGCACATGATTGAGGGAGTGCCGCCAATATTCGACCTCGTCGCGGCTATAGACCAGGATGTCCTTGGGAACACGAAAGCCTGCCAGCGCTCTCCAAAGGCGCACTGCTTCCGCGCGGCGGTCTCTCTCTTTACCGAACGGTGCGGCTTCGATTACCACTAGGTCGACGTCGGAGTCCTTAGCTGCGTTGCCGCGCGCTTGGGAGCCGAAGAGGATCACCTGTTCGGGGTCCACCTCCTTCACAATTGTGGCTACCATACGCTGCAAGAGCGCATCGTCGGTCCCTGTCATGGCTCATTCTCCTCGAGCCGATTCCCGCATGTAGGATTCATCGCGTAATGCATAGAAATCCACAGCGGGACAATCGGAATCACTTGTCCTTATCCATGTTCGTTGCGCCGCCACCGAGCGACCGATTGATGGGTTCCCCGGCGGAGTCGGGCACTGGCGCGCGAGAGGCGGAGGACGAGTCTTGATTTCATGGCGTTGGGTGCCTTGGGCTGACTGTATTCCTATTGCAGGGTGACTTCCGCGTCTGGATCACCAGCCGCGAGGGCGTTCATCCAGGCGAGGCAGAACTCGCGGGAGCGGTAGGTGCCGTAGGCGGCGGTTTCGTCGCGCTCGACGATTGGGAAGGTGGAATAGACGTAGCGCACGTCGTCCCGATCGGTAACACCGTAGAGGTGGAAGAACACGGCGTCCAGCTTCGCGCGCAGGAAGAGGCGTCGCTCTTCGTCCCATACGAAGGGCGGCAGGAGGTCACCGGCGTCGTCCACATGTCCCATGTCGCGGGCGAAGGGGGCCATGTCGTGGGCCGTATAGGTCAGCTCAAGCACCGCCTCGCGGACAATTTCCGCTGCCGTCTTCCGCCCGAAGCGCACGCACTCGTAGCGCTCGGGCGGGACAACGGGAAGCTGCTCGACAATGAACCAGTTGAGGTGCTGGCCTTGGATCTTCTGACGCGCGACGTAGTCGAACGGCACGGCGTTGAAATTGGACAGAACGAGCGCGCCGCAGGCCGCTGCCTCGCCGTCAATCGAGACAATGGGAAACGTGTTCCCCACACCGGAACCCGGTATCAGAGCGGCAATCATGGACCGCATATTCGTCGGCGCGGTGACGTCCTTGAAGCCAAGCAGATACTCAGCCCTTTGGAACGCTGTCTTTCCACGCAGCACCCAGAACTGCGGATCGGGCAGCCACTCCGGGTCGCGGAGCTGTTTGAGCGCGGCAGGCACGGGCTGAGCCGGCCGGTGCTGGTTTTCGAGATTGACGACGACACTGGCAGCGCGGTGATCGAAGGCCTGCACCATCTTGCCTTCATAGAGCGGCACCCACTCGCCGGCAGAGCTGTCGAAGTGATTGCCGCCGATGGGCCAGGCGCCTTCCCGCTCCTCAAGCTCTGCGCGCGTGCGGAACAGACCGGAGTCGTTGGTCATGTCGAACATCCGAGTGTACTTCACCGGCCACGACTGCACCTCCTCGCCCGCCGAGCGATCGACCAGTACCGGCAGGCGCTCATAGATAGCCGTCGTCAGCTCCGCGTCGCGGCGGGTGCGGAAGATCGGCGCCGTGCCGGTGTTCGGGTTGACGCGCGCGAAGGCCTCGGCCGTCAGCGGGAAGCACCGCTCGGAATCGGCGAGTTCGGCGACATTGTGGAGGTAGAAGGCGCAGTTGGCGGCCTCGCCGATTGGCGATGGGCTGGCGACGAAGATGCAGAACTTGAAGGACGCATGAACGTCGGGAAAGAACACCCTCTTGTTCTCAAAGTCGTAAAGCGCCTTCAGCCGCCCGTCGGTTGCCACACCCTTGAAGAAGCGCGCCGCCGTCTTGTCCGACGCGATGCCGGAGGGCGTGAGAAGCCCAACCATGCCGTCGGGCTTCACCAGCGCCATCGCGCGTTCCACGAAGAGCGAATAGAGGTTCACGTCCCCGCTGGACAGCAGCGGATAGTCGCCCGAGCGCCGCGCCGTACGGACGGCCATCGCCGCCCGCTCGCTAGCCACCGCATAGTCCTGCGCCAGCGGATCGCCGTCCCGTTCGAGCGCCGCGATCATGCGCTTGCGGTCGGCGGCGCGCGGCGCCAGCGCGATCTCGCGCCGCCGCGTCGCGAACCATTCCACTTGTTGCAGCTTCATCCGGTCCCAGGGCGGGTTGCCGATCACCGCGTCGAAGCCGCCTTCGAGGCCCGCGCTCTGCCAGTTCGCCCAGACGCCGGGGAACGCTGCCTGCCAGTTGAGGAAGCGTTCTTCGGCGATGAGGCGCCGTGCCCCGCCCAACAATTCGGCGAAACGCTCACTCTCCGGCCGTTCCATCGAGGCGTCGGCCAGGTCCATAGCAATCTCGATGGGATCGCCAAGCTGGCCGCTGAAGAAGGACTGCAGCGCCGTCTTGCCGTCCCGGTCCTTCACCTCCAGCCAGTCGAGAGCATGCACGAGACGAAGGACGGCATCGAGCGGCGCCGTTGCCGCCTCCACCTCGGCGAAGGTTTCGGCGGAACGGTGCGCCTCGGCGATCTCGGCGTCGGTCAGGTCCTCGATTGTCTGCATCGACTGCGCCGACCGTTCCGCTTCGGCGATAGAGCCGTGCAATAGCAGGGGGCTGCCATACTCGGTCGCCTTGTCGATTCCACTCCGCGCCCAGGCGCCGAACAGGCTGTCGCCGCAGCGGAGGTGGTGGTCCAGGAAGCTGAGCGGCGCGCCCACCGTGAAGGTGTGCAGCCAGAGCGCAACCTTGGCGAGCTCCACCGCCATCGGGTTCTTGTCGACCCCGTAGACGCAGCGCTTGAGTACCATGCGGCGGACGATATGGCGGTCGTCCAGCCGGTCCTTATCGATGGCCCAGTTGCGCTCTTCCGCATTCGCCACGATCCGGTCGCGGATATCCTGGATACGGCTTGCGAGCGGAGAGGCGTAACCCTCCGCCGCCGCTTCCGCCTCGGCCATGGCGGCGATCACCCGGTCGGCGAGGTAATCCACCAGGCTCACCAGAAAGTGCCCCGATCCCATGGCGGGGTCGCAGACCTTGAGGGCGAGGATCGCCTCGGCGGGGTCGTGTTCCGCCAGTCGCGCCACGGCCCGCCCACGGGCGTGTCCTTCTTCGGGCACGCGCCCGGCTTCGGCCATGAAGGCGTCCATGCGCGCCTGCACCAGAGGATCGATCGTCTCCTCGACGATCAGGCCCACCAGGTCGTCGGGCGTGTAGTAGCTGCCCGAGCCCTTGCGGGCGAATATGTTGGGGCGAACGGCCACCGCGTCGCCCTCGCGGACGAGTTCATGCTCCAGCAGGCGCTCGTAGATCGAGCCGAGCTGGCGCACGCCGAGGTCGCGATAGTTGATGTAGCGGCGGCGCCCTGCCTCGTCCTGCTCGAAGGAAAGCGCGTCGATGACATCCGCCATCACCCGGTCGCCGAGCCGGATGCGGTCGAGCAGCGGCACGCGCGCCCGGTCGAACAGGCCGCCATTGTAGGGCGGCAGGCCGATGACGGCGTCGCCACGGTCCACGGCCCGGCAGAGATCGTCCACCGCCGACCAGTAGCGGGCAGCGTCTTCCGAGAATACGTCCCCGCGGTCCTTGCGGCTGCCGATGTCGCCGCGCACCTTGTCGCGCAACCCGTAGTCGTCGTAGCGCTCGTCGCGGACCGGCAGCAGGTCGCGGTCTTCGGCATAGAGGATGAACAGCAGCCGATAGAGCAGGATCAGCGCGGCCTCGCGTACCTCGGGCAGGGGCGAGTCCGGCGCGGCGGCGGCGATCGCACGGGCGAGCTCGGGGAAGACCTGGCCGAAGACCAGATCGGAGAGGCTGGCGGCAACACGCTCCTCGTAGAAGCGGCCTTCCTCGATGGCGCGCTGATGGAAGGTCCGTTCGTCCACCGCGCCGGGCAGGAAGGCCTCGCGCCGGAAGACCAGCGCGAACAGCTTGAGGCAGTGGTGCCGCTCCGTGCCGTCGAGGGCAAAGAGGCCGTCGTTGTGGCCGGGAAGGTCGAGGATCGCCGGAAGATCGACCTCGAAGAACTGCTCGGACACCGAGCGCGCGCCCTGGTAGTAGAGCCGCCAGCGCGCGCCGTTCGTGAGAATGCCCCAGCGGAGCCTGCCGGTGGTTAGATCGTCGACGCGTCGCAGATAGCGCAGCATCTGGGTCGATGGCGCTGTCTGTTCGTCGGCTCTCCCGGAACGCCGGTCGAGCGGTCGCTGCCAGCGCTTGGATTCGACCACCGCAAGGCCGTGCTCGTAGCGCTTCCACTCCTGGGCGAAGCGGTTGGCCTGGCTCTTCGCCTCGTTGTCTGCGAACAACAGACCGTCCGGCACGTCCTCCCGCCCGGTCGCGCTCAGATTCTGCTGCCGCAGGCTCGCCGTCCAGCCAAGCGTCGCGAGAACGGGCCAAATGAGGTCGTCTTCGGTCTGGCTCTCGTTGGGCGAGCCGGCGAAGGGGAAGTTGTCAACGATGGTCCGCAACGATGCCTCGACTGCGTCGAGTGCGGCCGCGTTGAGACCCTGCCAGTCAGGGGTCTGGCCAACGGATTCGCAAAGGAAATCGTTGGCAAAGAGGCTGCCCGAGACCGCGGCACCGATATTCATGCATCAAGCATGGAGCAGCTGATCCGATTCTCAAGTGACCGGCATAAGCCTCCATCGCGCAAAATGGGGCAACAGTAAAGTCGTGAGTAGATTTGGTTGCCGTACCGACCGGAGAGATCAATCAACGGTGCGGGGAAAGAGGCCGTTTCATGTTGGTTCGATGACAGCGGCATGTGGCGTGATCATCGCTCTGGGACCAGCGGGCTATCGCGAGAAGCTCTCGCGTAACCGCCGACCCTGTAACGGCTGCGGACAATGGTAAGCGCGATCTCGCGCCCGGAAGGATCGTGCCAGCATCACGAAAAGTTGATCGTCGTACTGGATGGTACTCCTGAGTACTCCTGACACCTTATGTCGTCGCTTTATGCCAAATGCTACATCCAATCTCCGATTCCATACAATTGCATAGAGAGAAATGTTCCCTATATGTTCTCTCCATGAGCACGCCACTCCACATCGACCGCATTGTCCCAGGCTGCTGGCAGGCGCCGATCGACAGCACCGAGGCGCACAGCATCGAGGCAAACATCGCTCTCGATCATCTCTCGCATTGCGGCCTCGGCAGCGCTGCGCCCGGCGACGCGTCCCTCCCTGGCCGCCTTGGTCGGGGCTCGGACGTGCGCCTCGGCACTGCCGACACGGTACCGGCCTCCATGAACCTGGAGTTCATCGGCCCCTGCTTCCTGCAGGAGGTCGATGCCTTCCTCAAGAAGACTGGCATCAAGCCGCAAGGGTTCGGCGAGAAGGCAATGCGCGGTCCCGGCTTTGTGCTCAGGCCGGGGCGGGGACGGTCGCCGATGTTCGGCACCGACCGGAAGATGAGTGCCTGGATGGCGAACACCGCGAGCGCGGTGGAGCCAGGTGCGGGCCTCGGTCGGGGACGGCGTCACGCCTGTTGCGGTCGATGCGGCAGGACACATGGGAGAAAGAAATGGACGAGAACACCCAGTTCATATCTACCAAGAGGGTGGCGGAATACCTGGGCCTGAGCCCGCGCACGCTGGAGAGCTACCGCTCCCGCGGTGGGGGTCCGCCTTACTACGACCTCGAAGGCGTCGTGCGCTATCTGCTG
>JAJDVM010000118.1 GCA_022826125.1 Defluviicoccus sp.
GGAAGATCAGCGCCGTGAAATATTCCGGGAGCGCCGCCGTCGCCCACAGGCCGATCGCCACCACCACGACCGCGCAGGCATGCCACACCCCCGCCGGCCCGCCCGCCGGATCGGGCAGGAACCAGATCGCGATGCCCGCGACGACGACGAGCGCCGAGACGACGGTGCGCGGGTTCACGGCGGGCTACTGCATCTCCTTCGCCGGGAGGGAGCCGATCTCGCCGACCCAGGCCTGGGCGGAGCGCGTCCAGATCTGCGACCTGGGCTTCAGGAGATCGCGCTGGTCGATGGTGCCGGTGCGGAGATTGAACACCTTCGGGCCGTCGCCGTCGGCCGCGGTCGCGTAGATCTGCGAACCGCAGTCGGGGCAGAACACCTGCGCCCGCCGGGCGCCGTTCTCCCCGATCTTGACGTAGGTCCGGGGCGCGCCGGAGAGCAGGGCGAAGTTCTCCTCGGGCGTTCCGACCGAGACCCGGAACGCCGTTCCCGACAGAAGCTGGCAGTCCGTGCAATGGCAGATCCGCACATTGTCCGGGTCGATTTCGGCCTCGTAGGAGATGCTGCCGCAATGGCATCGACCGTCGATCTTCATCCCGTGCTCCTTCGCCGGACCGCCGCGCGCGCCTACAATAGCCGGGCGGCCGGCATTGGCGAGAGGCGATGGAGCATTACATAGGCATCGACATCGGGGGCACGTTCACCGACTGCGCGGTGCTCGACCGCGACGGCCGCATCGTCGCCACCGCCAAGGCGCCCAGCACCCGCGAGGACCCGGCCGAAGGCGTGCTGGATGCGATCCGCGTCGCTGCCGACTCGCTGGAGACCACGCTCGACGGGCTGCTTTCCGGCTGCCGCCACCTGATCCACGGCTGCACCATCGCGACCAACGCGGTCGTCGAGCGCAACGGCGTGTCGACGGGGCTGATCACCACCAAGGGGCACGAGGACGCGATTCCCATCGGCAAGGTGATGCAGAAGGTCGTCGGCCAATCCGAGCGCGAGATGATCCACCAGTCGCATCTCGACAAGGCCGACCCGCCGATCGTCGACCGCCGCATGATCCGGGGGGTCGCGGAACGTCTCGACCGCGCCGGCGACGTGGTCGTGGCGATGGACGTGGAAGAGGCGGCCCGGGCGGTCGATGCGCTGGTCGCCGACGGGGCGCGCGCCATCGCGGTCTGCTTTCTCTGGTCGTTCCTCAACGGCGAGCACGAGCGCCGGGTGCGCGAGCGCATCGAGAGGGACCATCCGGACGTCTACGTCTCCACTTCCTCGGAGCTCGCCCCGGTGCTGGGCGAGTACGAGCGCGCGGTAACGACCGTGGTCAACGCCTATGTCGGGCCGAGGGTGGTCGATTATCTCGAACGCCTCGCGGCGGACCTGAACGAGAGGGGCTATCGCGCGCCGCTCCTGCTCGCCCACTCGATGGGCGGTCTGACGACGATGGAGGACGTGCGCGCGAGGCCGCTCCTGATGCTCGATTCCGGCCCGGTCAGCGGCGTGCTCGGCGCGCGCTTCTTCGGGGCGGCCTACGGCGAGGACAACATCCTCTGCGCCGACATGGGCGGCACCACCTTCGATGTCGCCATGATCGAGGGCGGCAAGTCGGTGCTCGACGAGCAGCCGGTGATCGACAAATACACCTATCTGATGCCCAAGGTCGCGGTCAGCTCGGTCGGCGCGGGCGGCGGCAGCGTCGTCTGGCTCGACGAGAACGGGCTGCTCCGCGTCGGCCCGGACAGCGCGGGCGCCGACCCCGGACCCGCCTGCTACGGGCGCGGCGGAACCCGGCTGACGGTGACCGACGTCGACCTGATCCTCGGCTTCCTCGACGCGTCCGCGTTTCTCGGCGGCCGCATGCGGCTCGACATCGGGGCGGCCGAACGCGCGGCGGACGAGGTCGCGGGCGCGATGGGGAACGACCGGATGAGCGTCGCGTCCGGCGCTTTCCGCATCGTCAACGCGCACATGGCCGACCTGATGCGGCGCTGCTCGATCGACCGGGGGCGCGACCCGCGCGAGTTCGTGCTGTTCGCCTATGGCGGCGCGGCGGCGATGCACATCGCCTATCTCGCGCGCGAGCTCAGGATCGGCACGGTCTACGTGCCGTCCTTCGCCGCGGTGTTCTCGGCGCTCGGCATGATGACCGGCGGGCTGCTGCATGGCGAGGAAGCGTCCTTCCCGGCGGTGTTTCCGCTGGCCGACGAGGAGTGGGAAAGGCTCGGCGCCCTGTTCGAGGAGAACGAGCGCGGCCTGGCGGCGCTGTTCGACAGCGAGGGCGTGCCCGAAGGCGAGCGCCGCTTCGAGCGCTCGCTCTACATGAAATACCGGCTTCAGCCATCGGCGCTCTCGGTCCCGGTTTCCGCCGGGTCTTCGCAAGAAGCGGCCGTCGACGCGTTCGAGGCGCGCTACTCCGCGCTCTACGGCGCCAACGCGGCCTATCGCGCGGCCGGGATCGAGATCGTCAAGTGCCGGGTCGAGGGCATGGCGGAGACCGTGGCCCCGGCGCTCGCGGCGGTCGACCCCGACCCCGATGCCGACGCGGAGGCGGCGCGCACCGGCACGCGCCCGATCGTCTTCCCCGAGACCGGCGCGGCGCGGGATGCGCCGGTCTATGACGGCGCGCTCCTGAGCCCGGGGATGACCTTCAGGGGTCCGCTGGTTATCGAACGAGCCGGAGATACGATCGTGCTACCGTCCTTCGCCGGCGCCCGGGTCGACGGGTTCGGCAATGTCGTGATCTCGGTCGATCCGCCCGGAGACGGAGAAGGGACGAAGCCATGACGGCGACGCTCGATCCCATAACCTTCGAGGTGTTGCGCCACCGGCTCTGGATGATCAACGACGAGCAGGGCCGCGTCGCCGCGCAGGTCTCGGGCTCGCCCGCGGTCTACGAGGCGAAGGACTTCAACACCTCGCTGCTGACGCCCGCCGGCGACTCGCTCTATGTCGGGATCTATACGACGCGGCTCTCGCTCTGCCTCAACTTCGCGGTCAAGACGGTGATCGAGCGGTTGGGCGAGTCGGTGGGGATCGACGAGGGGGACGCCTTCGTCACCAACGATCCCTGGTGCGGCGCCGCGCACATGAACGACATCCTGATGGTGGCGCCGATCCACTGGGAGGGGCGGCTGGTCTGCTGGGCCGGGCTCGCCATGCACGAGACCGACGTGGGCGGCCCCAACCCCGGCAGCTTCACCGTCGGCACGCCGGACGTGTTCGGCGAGGGACCGCTGATCCCGCCGATCAAGATGGTCGAGCGCGGCAAGATCCGCGACGATCTGGAGGCGCTGGTGATCCGCAACTCGCGCACCTCCGAGGTCAACGGGCTCAACGTGCGGGCGCGGATCGCGGCGATCAACTGCACCGGCGAGCGCATCCGCGAGATGATCGCCGAGTACGGGGTCGACACCTTCATGGCGTTGCAGGACGAGCTGCTGCGCACCGTCGGCGCGTCCTTCGCCAGACGGCTGCGCGCGCTGCCCGACGGGAGCTGGCGCGCGGAGGGCTTCCTCGACCATGACGGCAACGAGAACCGGCTCTACCGCGTCCGCCTCCAGATGACCAAGACCGGCGAGACGCTGGAATTCGACTACACCGGCACCGACCGGCAGGCGCGCGGCGCGGTCAACTGCACCCGGGTCGGGCTCGAGAGCGGCACCGTGTCGGCCATCCTGCCGATGCTCTGCTACGACATGCCGTGGTCGCCGGGCGCGATCATGCCGGCGATCCGCTTCGTCAGCGAGGAGGGCACGCTGAACAACGCCACCCACCCCGCGGCGGTCAGCATGGCGACCGTCGCCGCCACCTTCGCGACCTCCCATGTCGCATCCCAGGCGATCGGCAAGATGCTCGCGTCCTCCGACCTCGCCGGCAGCGAGGCCCAGGCCAACTGGTCGCCGGCGTGGCAGGGCGCGACGCTGGCGGGGCGGCACGAGGACGGCCGGCCGTTCACCGCCGTCCTCCTTGACCAGAGCGGCGGCGGCGGCGGGCGGGCGTGGAAGGACGGTCCCGATACCGGCGGTCTGCCCGGCACGCCCGCCATGGGGATCGCCAATGTCGAGACCTACGAGAAGGAATACCCGATCCTCTACGTCTACCGCCGCCAGTCGCGGGATACCGGCGGGGCCGGGCGCTACCGGGGCGGGGTCGGGACCGAGGCGATGCTGGTGCCGCACCGGACGGACGGGCCGATCGACCTGACGCTGCTGACCCACGGGGCGAGCCAGCCGGAATCGCAGGGGCTCTATGGCGGCTACCCGTCGAGCGTCCAGGTGCGCGCGCTGCTGCGCGGCGCCGATATCCGCGCGCGGTTCGTCCGGGGCGAGATCGCGGCCGGGCTCGACGATGCCGACTGCGAGGCGGTCGAGCCGCAGGCTGCCAAGACCCGCACCATCGTCGATGAGGACGACGCCTGGGTGATCGCCTGCGCCGGCGGGGGCGGGTACGGCGATGCGCTGCTGCGCCCGCCGCAGGCGGTCGCCGACGACATACGGGCCGGCTTATGCTCGCGCGAGGTCGCGGAGGCGGTCTATGGCGTGACGCTCGACGATGCCGGTCGCGTGGACGCACACGCGACGGAGGAAGCGCGCCGGACGATCCGAGCTCGCAGGCTGTCCGAGGGACGACCGTTCGCGGATGTCTATCCCGATCATGCACCCCCGGTTCCCGCCGCGCCGCGCGTGTCGGGCGAACCCGTCGGCGCGCTCGGTCAGTCCGTGGTCGTCGCCGAGCGCGGCGCGGCGCTCTGGTACGACTGCCGGTCCTGCCGCCACCCGCTGGCGCCGGTCGAGGCCGATCCCAAGACCGGCGCGCTGGTCCGCGCCGTACCGATGGAGACATTGAGCCCGTGGAACCGCTTCGGGCTCACCGGCGAGATCGCGGTCAACGAATATGTCTGCCCGAACTGCGCGCACCTGCTGTCGGTCGAGGTGCGCCGCGCGGGCGACCCGCCGCTGCTCGACACCGAGCTCCGCGTCGCGCCGGAGCGGATGCCGGACGCGGCGGAGTAGCGATCCGAGGGAAGTTCAACA
Source organism: Defluviicoccus sp. (assembly GCA_022826125.1). Classification (GTDB taxonomy): domain Bacteria; phylum Pseudomonadota; class Alphaproteobacteria; order MPNO01; family MPNO01; genus MPNO01. Next base: position 5,034 of record JAJDVM010000118.1, read on the forward strand.
GGGGAGTAGGATGTCGGAAGAGGTGAAACGCGGCGACCGCCTGGCCGGCAAGGTCGCGCTGGTGACCGGCGCGGGCGCGGTCGGGCCGGGCTGGGGCAACGGCAAGGCGACGGCGGTGGTCTACGGCCGCGAGGGCGCGAAGGTCTTTGCCGTCGACATCAACATCGAGGCCGCCCGGGAGACCGTCGGCATCGTCGAGGAAGAGGGCGGCGAGGCGATGGCCTGGGCCGCCGACGTCACCGAACCGGACTCGGTGACGGCGATGGTCGAGGCCTGCATGGCGGCGTGGGGGCGCATCGACGTGCTGCACAACAACGTGGGCGGGGTCGGGCCCGGCCGCGCCCTGCCGACGGTCTCGGTCGAGGACTGGTACGACACGTTCGACATCAACGTGACCTCGGCCTTCCTCACCTGCAAGGCGGTGATCCCGATCATGGAGGAGCAGGGCGGCGGGTCGATCGTCAACATCTCGTCGATCGGCGGCATCCGGCATCTCAATGTGCCGATGACGACCTACGCCACGGGCAAGGGCGCGCTCAACGAGTTCACCCGGAACATCGCGCTGCAATACGCGGGGAAGCAGATCCGGGCCAACTGCGTGCTGCCGGGCTACATGGACACCCCGTTCACCCGCCGCGACATCAAGGGCAAGCCGTCCTACGCCTACAAGGGCTACACCTCGGCCGAGGAATACGGCAAGGCGCGCGACGCCATCGTGCCGCTCGGCCGCATGGGCACCGGCTGGGACGTGGCCTACGCCTCGCTCTACCTGGCGTCCGACGAATCCTCCTACGTCACCGGCCAGACCCTGGTGGTCGACGGCGGCGTAACCTCGACCTGCCCGGGGGTGTAGGGGCCGCCCTACCCGCCGAACGCCGGTATCCCGATCCCGAGCCTCGCGCATTGGAGCAGGCTGTCGGCTGTGATGGCCGATGTCTTGGGGTTGGTCGGGGAGGCCTTGGCGAGGCATTCGAAGCGGAAGCTGCCGAACGCGCCCTGGGCCTCGATGACGCCCAAGGGGTCTTCGACCTTCCTGGACGAGATCAGCCGGACCCGCGTCTCGTCGAGGCCGAGCCCGGCGATCGAGACCGCCGCCCCGACATTGGCGTTCTGCGGGTAGTGCAGCGCCGCCTCGCGCGCGCTGCCGGTGAAGAACACGACTTCGTCCTCCGCGTGATCGAGGTCGATCGCCCGTTCCGCCCGCGTGCCCCGCCAGGCATGGGGCGGCTTGTGGGACGAGTAGGTCACCCGCTCCAGCCCCGCGGTGCGCGCCGCCACCAGCCCGTCGAGCCCGGCGACGGCGCCCGGCGGCACGATCACCCTGGCGCCGTCCCGCGCCGCCTCGCGCAGCTCTTCCGCGAAGTCCTCGTCGGCCAGCGCGCCCACGGCGGCGACGATCAGGTCGGCGCCCGACGCGACGACCGCCGGCCCGATCGCGCGCAGCGCCTCGTGTCCCGCCGCCTCGATCACGATGTCGGGCTCGACGGCGAGCATCGCCTCCGCGTCGTACCACACCGGCACGCCCGGATCGGTCGCCGGGCGGGAGCGCACCAGAA
>JAJDVM010000217.1 GCA_022826125.1 Defluviicoccus sp.
AGATCTCACCGATCGCCCGCTGACCGGGTCCGCCACCTGGCTCGGCATCATGGTGGGAACGCCGGTTGTCGGGGACGATCGCGGCGACCGGCTGGTCGGGACGGCGGCGCTGAACTACGGCATGCCGACCGGCGGGCTCGACGTCGGGTTCAGCGGCATCAAGAACATCGACCGCGGGACGGCTCATTCGACGGAGGCGATGCTCTTCACCGGGGGATTATAGCGAATAGTCACATTCCGGCAATCAGTCCGCGCCCTCGCGCCGGACGTTGAAGGGCCGGAAGAACGCCCGCCGAATCGTCTTCAACGATGCCCCCGGCATGTCGTGTTCCTTCTCCCGCTCCGCCTTCGGCGGCTGGTAACTCTGATCGGGGAGCGTGATCGTCCGGGGCTTGCGGAGCTTCCCCCGTCTCGCCTTCGCCGTCATTGCGTCGCCCTCCATTCGGCCATGGTCTTCCCGCCCTTGCTCCGGTTGCAGCCGGAGCAAAGCAGTTGAAGGTTGTCGGGATGATCGGTTCCGCCGCGCGAGCGGGGCAGCATGTGGTCGACGTCCATCACCCGGAACGGGAAATGCGTCTCGCACCCGGCGCACACGCCTTCCTGTTCGCCGTAGAGGCGATGCCGGTGCGTCCGGTAGTTGGGAAGGTCGCCGAGGTCGGTGCGCGCCGGCGGGGCCGTCAGGGCCAGCGCGCCGCCCCACGGCATGGACCCCCGGTCGCCCGCGATCCGGTCATCAACGAGTTTCACCGCCAGCGCGGATAGATCGATTCCGACCCAGCGCCGGGACAGCCGATCCGCCGCCACCAACGCCGTTGCGCAGCCGCAAAACGGGTCCAGAATCATGTCATCCGGTTTCGTGCTGGCGAGGATCACCCGCTCCAACAGCGCCAGCGGCTTTTGCGTAGGAAACCCTGTCCGTTCCTTGGCCTGGGAGTTCACTGGCGGAATGTCGGTCCACACGTCCGGCGGGACCTGGCCGGGATTCGCGTGGAGATACCGCTTCAAGCGCGGCGTGCCGTTCGCCGTGAAAACGATCATGTCGGCGGCATCAAGCATATCGAGCCGCGCGAGGATGCTTTCCTCGGCGAGATAGTCGGGGATGATGTTCTCGGCGATCCAAGCCGCGTAATCGCCGGTTTTCGGCACGCTCCAACACCGCCCTATGTCGGTCGGGTTCCAGCCCCGCCACGGTTGTCCGGCCTCGCCCTCGGTCGTCTTTGGGCCGGTCAAATCCGTGTCCTGATAGCGGCCACGATTGTCGGTTCGGCGATATTTCGCAGCATTCGATTCCGAAAGCGGAACCCTTACCCCCCCCCGCTCTATGTCGGAGCCGTAGAACAGCAGCCGGTCGCCGGTGCGCCCGAACCGGCCCGCGTCGTTGTGGTTTCCGATCCGTTTCCAGACGATTTCGTTGCGGAACGCGGCCACGCCGAACACCGCGTCCATCAGCGCCCGGAGCCAATGCCCGGCGGCATCGTCGCAATGCAGATAAATTGAGCCGTCCGCTTTGAGGACCCGGCGCATTTCCAAGAGCCGGACGGCCATCATGATGAGATAGGACTGCATGGACTTGCCGTGCGCCTGCCGCGCGGCCTCGATCACCGAATAGGCCGCCGGGTGGCGGTCGGCCAGCTCGCCGTGTTCGTGAACGTCCACGTCCGATAGCGTCCAAGTGTCCTTGAACGCCGCGCCCGCCGCTTCCGAGCCGATGGGAGCCGCGTAGTCTCGATTGCTGTTGAACGGCGTGAGGTCGATACAGGCATCGTTCATGCCGCGCATGACGGGGAGATTGTCGCCCGTCCAGACCGTGCCGGACGCGAAATTGGCGCTCATTCGAAGAACAGTTTGCCGAGCGATCCGCGCCGGAGTTCCAGCGTGGAAATGCTCATTTCGTCCAACGTGATCGAGCATCGGAGTTGATTGTGATCCCAGCCGAGGATGACTTCGCCAATCGGCTGTTCGGAGTAGAGCGCGCGGCCCCCACCGTTCCGATAGTGGAGCGACACGGAAACCGACGATTCGCCGCTCGGCTTGAACGACACGAAAGCATCGGCCTCGGTCGCCCCTTTGAGTCGCCGGAACACGCGGAGGAACGCGGCCTCATCCTCGGACGAAAGGGAGAACGACTTGTCCGGCTCAAACTGCTTATTGGCCTCGATCACGTCCCGACAGATTTCGGCGCGGAGCTTGCGAAGGAAGCCGGACGGCGTGCACTCGGCACGGACCCGAACCCAGTTGTCCTCGGCCGCGCCCGTCATGACCGGGCTCCGCTCGACAGGCCGTTGTCGGCGATCAGTTCCCGATACCGCAGCCGCTTGCCCTGCATCCCCGAGACGATCCCGGCCATTTGGTCGACGGTATCGGCTTCGCGGTCATTGTGCCGTCCGGCGAATTCCGTGACATAGCGATCGAGGTGCTTGGGGCTGAACTTGTGATAGATGCCATGCTGCCCGCGCTTGAACATCGACCACAGTGCCTCAATCCCGTTGGTATGGGCATCGCCGCGGACGTATTCGGAAGCCGAGTGATTGACTGATTCGTGATCGAACCATGGATCGAGCGCGTTGTAGACGGCGGCATCGTCGGTATACGCCTTCGCGCCGATCCGGGTTTTCTCCGCGACGAACCCGGCGACGTGCGGCGTGTCCGTCCGGGTGACATGACGGGCCGCGACCTTGTTCGTCGCGCGGTCTTTCACGCCGACCACGGCTTCCATGTCCACCGCGCCGCGCCCGGTCGCCGCCTTGCGTTCCGCGTTGCTCTTGTTCTTCCGCTTCCCGCCCACGTAAGTCTCGTCTGCCTCGACTGGCCCGGCGAACGGCCCGGTCTCGGCTTCCATCGCCAGCCGCAGCCGGTGCAGCATGAACCATGCCGCTTTCTGACTGATCCCCAATTCGCGATGCAGCCGCATGGACGAGACGCCCTTGATATTCGTCGTGAACAGGTAAATCCCGACCGCCCATGCCCGGTATTTCAGGTTCGACCCTTCCATCACCGTGCCGGTCTTGATCGAGAACATGGTCTTGCTTTTGCCGGTCATGCAGTCGCGGCAGCGGTGCGTCATCGTCCGATGCTTGATCCCGGACTGGACGTTCACCGATCCGCATTTCGGGCAATGCGGGCCGTCCGGCCAACGCTGCGACGCGATCCAGTCCCGCGCCGTGTCTTCATCGCGGAACATGTCGGCGACCTCCATGAAGGTCAGTCCCTTGCGATGCGATTTTCCGGGTGCCTTGCGAGCCATCTTCAATCCCCTTGTGTGACTATAAGATAGGGATTGCCGGGCCGGAGTTCAAGCGAAAAATGTGACTATTCGCTATAATCCCCCTTCACCGGCCTCGAGGTCGGCCCGGACGGGACGTTCTCGCGGGGCCAGTCGGGCGCGCGTATCCAGGGCGGCTTCTACGGTCCGGGCCACGCCGAGGCGGGGGGCATCTTCGAGCAGTCCGACATCGTCGGCGCCTTCGGCGCGAAGAAGCTGTGAGCCAAAGACGGGAGCCCGTCTACTTCCGGAACGGGCTCTCGTCCTTCTTCTGAGCGATCCGCTTCAGCGTCTCGTTGAACCGGCCTTCGTCCTCCTCGCAGTCGAGCTCGCGCGCGACGCTGACTTGGGTGAGCTTCCGCGCCTTGCGCAGCTCGCGCGGCGCCATCTCCTCGGCGATGAGCTCCGCGGCGCGGTCCTCGATTTTGCGGCGCCTTGCGGGGTTGAGGTCCGCCATCATGTCCTTCAGGCTCACGGTCATCGCGACCCTCCTTTCCCGGCGAGCCGGACGAGGTGTCGGTCGAAGCGCTCGTCGGCCTTGCGGATGAGCGTCCGGTTACAAACACGCTTCGGAATAGACCCGGCTCACGATCTCTGCGTACTGACCAGCGACCCGGAAATCGCAGCGGCCACCCTTGTGCAGCCGGGGGACCACACCCGTGTCCATCAGGGTATGTCAGAACTGGACCTCACGACCCGAGTCGCGCAGCCGTTCGACGTCGATCCCCTTGAGGGGAGGGCGGAAGCGAGCAGGCGTTTGAGGCTGGGGGTCGGGGTTTGTCCGGGAACCAGACATACGTCCCCGCGTGGCGTTCAGGACCGGTCAAGGCTGCGGTGACCCAGCGCACTCTCACCGCGTATCGGACCCACGCTTCACCTGCGATTTTCCGACGGTATCGTTCAGCCGCTTCTTTACTCCTACTCCACGTCGCCGAAACTCCAGTTTCCGGCAATTTAGCTCGAACGACCGCTCAGAATATACTGGCGGTTCGGTTGTCCGTTTCTCTTCCCGCGTCGGTTTCGGTCCGACGTATGAGAGCAGGCCGCCGCCTGCCGCCGTCTTCGGGAAGCGGCGCGGACTTGCGCTCGTCGCTGCCGTTCCAGAGCAAGCCGGGATGTGCAACACGGTAATACCCTTCATCTCTCTTCGACGTTCTTGGTTTCGGCGGCTCCCTTTCCGTCTCGAACCGTCCCTTCGCGCCTTGGAGGTATTTCTCGACGAGCTCTACGCATATCCACTTGCGGCCGAGACGCTCGGCAACCTCGCCGGTGACGCAACTCCCGCCGAAGGGGTCGAAAACCATGTCTTCCGGGTCGGTCAGCATACGGATGAAATACTCAGGCAAGGCGGCGGGGAAGCGGGCCGGATGTGCCTTGATACCTTTCTCCTTGCAGTAGCGCAGGTAACCGCTGTTGCTCTCCGTATTGGGTATGGCGATCAGGTTCGGAGGAATGGAGGCCCCGTTATCGATGGCGAACTTCTCGCTGATGTCATGCCCCGACGGCCTTAGCTTCGCCCTGTAGCCATTGCTCAGGAGCGTCTTCATGCTCTCGCTGTAGGGTTGAAGGACGCGTCGGTTGCTCGCGCGTGGCCACGGCGTTTTGGATAACCACCACACGGTGTTGATTCCGTCCTTCACGCGGATGCGACGGATGTTCACCCATTCGGCCGGTGCCGGCAGTTTCGACGGATTCCACCAGTAGAATTCCTGGGCGAGGTGAAAGCCGTATTCCTCGCACAACATGATCAGGAGCTTAAAGTGATAGAGGCTGCGTTCCGGAAGGCCCGGCTTCCATGCGCCGCCGAGGTCGATCACGAGGCTGCCGTCGTCTTTCAGGATGCGGTGGAACTGCTCCGCGAAATCCCTGAACCATTCGAGATAGGCGTCTTCCTGTTCATTCCCATAGTCCTTCTTGCGTGTCAGCGCGAAAGGAGGACTCGTCATGATGAGGTCGACGGACGCCGTTCCGGTCCGCTCCATCACGTCCAAGCTGTCAGCGTGGTGGATGCACCCGAGAGGGGTTCGGTGATAAACGGTCGGCAGTTGGCCGTTCGTCATTGTCCTGTCTTCCCTAGAGTTCGAGCTTCTTGAGTTTCATCGCGTGACGGGCCTCGCGGTCGAAGGCACGCAAAATCGCGGCGGGACGCTCGCCGATGGATTTCAGGTCGCTCCCATCGAGCATGATCACGGCCAGGTTTGAATCCGCCATGATCCTATTGGCGTAGCGGCGCGCTTCGCTGCCGATCTGGCCAGTTGTGACGACGACAATGACGTTGCTTTTCAGGACATGCGTCAGCCCCACTTCCTTTGCCACGTCGTCGAGCGAGACGCGGGCGGTATTCTTGCACTGCACCTGCCAGCGGGAGAAAACAAGGCGGGCATTCTCGAAAATCAGGTCGACCTCCGCGCCTCCCGTCTGATTCGCCCGCAATCGGGTTGCGATGAAGGTCATGTCGAGTAGGCGCATGATCTTGAAGGCGAGGGCTTCGAGCGCCAGTCCCGCCTTGTGGCGATCCTTGCTCTTCATTTCTTTCAGGATGGCGGAAAGCGGCGTGCGCAACAGTGCCAGAAGCTTGGGATCCGTCTGTCCTTTGAGTTGCTCGATGAGGGGATCGACCACATCGGCGACCAGCTTGGACGTCGGGGAAACCAGGAAAGGTTTGGCACCGCGACCCGAGGTGGTCTTTGTGGCGGTGATATAGCCGGCGTCTTGCAGAGCGTGGAGCACAAGCTTCGGCAGGCTCTTTTCGGGGAACCTCACGCCATAGGTCGCTGCGGCGAGCCTGGCAATTTCGTTTGTGGGCTGGGGCTTCGTCGTCCCCGTGTTGGCGAGCGCTCGCAGGAACGCGCGTTGCTCCGGCGTAAAGTCGGCCAGCACCTCGAACTCGTCAGGACCGAGCCCGAGAATGTCTTCGATTTTGTGAGGATCGACCTGCCAGCGCTTGCCGACGAAGACGCCTGCCTTGGCAAGCCAGAGGCGCATCATGCTCGGGTGTTTCCCGCCCGACGGGTAGTGGACGCCGCGTGCGGCGAGCCCCTCGCGCAGCGTGGTAAGATTGACCCGCTCGCCTGCTGCCGCCATGTCCTGGATGCAGCGCACTAGTGTCATGCCGTGCAGGTTCAGGAGAATGTGCTTTGCAAGCTGGCGGTAAAGGGTGGCTTCGTCGTCCTTCGAAGCAAGAAGTTCTCGTCCGAAGTCGGTAAGGGCGGCGTCGCGGTCGATGATGCCGTAGGCGATCATCCCCAGCTTCGTGTTGTTGGCGAGTTTGTTCCGGTTGTAATCGTCGGTCTCGTGTTTCTCGAAAAAACCGGCCCGCACGGCTTGCTCGAAAGCGTGCCAGTCGCCGCCGTGAGTGTCGGCCAATTCCAAAACCGCCGTAAGCTCGATCTGCGAGGGCGAAAACTCGCTGCCGAAGGGAAGGTCGCTCTTCTTGCTCACTCTTTTCCCATCCAACGGTTCGTTCGACACGTGGAGCGTTAGCCTTGGCGTGCCCCGCTACAGGTCCCAAGGCGGCGCTCATCCACCCTATAGCCGGTTCTCACCACAACCCGAACGAGAACATTTAGGGAACATTCTGCCGCTTTGCGTCTCTACTGTAAACCCTGTTTTCTTCAACCGATTCGCTTGTCTTGCCGGTCACATCGCTAGCAGGCCTCTACGCCTTCCCCGCCCGCTTCAGGATCGCCCGCAGCCGTTCCGGCGTGACCGGCAGGCGGTCGATGGCGCCGGGGATGCCGATGGCGGCGTCGATGGCGGAGGCGATGGCCGCGCCGACCGCGTTGATCCCGCCTTCGCCGGCGCCCTTCACGCCGAGCCCGTTATAGGGGCTCGGCGCGTCCTCGGTGAGCAGCAGGTCGATGGGCGGGGTCTCGGCCAGCGTCGGCATCAGATAGTCGGCGAAGGTGACCGAGAGCGGCGCGCCGGTCTCGTCGTAGCGGAACTCCTCAAGGAGCGCGCCGCCGAGCCCCTGCACGCAGCCGCCGGTGAGCTGGCCGTCGACCAGCATCGGGTTCACCGCGCGGCCGACATCGTAGGCGACCAGGAACCGCTCGACCTCGACCGCGCCGGTGCCCGGGTCGACGCGGACCTGGGCGATGTGGACGCCGTAGGGGTAGGCCATCAGGTCGGTGCGGTGCCAGCCTTCCGCCGAGAGGCCGGGATCGCGCCCCGCCAGCAGCGGCGAGCCCGGCGCCAGCCGGCGGGCGATCTCGCCGAGCTCGATCTCCGCGCCGCCCTCGCGGTCGGTCCGCGCGACCTTTCCGCCGGCGACGTCGAGCGCGTCGGCGGGCGCCTGGAGCAGTTCCGCCGCCGCCTCGACGGCCCTGGCGCGCAGCTTCTCGCTCGCGATCCGGACCGCCTCGCCGGTCATCACCGTGGCGCGCGAGGAATGCGCGCCGAAGCCGTAATCGATCAGGTCGGTGCGGCCGTGGACGACGCGGACCCGGCGGTAATCGACCCCGAGCGTCTCGGCGCAGATCTGGGCCATGACGGTCTCGAACCCCTGGCCGAGCGAGGCGCCGCCGGTCAGCAGCTCGACCGCGCCCGTCGTGTCGACCCGGATACGCACCCCATCGGCCGGGCCGGGGCCGCTCTTCTCGACGAACAGCGCGAGCCCGGCGCCGGCCAGCTCGCCGTTCGCGCGGCGAGTCGACATTCCGGCCTGCATGTCGTCCCAGCCGGCGCGCGCCAGCGCCTTGTCGAGCAGCCTCGCGTAGTCGCCCGAATCGTAGACCACCTCGTGGTCGATCGTGTCGATGCCGCCCGCGAACGGCATTTCGTCCGACGCGATCAGATTGCGGCGCCTTATGTCGACCGGGTCGGCATTCAGATATGCCGCCACGGCATCGAGCAGGCGTTCGCGGACGAATGTCGCCTCGTAGCGCCCGGGCGAGCGGTAGGTCGCGGCCGGCGTCTTGTTGGTCAGCCGCACATGGCCGCGCGACCGGTAGGCCGGGAACCGGTAGGGGCCCGGCATCATGCCGGCCGTCATGTCGGGCACGCGCACCCCGTGGGTGCGGATATAGGCGCCCTGGTCGTGCAGGAAAATGTCGTCGACACCGCGCACGATGCCGTCGGCATCCACCGCCGCGCGGATCCGGTGGGTCTGCTCGCGCGAATGGTTGGTCGCCTGCAAATGCTCCCAGCGATCCTCGATCCACTTGACCGGCCGGGCGAGGCGGAGCGCGGCGGCGCAGACCAGATATTCCTCCGGGTACAGCTCGCCGCGCACGCCGAACCCGCCGCCGATCTGCCCCTCGTAGAACTGGACAGAGGAGGGCGGGCGGCCGAGCGCCGCCGCCATCTGGTCGCGGTTGAAATGCGGCCGCTTGGTCGCGCCGTGGAGCTCCAGCACGTCGCGCCCGGCATCGTGGACCGCCACCGCGCCCCTGGTCTCCATCGGCACCGCGGAGTGGCGTCCGACCGAGACCTCGATCCTGACCGTCGCGTGGGCGGCCTCGAACGCCGCCTCGACGTCGCCGCGCGCCTTCTCCAGCACATGCGCCTCGGTCGAGCGCTCGGCGTCGAACGGTCCCGGCTCGTCCTCCGCCGAGAGGATCGGCGGCAGGTCGCGATAGGACGCCGCGACCAGCTCGGCCGCGTCCTCCGCGCGGTACGGGCTGTCGGCGAACACCGCCGCGACCGGCTCGCCGACATAGCGCACCTTGCCGCGCGCGAGGATGTGCTGCCGGTAGGGCTCCAGCCCCTTCACCCGGGTCGCGCGGAACGCGATCGGGCCGATATCGGCGACGTCTTCGGCGGTCCATACCGCGGCGACGCCCGGCGCCGCGCGGGCCTCGTCGGCGTCGACGGAGAGCAGTTCGGCGTGCGCGCGGTCCGAGCGCACGATGCGCATGTGGAGCTGGCGCGGAAAGGATATGTCGCCGACGAACCGGCCCGCGCCGCCGATCAGCGGCGGGTCTTCGAGACGCGCGACGCGCTTGCCGATCCACGCCTCGCGGCGCGCCGTCATCCGCCCCCGGCCTTCATCGCGGCCCGGGCGTCCTTCACCGCGTCGAGAATGTTGAGATAGCCGGTGCAGCGGCAGAGGTTGGACGCCAGAGCCTCGCGCAGCCCCGCCTCGTCGATATCGGGCTCGCGCTCCAGCACGCCCAGGGCCAGCATCAGGAATCCCGGGGTGCAGAACCCGCATTGCAGCGCGTGACGGTCGATGAAGGCCCGTTGCAGCGGGTGCAGCTTATCGCCGTCGGCGAGCCCCTCGACGGTGCGGATCTCCGCGCCCTCCGCCTGGCCCGCGAACATCAGGCAGCTCCTGACCGGCGCGCCGTCAAGCAGGATCGTGCAGGCGCCGCACACCCCGTGCTCGCAGCCGAGATGGGTGCCGGTCAGCCCGCAATCCTCGCGGATCGTGTCGGCCAGCGTCTTGCGCGGCTCGACGCGGACGGTATGCGCCTCGCCGTTGACCGTGAACGAGACTTCGCGCGGCGCCGTCATCGGGCGGCGTCCGCCAGCGCGCGCTCGACCATGACGGCGGCGATCTCGCTCCGGTAGCCCGCGCTCGCGTGGGAATCCGCCATCGCGTCCACGGCTTCCGAAACGGCCGCGCCGGCCTCGCGGAACAGGTCCGGGCCCGGCGCGCGGCCGGCCAGCACCGCCTCGCCCTCCGGGATCCGGCGCGGACGGGCCTCGACCCCGCCGAGCCCCACCCTCGGCTCGACGATCGCCCCGTCCTCGACCCGGTAGAGGACGAGCGCCATCGCCAGCGCGAAATCGCCGGCGCGGCGGGCGAACTCGCAAAACCCCCAGCGTGTGTCCGGCGCGGGGCGGGGGAGCTCGGCGCGGACCAGCAGCTCGTCTTCGGCGAGCGCGGTCGTCATCGCCCATTCGAAGAAATCGGCCGCCGCGATCTCCCGCTCGCCGCGCACGCTCCGCGCTGTCAGCCTTGCGTCCAGCGTCGCCGCGGCGAGGCACCACTCCGATGCCGGGTCGGCATGCGCGAGGCTGCCGCAGAACGTGCCCCGCATGCGGATCGGGTAGTGCCCGATATGACGGACCATGGCGGCCAGAAGCGCGCCGAGCGGCCCGTCCTCGACCGGGCGGTGGAAGTCGCAATGCCTGGCGAGCGCGCCGATCGACATCGAGTCGGCATTTGCCGCGATCCCCTCGAGGCCGGAAATGCCGTTTATGTCGACCAGGTGCGCGGGACGCGCGAGCCGGAACGCCATCGTCGGCACCAGGCTCTGCCCGCCCGCCAGAATCCGCGCGTCCTCGCCGGCATGGGCGGCAAGGAGCGCCGCCGCCTCGTCGACCGTCCCCGGCAAATGATGGGTGAACGGCGCCGGCTTCATCGGGGTCTCGGCATGTCGGACGTCGCCGCGATCGGCTGCATGTCCGGAACACTTATAGAAGCGTATGCATCCTGCCTAGAGCGGAGCCCCGGCGGCCGGTACTGAGCAACCGGATAAAAGGGTAGCACTACGGACCGATTGGATGGGTAACAGTGTTCCGGGTTCGTTCGGCTTCCGCCGGTCCAACGGATCAGAGCGCCATCGAATACGAAAGAACCTCCGGCTTTTCGTCGACGATTTTCTGGGCGATGAAGTTTTCCGGGCCGAAGCGTTCGTTGCCGACATAGACGGCGCGCTCCATGCTGTCGAAGAAGTCGACGACTTCCCCGTTGTAAATCACCGCCACGTGGCCTTCGTGCGTCTTCAGGAGCTCGGGCAGTTGCCCGAGGAAAGCCTCGTAGTTCTCTTCTAGCGTTGTCTCTCTTGCCATTGCTCGCCCTCCACGACGAAAGTGAGCGAAAGTCCACCTTCGGGTCTTCTGATGAGGAAGGTGTTTCCCTTCCCGATGATGTCCATGCCGATCAGGATGTCGTTCCCACCCAGTTGCCCATCGTCTTCCAACCCGGCGATCTCGGTGAAGTAAAGCGTAGGACCGTCCGGCGCCGTCGCCTCGTCGACCGTCCCCGGCAAATGATGGGTAAACGGGGCCAGCTTCATCGGGGTCTCGGCATGTCGGGCGTCGCCGCGATCGGCTGCATGCCCCGAACACTTATAGAAGCGTATGCATCCTGCCTAGAGCGGAGCCCCCGTTCGCCGCCCTACCCCGACCCCTCCCGCCTTTCCCGCTCTTCGCCCGCGCGGGTATGTCTGCTATCGTGCCGGCGGCGGCGCGATCCGCTTGAGTTCGCACGGTCGGGGCGCCGCTCGGGGCGAGAGGGTGAATGGACCCGGATAGATCCAGCATCGTCAGGTTCGACCGCGTCCAGAAGAGCTACGACGGCGAGACGCTGGTCATCAAGGACCTCAACCTCGACATCGAGGAGGGGGAGTTCCTGACCATGCTGGGGCCGTCCGGGTCGGGCAAGACGACCTGCCTGATGATGCTCGCCGGGTTCGAGCCGGCGACCCACGGCGAGATCTATCTCAACGACCGGCCGATCAACCATGTCGCGCCGCACCGGCGCGGCATCGGCATGGTGTTCCAGAACTACGCTCTGTTCCCCCACATGACGGTGGCGGAGAACCTCGCCTTTCCGCTGCAGGTCCGGCGCCTGCCCAGGGCCGATATCGGGGCCAGGGTCGAACGGGTGCTCGACATGGTCCGGCTGTCCGGGTTCGGGAACCGCCGGCCCGCGCAGCTTTCCGGCGGCCAGCAGCAGCGCGTGGCGGTGGCGCGGGCGCTGGTGTTCGAGCCGGCGCTGGTGCTGATGGACGAACCGCTCGGCGCGCTCGACAAGAACCTGCGCGAGGAGATGCAGTACGAGATCAAGCATATCCACGAGACGCTCGGCGTGACGGTGATCTACGTCACCCACGACCAGTCCGAGGCGCTGACGATGTCGAGCCGGATCGCGGTCTTCAACGACGGCGTCATCCAGCAGCTAGCGACGCCGAGCGTGCTCTACGAGGAGCCCGAAAACTGCTTCGTCGCGCAGTTCATCGGCGAGAACAACCGCTTGCACGGCACCGTGGAGTCGGTTCACGGGGAGTTCTGCGAGGTGGCGCTCGACGACGGGGCGACGATCCGCGCGCTCAAGGTGAACGTGGACGGCGACCGGGAGCCGACGACCCTCTCGCTCCGCCCCGAGCGCGTCGCGATCGAGCCCAACGGGGAGGCGGCGGACAATGTCGTCAGCGGCCGCGTCGAGGAGCTGATCTATCTCGGCGACCATATCCGCGCCCGCCTCACCGTCGCCGGCAACGACGAGTTCATCGTCAAGGTCCCCAACGCCAACCGGCATGCCTCGCTCAGCGAGGGTGCACAGGTTCGCCTCGGCTGGGCGGCGGAGGATTGCCGGGCGCTCGACGCGGCGGGAACGATGTCCGCGCCCGGATAGCGCGGCAAGTGCGTGCGGACCGGACGGTCCGGTCGATTCGGTCAAGCAAAAGGGAGAGTCCCGATGAAATACAAGATGAAATCCGCAGCGGCCGCGGCCGCCCTTGCCCTGTGCGCCGGCGGCGTCCACGCGACGGACCTGACCATCGTGTCGTGGGGCGGCGCCTACACGGCGAGCCAGCAGAAGGCCTATCACGACCCCTACATGGCGGCGAACCCGGGGGTGAAGATCGTCAACGACGATTCGGCCGCCGAGGGGCTGGCGAAGCTGAGGGCCCAGGTCGAGTCGGGCAAGGTGACCTGGGACATCGTCGACATGGTCGCCGCCGACGCGATCGTCGCCTGCGACGAGGGGCTGCTCGAACAGGTCGACCCCGACAGCTGGCTGGCGGCGGCGCCCGACGGCACCCCCGCGTCGAAGGACTTCTTCGCCGGCACGCTGACGATCGGCGGGACCAATTGCTTCATCCCGCAGATCGTCTACTCGACGACGTTCGGCTACCGCACCGACGCCTTCAAGGGCAGGCAGCCGTCGACCATCGCCGACGTGTTCGACCTCAAGACGTTCCCCGGCAAGCGCGGGCTGGAAAAGAAGCCGATCGCGAACCTGGAATGGGCGCTGATCGCCGACGGCGTTCCGGGCAAGGACGTCTACAAGGCGCTGAGCACGCCCGCGGGCGTGGACCGGGCGTTCGCCAAGCTCGACACCATCAAGGATCAGGTGATCTGGTGGACCAAGGGCGCCCAGCCGCCCCAGCTCCTGGCGGACGGCGAGGTGGCGATCTCCTCGGCCTATAACGGGCGTCTGTTCTCGGCCATCGTCGAGAAGAAGCAGCCGATCGCGATGCTGTGGGACTGGCAGGCCTTCGACCTGGATGGCTGGGTGGTGCCCAAGGGAGTCAAGGACCTCAAGGCGGTCAAGAAGTACCTGCGCTACGCCACCGACACGCAGCGGCTGGCCGACCAGGCGAAGTACATCTCCTACGGCCCGGCGCGGTACTCGTCCGCTCCCAGGGTCGGCAAGCACGCCGACCTCGGTATCGACATGAAGCCGCACATGCCGACCAGCCCGGAGAACGCGAAGACCATCCTGATCTTCGACTATGTCTGGTGGGCGGATCATCGGGCCGAGCTCGACGAGCGGTTCAACGCCTGGCTCGCCAAGTAGCGGCGTTCGCCCGGGCGGACGCGATCGGAGCGTCCGCCCGGCGCTTTTCTCCGCCCCGCCGGACGACCGGTACCGCCCATGTCCACGGCGCCGGATGACGTGATGCGAACGGCGGACGGCGTGCCGCTGAAGATCAGCCTCCGGCGGGCGCAGGTGCGCGGCCGGATCCGCGCGCTGCTGCTGGTGCTCCCGCTGCTGGGCTTTCTGCTCGTCGCCTTCCTGCTGCCGATCGGCGACATGCTGTTCCGGGGCGTCGACAACCGGATCGTCGCGTCGGTCCTGCCGGGCACCGCCGCCGCCATCCAGGACTGGAACCCCAACGGCGCCGAACTGCCGGACGACGCCGTTTTCCACGCCCTGGTCCTCGACATTCGGGCGGCCTTCGAGGAAAGGACGCTGGGCCGCGTGGGCCGCCGGCTGAACTACGAAAAGCCCGGCATGTCGAGCCTGTTCCGGAAAACCGGGAGACGCGCCGCGCGGATAGCCGGGCCGCCCTGGCGCGACCGGCTCGTCGCGGTCGACAGGCGCTGGGCCGACATCGACATCTGGCGCCTGATCCATCGGGAATCGGGCGCGTTGACGGGCAGCTACTTCCTCGCCTCGGTCGACTTGCGGCTGAACGACCGGGGCGAGGTCGTCAGGCAGCCGGAGCCGCGTCGCATTTACCTGACGCTGTTCGTGCGCACGCTCTGGATGAGCGGGGCGATCACCCTCTTGTGCCTGCTGCTCGCCTATCCGGTTTCCTACCTGATGGCGACCCTGCCGCTCAGGATCAGCAATTTGCTGATGATCTGCGTGCTGCTGCCGTTCTGGACGTCGCTGCTGGTGCGGACGACGTCGTGGATCGCGCTGCTGCAGACCGAAGGGGTGCTGAACGATTTGCTGGTCTTCGCCGGGCTGATCCCGGAAGACGGCCGGCTGCAGATGATCCACAACAAGTTCGGCACGTTCGTGGCGATGGTCCACATCCTGCTGCCGTTCATGATCCTGCCGCTTTATTCGGTGATGAAGACGATTCCGCCGTCGCTGATGCGCGCCGCCCGCTCGCTCGGGGCGACGCCGTTCACCGCCTTCGTCAGGGTCTACATGCCGAACACGGTCTCCGGCGTGGGCGCCGGCTGCATCATGGTGTTCATCCTGTCGATCGGCTACTACATCACCCCGGCCCTGGTCGGCGGCCGGACCGGCACCTTCATCTCGAACTTCATCGCGATCCATGTCAGCGAGACCCTGAACTGGGGTCTCGCGGCGGCGCTCGGCGCGTTGCTGCTCGGCCTCGTGCTCGCGCTCTATCTGCTCTACGACCGGATCGTCGGCATCGACAACATGAAGCTGGGTTGAGACGGCGATGGCGCTGCCGGTCTACACCACCCCGACGGAGAAGGCCTGGCACTACGCCTACCGGACGATATGCGCCGCGATCTTCGTGTTCCCGATCGTGCCGATCTTCGTGATCGTCCCGCTGAGCTTCAACGAGCTGCCCTATTTCACTTTCACCCCGGAAATGCTGGCGCTCGATCCGGCGGGCTACAGCACCAGATGGTACCGCGAGTTCTTCACCGAGGATTCGTGGCAGGACGCGGTCCGGAACAGCCTCGTCATCGCGATTTTCGCGACGCTGATCTCGACCGTCCTCGGGACGCTGGCCGCCCTCGGCCTCAGCCGGTCGGAGATGCCGTTCAAGACCGGCCTCATGGCGCTCCTGATCTCGCCGATGGTGGTTCCGCTGATCATCTCCGCCACCGGCATGTATTTCTTCTACACCCGGATCGGGATCTCCTCGACGCATCTGGGCGTCATCGTCGCCCACGCCGCCCTCGGCACCCCGTTCGTGCTGATCACCGTCACGGCGACGCTGGTGGGTTTCGACCGTTCGCTGACCCGCGCGGCGGCGAGCCTCGGCGCCAACCCGGTCCAGACCTTCTTCAGGGTCGTCATGCCGCTGATCCTGCCGGGGGTCGTCGCCGGCGCGCTGTTCGCCTTCATCACCTCGTTCGACGAGGTCGTGGTGGTGCTGTTCGTGGGCTCGGTGGAACAGCGCACCATCCCGTGGAAGATGTTCTCCGGCATCAGGGAGGAGATCCGCCCGACCATCCTCGCGGTGGCGACGCTGCTGGTCTGCGTCTCGATCCTGCTCCTGACCACGCTGGAGCTGCTGCGCCGGCGCGGCGAGCGCCTGCGCGGAATCCGGCCCGGCTGACGCGGGGGGCAGGACGGGAAACGGTCCCAATCGACACCGGCAAAGGCGCGACCTGGCTGGGGGACCTGGATTCGAACCAGGACTGCTCGGGTCAGAGCCGAGAGTTCTACCGTTAAACTATCCCCCAGCGGATCGGGAACGGCAGAGAATAGCGTCATTCGATGCCCGATCAAGACGCTCCCCGAGCGCGTGTCCCGGCGGCAATTGTTCGATATCTAACGTTGCCTGTAGAATTTCCCGGCGGGACTGTCCGATCGACGACCCGGGAGAGGCGGAGGACGTGCGAGACCGGCCGACACAGCGGCACCGATCTGCGAGGACGGCGGCGGGCGGACGCCGCCGGGGCCGCACGATCGCCGCCCTCGATCTCGGCACCAACAACTGCCGGCTGCTGATCGCGCGGCCGAGCGCGGACGGGTTCAGGGTGATCGACGGGTTCTCGCGGATCGTGCGGCTGGGCCAGGGGCTCGAAGCCACCGGGGAGCTCTGCGAGACGGCGATCGAGCGCACCGTCGCCGCGCTCGCGGTCTGCGCCGACAAGGTGCGCCGGCACCGGGTCGCCCGCGCCCGCTACGTCGCCACCGAGGCGGCGCGACGGGCGGCGAATTGCTCCGGGTTCCTCGCGCGGGTGGCGGAGGAGACCGGCATCGAGCTCGACATCATCTCGTCGCGCGAGGAAGCGAGGCTCACCCTCCAGGGCTGCCTGCCGCTGTTCGATCCGGCGGTGCCCTATGGGCTGATCTTCGATGTCGGCGGCGGCAGCGCCGAGATCGTCTGGCTCCGGCTCTCGGGCGACGGCGGGCAGGAAATCCTCGGTTGGGTCTCGCTCCCGGTCGGCGTGGTGACGCTGACCGAGCGGCACGGGCCCAACGACTTTTCCGCCGAGGAGTACGAGGCGACGGTCCGCGAGGTCGCCGCCATGTTGGCGCCGTTCGATACCGAGCACGGCATCCGGCGCCGGATAGACCGGGGCCGCGTCCAGATGCTGGGGACCGCCGGGACGGTGACCACCATCGCGGGCGTCAGCCTCGGGCTCAAGCGATACGACCGCGCCGTCGTCGACGGCTCCTATCTCGGCTTCGACGAGATCCGCCGGATCAGCGGCCTGTTGTCGCGCTCGAGCTATGCCGAACGCGCGGCCCATCCGTCGATCGGCAACGGACGGGCGGACCTCGTGGTCGCCGGCTGCGCGATACTCGAAGCGATCTGCCGCACCTGGCCGGCGGGCCGGCTTCGGGTCGCCGACCGCGGCGTCCGGGAGGGCATCCTGCTCCAGCTGGCCGCCGAGCTCGGCGGCGGGTCCGCCCGTGGCCGCGCGTGACGGGAAACGGGGCGGCAAGCGCGGCAAGCGGGTCGGGCGACGGGGGCCGACCGTCCGGGTGAAGACGGCCCGGGGGCGCAAGCCCTCGTCCACGCGGTGGCTGCAACGCCAGCTCAACGATCCCTATGTTGCCGCCGCAGCCAGGCACGGCTACCGCTCGCGTGCCGCCTGGAAGCTGATCGAGATCGACGACAGGTTCGGCCTGCTCGGCGGCGGCGCCGCGGTTCTCGATCTCGGCGCCGCGCCGGGCGGATGGACCCAGGTCGCCGTGGAGCGCGCCCCGGGAGGCCGCATCGTCGCCCTCGACCGCGTCGAAATGGAGCCGGTCGACGGCGCCGAGATCCGCACCGTCGATCTCGACGACGACGCGGCGGCCGACGTGCTGATCGGCGAGCTGGCGGGCGGTATCGACCTCGTCCTGTCCGACATGGCGATCTCCGCCACCGGCCACCGCGGCACCGACCAGGTGCGCAACCGGCGGCTCGCGGAGCTCGCCTTCGACGTCGCGCGCCGCGTGCTGAAGCCGGGCGGCGAGTTCGTGGTCAAGGCGTTCCACGGCGGCGGCGACGCAAGCTTCGTAGCCGGGCTCAAGCGCGCCTTCCGCGAGGTCCGCAGCGTCAAGCCTACCGCCTCGCGCCCCGAGTCCGCCGAGCTCTACCTCGTCGCCCGCGGGTTCCGGGGCGGGGAGGCGGGCTGAGGTGTTGGAGGGTTCTTCGACTCCGTTTTCTTTTGCCACATTGTAACTTATGTTTTAGTGTTACAAACGACGCCCGCATGGGCTCGGGCGAACGAGGCGATGTGATGCCTACGATCCGCATTTCGGACGACTCGATGCGCCGACTGAAGGCATGGGCCGAGCCGCTGGAAGACACCGCGAACTCGGCGCTTGAGAAGGCTTTGGACGCCGCTGAACGCTATGTTGCGCAAGGTGGGGCGGGAGGGCCCGATCCGGTCCGGCGATCGCGGCCGGCCGCCAAACGCTTTCTCAAACTTCCGGAGGATGAGTTTTTCGTCCCTCTCCTGGAGACGATCCATGAAATGGGTGGCGCGGCGCACGTGCGGGATATACGGCCGGCCATGAAGGAGCGTCTGAAGGCGCGAATGCTTCCGCACGACTTCGAGCGCGTTCCGTCGGGCGAGGAACGGTGGTGGAACACCGCCCACGCGGCGCGGTTCCGCCTGGTCCGGGACGGTCTTCTCCGGAAGGATTCGGGACACGGCGTCTGGGCCTTGTCCGAAGAGGGACGCGGCTTCGTGGAGGCCCGGCTCGCGAAATCCGGCTCCGGCGAAGGGAATGCACCGGATGGGTGACGGCGCGGTCAAGGAAATCTGGCGGTCCTCGACCGGCATTGCCGATATGGAGGTCGACCCGCGGGACCTCGCCGCGTCGGAGATTCCGGGGATCCGGGCGGTGTGGCGCGAGCAGCGGGAGCGTCTCAAGGGCACGAAGCTCCTGGCCGACTTCAGTGAGCGGTTGGGCCGCGAATGGGCGATAGAAACCGGCGTTATCGAGAACGTCTACGATATCGATCGCGGGGTCACGCAAACGCTTATCGATCAGGGCTTCAAGGCCGAACTCCTGACCCGCGGCTCGACGAATCGGCCGCGGGACCTCGTCCTGCGACTGCTGAACGATCAGAAGCAAGCTCTCGACGGCGTCTTCGACTTCGTGAAGAGCGAACGCCCCCTGTCCACCTCCTACATCAAGGAGCTTCACGCGGCGCTGCTCCGCAGCCAGGAAACGACCGAGGCGGTCGATTCCCTCGGGCGGACCGTCGAGATTCCGCTGGTCAGGGGCGAGTGGAAGACCCAACCCAACTCCCCCATCCGCGACGACGTGACCTATCGATACTGTCCCCCGGAGCAAGTCGCGTCCGAGATGGAAAGGCTCGTCGCCATGCACGCCCATCACGATGCCGGCGGTGTCCCGGCGGAGGTGCAGGCGGCGTGGCTGCATCACCGGTTCACGCAGATCCACCCGTTTCAGGACGGCAACGGGCGGCTGGCGCGCGCGATCGCATCGTCCGTCCTGATCAAGCACGAGCTGTTCCCCCTCGTCGTGACCCGGGACGACCGGACGGTTTACCTGGACGCCCTGGAAGCGGCCGACGGCGGAGCCCTCAAGCCGCTCGTCGATTTGATCGCAAAGCTTCAAAGGGTTCAGTTCGTCAGGGCGGCGGACATGTCGGAAACCGTTCTGTCCGAAAGCGCGACTGTCAGCGCGACCCTCGACGGCCTGATCGATGCCGCGGCCAGGAGAGCCACCGAGAGGAGGGAACGCCACGAACGGGTATTCCGGTTGGCGGCCGGGCTGACCGAGGATTTGAAGGAACGGCTGGAGTCGATCTCGCCCGACGTTACGAAAGCCCTGCGGAGGGTCACGCCCTCGGGCGAGTCCCGGGTCAGGGTGGGAGAAGAATCTACCGGCCACTATTACCGGTCGCAGATCGTCGAGAACGCGAGGCATCACCTCGATTACTTCGCCAACCTGGCGGACTTTCGTTCCTGGGTCGCGCTCGACATGAGATGGGAGCGGCGGGCGCGGCTGGTTTTCGCGATCCACGGCGTCGGACGCCAATTCAGCGGAAGCCTGATTTGCGCGCCCTTTCTCGAGTTTCGAGACAGGGACGACGATGCGGAGACACGCTCCACGCTCGTGCCGGTTTCGGAAGACGGTTTCATCTTCTTCTACAACGAAACGAACGAGACGGTCCTGAAGAGGTTCCGCCCCTGGCGCGAGCGTGTGCTCAAGGCCACCCTCGACGAGCTGAGCCGGAATCTCTGAATCGCACGGACGCACATCGTTCCACGTCGCCCGAACCGCACCTCCCCTTGGGATTCGCGCGTGCCTCGTGTATCTTCCCGGGCGTCTGGACAACGGCGCGCGCATGGACATCCGAGAAGCTTTTTCCTTCGATGACGTGCTTCTTGTGCCGGCCGAGTCCGCCATCCTTCCGCGCGAAACCGATACCGCGACGCGGCTGACGCGGCGCATCCCGCTCGGCATCCCGCTGGTCTCCGCGGCGATGGACACGGTGACCGAGAGCGGGCTGGCGATCGCCATGGCGCAGGCCGGCGGGATCGGCGTCCTGCACAAGAATCTCGATATCGAACAGCAGGCGGGCGAGGTCCGGCGGGTCAAGAAGTTCGAGTCCGGCATGGTGGTCAATCCCGTCACCGTCGGGCCCGACGCGACGCTCGCCGACGCGCTCGACCTCATGGCGGCGCACAGGATTTCCGGGATTCCGGTGGTCGAGAAGGGCGGGCGGCTGGTCGGCATCCTGACCAATCGGGACGTCCGCTTCGCCAGCGAGCGCGACCAGCCGGTGCGCGAGCTGATGACCGCCGACGACCTCGTCACCGTCACCGAGCAGGTCGATGGCGAGGAGGCCAAGCGGCTGCTCCATGCCCACCGGATCGAGAAGCTGCTGGTGGTCGACGACGATTATCGCTGCGTCGGGCTGATTACCGTCAAGGACATGGAGAAGGCGCAGCGCTTTCCCGACGCCACCAAGGACGAGAAGGGGCGGCTCAGGGTCGCGGCGGCGACCGGCGTCGGCGACGAGGGGGCGGAACGGGCGCAGGCGCTGATCGACGAGGAGGCCGACGTCATCGTGGTCGATACCGCGCACGGCCACTCCCGCGGCGTCATCGACGCGGTGCGGCGGATCAAGCGGATGTCGAACCGCGCCGACGTCGTCGCCGGCAACGTGGCGACGCCGGAGGCGGTGCACGCCCTGGTCGACGCCGGCGCCGACGCGGTCAAGATCGGCATCGGGCCGGGATCGATCTGCACCACCCGCGTGGTGGCGGGCGTCGGCGTCCCGCAATTCACCGCCGTGCTCGAATGCGCCGAGGCGTGCCGCGAGGCCGGCGTGCCGGCGATCGCCGACGGCGGGATCCGCTTCTCCGGCGACCTCGGCAAGGCGATCGCCGCGGGCGCGGACTGCGCGATGGTGGGCTCGCTTCTCGCCGGCACCGACGAGAGCCCCGGCGAGGTGTTCCTCTACGAGGGCCGGTCCTACAAGTCCTATCGCGGCATGGGATCGATCGGCGCCATGGCGCGCGGGTCGGCCGACCGCTATTTCCAGCAGGACGTCCGCCAGGATTTCGACCTGGTCCCCGAGGGGATCGAGGCGCGCGTGCCCTACAAGGGGCCGGCGGCGGGCGTGCTGCACCAGCTCGTCGGCGGTCTCCGGGCCGCCATGGGCTATACCGGCAACCCCGACATCGGGGCGATGCAGACCGGTTGCCGGTTCCGCCGGACCACCGACGCCGGCGTGCGCGAGGGCCACGTCCACGACGTCGCGATCACCCGCGAGGCGCCCAACTACCGGCGCGGGGAGTGAGGGCGGCGTGACGGAAACGCTCAGACCCGCCCGGCCGAGCGACGCCCCGGCGATCGCGCGGATCTACGTCGCCGGCTGGCAGGACGCCTATCCCGGCCTGCTGCCCGATCGTCTGCTGGTCGGCATGCGCCGGACGGACGGGCGCGCCGAGCGTTGGGCGGGGACGATCCGCCATCCCGCGCGCGGCGAGAGAATCATGGTCGCGGAGGCCGGGGACGGGACCGTGATCGGGTTCGCCGGCGGCGGCCCCGCCCGGGCGCGCGGCTTCGCCTACGACGCCGAAATCTACACGCTCTATGTCGACGGCGATCATCAGGAAGGCGGCGTCGGACGGCGGCTGTTTTCCGGCCTCGCTCTCGATCTCGCCCGCGGGCTGGGGCCGTCCTTGATCGTGTGGGTGCTCGCCGGCAACCCGGCGCGCTATTTCTACGAGGCGCTGGGCGGTCGCAATGTCGGCCGCCGGGCGGGTTCGCTGGGCGGCGCGGCGATCGAGGAGCTCGCCTTCGGCTGGCCCGACGCCGCGGTGCTCGCCGCGCCGCACGGCTAGGGGCCGAGGCCCCGAATGGAGCGTTCCGGCGACGCCGTCCTGATCCTCGATTTCGGCTCCCAGGTCACCCAGCTGATCGCGCGCCGGATCCGCGAGAACGGCGTCTATTGCGAGATCCACCCGTATTTCCACGACGAGGCCGCCATCCGGGAGTTCGGGCCCAGGGCCGTCGTGCTCTCCGGCGGGCCGGACTCGATCACCCGGACGGATTCGCCCCGGGTTCCCGATATCGTGTTCGATCTCGGGGTGCCGGTTCTCGGCATCTGTTACGGCCAGCAGGCGATGTGCGCGGCGCTCGGCGGGGCGGTCGACAGCGGCGAGGAGCGCGAGTTCGGCCGCGCGGATCTCACCGTGACGCAAGAGTGCGCGCTGTTCGACGGCGTCTGGCGTCCGGGCGACAACGCGCAAGTCTGGATGAGCCACGGCGACCGGGTGACCCGGCTGCCCGAGGGATTCGCCCCCGCGGCGGTCAGCGAAGGCGCGCCCTACGCGGCGATCGCCGACGACGCCCGCGGATATTACGGCGTCCAGTTCCACCCCGAGGTCGTCCACACCCCCGACGGCGCGGCGCTGCTCCGGAGCTTTACCCACCGCATCGCCGGCTGCGGCGGGGACTGGACCATGGCCGCCTATCGCGACCGGGCGATCGAGCGGGTGCGCGCCCAGGTCGGCGACGGCCGCGTCGTCTGCGGGCTCTCCGGCGGCGTCGACAGCGCGGTGACCGCCGTCCTGCTGCACGAGGCGTTGGGAGAGCGGTTCTTCTGCGTCTACGTCGATACCGGGCTGATGCGCGCCGGCGAGAGCGAGGCGGTGGTCGACCTCTTCCGCGGCCACTACAACATCCCGCTCCGCGCCGTCGACGCGCGGGAGCGCTTCCTCGCGGAGCTCGCCAGCGTGACCGACCCGGAGGAGAAGCGCAAGCGCATCGGGTCGGCGTTCATCGACGTCTTCGCGGCCGAGGCCGAGGCCGCCGGCGGCGCCGAGTTCCTCGCTCAGGGCACGCTCTATCCCGACGTGATCGAGTCGGTCTCCGTGACCGGCGGGCCGAGCGTGGTGATCAAGTCGCACCACAATGTCGGCGGTCTCCCCGAGCGCATGGACATGGCGCTGGTCGAGCCGCTGCGCGAGCTCTTCAAGGACGAGGTGCGCGAGCTCGGGCGCACGCTCGGCCTGCCCGAGACGATGATCGGGCGGCATCCGTTCCCGGGTCCCGGTCTCGCGATCCGCATCCCGGGCGAGGTAACCGGGGAAAGTCTCGATATTCTCCGCCGCGCCGACGCGATCTATCTCGAGGAGCTGCGGGCGGCCGGGCTCTACGACGAGATCTGGCAGGCCTTCGCGGTTCTCCTGCCGGTCCGCACCGTCGGCGTGATGGGCGACGAGCGCAGCTACGACCGGGTCTGCGCGCTCCGCGCCGTGGTCTCCACCGACGGCATGACGGCCGAGAGCTACCCGTTCGACCACGCCACGATCGCGCGGATCGGCACCCGGATCGTCAACGAGGTCCGGGGCATCAACCGCGTGGTCTACGACGTGACCTCGAAGCCTCCCGGCACCATCGAGTGGGAGTAGAGGTGTTCCGGACCGGGACAGAACCGGGAAAGCCGGTGGACTGCGTGTAGGCGGGCTGCTAGATTCAACCGGTGATGGATCCGGGTCTCGCCGTTTTCACCGCTTCCGCTACGCTGTTCGTGGCCTTGGCCACGCTGATGCTCGGCCTGTTCGCATGGCTGCGCGCCGACATGCGCCATATGGAGGAACGCATGGAAGCCCGCATGAACGAGCGGTTCGACCGGATGAACGGGCGGCTCGAAGGGATGAACGGGCGGCTCGACGGGATGAACGGGCGGCTCGACGGGATGGACGAGCGGTTCGACCGGATGGACCAGCGGCTCGACCGGATGGACGAGCGGTTCGATCGAATGGACGAGCGGTTCGATCGAATGGACGAGCGGTTCGACCGGATCGAGACACGGCTAGCCGCGGTGGAGCACGGCGAGGCTAAGCTCGAAGGGCTGCTCGAGGGCCTGCGGGAGGCGATTGCCGGACGGGTCCCCCGCGACGCCGTCCAATAGGCCGGTCGGACGGCCCCGGCGCCGCGAGTCCCCCTCCCTCGCCGGGAAGGGGGACGGGGTGAGGGGCGTCGGCGGGCAGCTCTCAGCACACGACCGAGACCGTGGCATGCTATAGTCCGGGCAAACCCGATCTGGAGGCCCGAAAGATGATCGTGCAAAGCGCACCCCCGGAAGAGCCGCGTTTCGTCATCACGATGGCCCAGCACACGACCTTCGCCGGGCGCCTCGCCCGCGCCTTCGGCAACGAGGACTTCGAGTCCGTCGAGCCGCGCGACGTCGTTCTCTACATCGTCGACCACCACGATGCCGGCTGGGCCGACCTCGACGGGGAAGGGCGGATCGATCCGGCCACCGGCCTGCCCTACAACCTCGTCCAGACGCCGTTCTCGGAGATCGTCAAGACTTCCGCCGCCTCGCCCGAGTTCAACAGCCGCCGCCACGCCTATTGCGGGCTGTTGTCGAGCATGCACAGCTGGGGCCTCTATAACGGCCGCTACGGCATGTCGGACCATGTCCTGCTCGACAAGCTGGCCGCGGAAAACCGCGTGACGGCGGAGGGCATGCTGAACGGCGAGCTCGAACGCCAGGCCCGCCTCAAGCATGCGCTGGCGGAGAATCCCGACACCGCGGAATGGGTGGACGAGGCGCAGGTGATGCAGAACTACAAGCAGCTGCAGTTCTTCGACACCATGGCGCTCTACTTCAACTGCAACGGCGCGGCCGACCGCAAGCCCGAGACCTTCACCCACGTGCCCAAGTCGAGGGACGAGGACGCCACCGTCGCGCTTACGCCGCGGGACGATATGACCTACGCGCTCGATCCCTACCCGTTCGCCGAGGACGGGCTCGAAGTGTCGTTCGCCGGGCGCTACCTGGCGCCCCTGCGGGACGCGGCGAATGTCGACCTCGAGGCGATCGACGCGGAGTGGCAGACGGTGCGTCTGGTCGCCGGCTGAGGCGCGATGAGCGGCGACATCGAGGCCCGCAAGAGGCAGCATATCGATACCGTCCTGGGGGAGGACGTCTCCGCCAAGGGGATATCGACGGGCTTCGAGCGGTTCTTCTTCGAGCACGCCGCGCTGCCGGAGATCGATCTCGACGCGGTCGACCTGTCGACGCGGCTGTTCGGGCGCTCCCTCAGGGCGCCGCTGCTGATCGCGAGCATGACCGGCGGGACCGCCCGGGCGCGTGACATCAACCGGAACCTCGCCGCCGCCGCCGAGGCTCTGGGCATCGCGATGGGCGTGGGCTCGCAGCGCGCGATGATCGAAGACCCGGCCCTGGCCGGGTCCTACCGCGTGCGCGACGTCGCTCCGAACATCCTCCTTTTCGCCAATTTCGGCGCCGTTCAGCTCAACGACGGTTACGGCGCCGACGAGGCGCGGCGCGCCGTCGAGACGATCGGCGCGGACGCGCTGTTCCTCCATTTCAACCCCTTGCAGGAAGCGGTGCAGCCGGGCGGGGATCGCGACTGGTCCGGGCTTTATCGCAAGGTCGAAGAGCTTGCCGAGTCGCTCGACGTTCCGATCGTCGGCAAGGAGGTCGGCAACGGCATCGGGGCCGAGGCCGCCGCGCGGCTGATCGGTTGCGGTCTGGCGGCGGTCGACGTGTCGGGCGCCGGGGGCACCAGCTGGAGCGAGGTGGAGGCCTACCGCCAGCCCGATCCCGAGGTCCGGGCCGTGGCGCACAGCTTCGCCGGGTGGGGGATACCGACCGCGGCCGCCCTGATCGACGTGGTGCGCGCGATTCCCGATAGTCCGGTGTTCGCGAGCGGCGGAATCCGCGACGGTATCGATGCCGCCAAGGCGATCCGGCTCGGGGCTTCGCTGGCGGGGACCGCGGCCCCGATGCTGGAACACGGCGACGATGCGGCCGAAGCGGCAGGCAGGCGGATGGGGCGGATGATCGAGGAGCTCAGGATCGCCGCTTTCTGCGTCGGCGCCCGCGATATCGGGGCGCTTCGCCGCGCGGTGCTGCGCAGGACCTCGGACTGGGAGCCCGTGCCGGAGATACCGTCCGCCATTTCCGGGGCGGCCGCCATCCCCCGCCGCGCGCTGCGCCGATGAATTCCTCTCCCCCTCCGCCGCCGGTCCGCGCGCCCGGCGACCCTCTCGCGCGGCCGCGCGACGCGGCGACGCTGATCGTCTACCGGGAGAACGCCGGCGTTCTGGAGGTGCTGATGGGCGAGCGGCATTCTAGGCACCGGTTCATGCCCAACCGGTTCGTGTTTCCCGGCGGGCGGATCGACGCCCGGGACTCGAGAGTGCGCTGCGCCACCCCCCTCGCGCCCGGGACGTCGGCGCGGCTGGGTCGGCGGCTCGCCCCCGCGCGGGCGCGCGCGATGGCGGTGGCCGCGATCCGCGAGACCTTCGAAGAGACCGGGCTGATCATCGGCGGGCCCGATCCCGATCCCCGCCGGCCGCCGCCGCGCGGCTGGGAAGGGTTTTTCGGCGCCGGTTTCGCGCCGGCGCTGGGCGCGCTCTCCTATGTCGCGCGCGCCGTGACTCCGCCGATCCGCCCGGTCCGGTTCAACGCCCGGTTCTTCGTCGTCGCCCACGACCGCGTGACCGGGGAAGCGCGGGATTCCCGCGAGCTCCTGGGGCTGAAATGGTTCACCGTCGAGGAGGCGTTGACGCTGGAGCTCGCCCAGATCACCCGGCGGGTGCTGACCCATTTCGGCGCTTCCTTCGGGGATGTCGCGGGAACCGAGGACGACGGTCCGGTGCCCTACTTCAAATGGACGCCGACCGGCCACGTCCTGATCGACGAGTGAGGCGCGCCGCGCTCCCGGTCAGACCAGCCGGAGCGTCGGCTCGAAGAGGTCGAGCACCGCGCCCAGGGACGTACCCCGCCGAAGCCGCCGCGAACCGTCATAGACCATGTATTCGGGCTCGCCCCGGTCGCCCGCCGCCACCTTGACGACGGTATAGGCGGGCCGGTCGGAGGCGCGGCGGAAGACCGAGAACATGGCCATTCCGTCGCCCGCGCCCAGGGCGTAGTCCTTCCATTCGCCCATGGTGACGCGGCTGCTGTAGAGAGTCAGGAGGCGGTTGAGGTCGTGGCGGTCGAAAAAGACAGGGTCGGGTTTCTGCCGGTAGGCACGAAGGTCGAATAACGTCGCCATTCTTCCGCCGTCACGCTCCCTCGGGATGACAATTTTGTGACCCTATCTATATCGCTCATTCGGGCGGTGGCGTCCAGAGCGGGCCGGCGGGATTCGGGCGGCCGGCGCCGCGAATGTTGCGGTTTCCGCCGCGAGGCTGTAATCCCATTGCCCGGCGGACCGTGGGCGGTGCCGGCCGCCGATACTGACCGGACCTGGCGGAGGGCCGAGCGTGGCCGACATCTTTCGCGAAATCGACGAGGAGTTGCGCCAGGAACGGGCGGAAAGGCTCTGGCGGCGCTACGGCAAATATGCCATCGGCGGCGCCGTGGCGGTGGTGGTGGCGATTGCCGCCTATACCGGTTGGCAGGAATACCGGACCGACCGGCAGCTCGAGGCGGGGGCGAAGTTCGCCGCCGCCAAGGCGCTCGCCGAAGAGGGCAAGACCGGCGACGCGGAAGCCCTGTTCGCCGCGCTCGGGGCCGAGTCCGGTACCGCCTACGGGGTTCTGGCCCGGTTCCACGCGGCCGCCCTGCGCGCCTCGTCCGGCGACCGGGCGGGCGCGGCGCTCGCCTTTCGCCAACTTGCCGGGGACGACTCGCTGGACCGGCCGATGCGCGATCTCGCGACCCTGCTCGCGGCGCAGAACGCGCTCGATGCGCCGGGCGCCGACGGGCAGGGAATCGCCGCCGACATCGAGCCGCTGACCAGGCCGGGCGGCGCGTGGCGTCACCTGGCGCTCGAGACCCTGGGCCTGATCGCGCGAAATGCGGGGGATCCCGAACGGGCGAAGACATATTTCCAGCAGATCGTCGACGATCCCGGCGCGCCGCCGAACGTTCGCCTGCGCGCCTCCCACCTGCTGAAACTGGTGACCGGCGCATGAGGCCGACGGGCGGGGCGCGCATGCGTATGATCCGGCGTCTCGCGGCGGTCGGCGCGCTGCTGCTGACCGCCGGCTGCGGAGGCGGTTTCTTCGGCGAAGCGGAAGATCCCCCGCTTCCCGGCGAGCGGCTTCCGGTCATCGGCCTCGAAGAGACCCTCGTCCCCGATCCCCGGATCGCCGGTTTGCGCGTGGAGCTGCCGCCGCCGACGGTCAACGCGAACTGGCCGCAGGCGGGAGGACTCCCGAACCATGCGATGCATCACCTGGCCGCGCCCGGTGAGCTCGACCTCCGCTGGCGCGTCGACATAGGGCGCGGTTCCGACGGCGACGGACAGCTTCTCGCGCAGCCCGTCGTCGCCAGGGGGCGGGTCTACACGCTCGACGTCGACGCCGAGCTCCGGGCCTTCGATCTCGACGACGGATCCTTCCTGTGGAATCGCGAGCTCGGGGACGAGACCCGCGAAGAGGGAACGCTCGGGGGCGGCCTCGCGGTGGGCGAGGGCCGGATCTACGTCACCACCGGGTTCGCCTACGTATTCGCTCTCGACGTCGACACCGGGGAGGAGTTGTGGCGGCGCAGGCTGTCCAACCCGATCCGCGCCGCGCCGACCGTCCGCGACGGCCGGGTGTTCGTCGTCACCCTGTCCAACGAGCTCTTCGCGCTCGACGCCGAGTCGGGTCGGGTTCTCTGGTCGCACGACGAGATCGTCGAGCCGGCGGGGCTGGCCGGCGGCGCATCCCCCGCCGTCGACGGCGGGATCGTCGTGGCGCCGTTCTCTTCCGGGGCGATCGTCGCCCTGCGCGCGGCCAACGGTAGGGTCGTGTGGTCCGACCGGCTGGTGGCGCTTCGGCGAACCGATCCCGTCTCCAGCCTCGCTCACGTGCGCGGCTTGCCGGTGATCGACCGCGGCCTCGCGATCGGCGTGAGCAACAGCGGCCGGACGGTGGCGATCGACCTCAGGACGGGGCGCCGGCTGTGGGAGCAGCGGATCGGAGGAACCAACACCGCCTGGGTGGCGGGCGAGTTCGTCTATCTGGTGTCCAACGACAATCAACTCGCCTGCCTGTCGCGCCGCGACGGAAGGGTGCGCTGGGTCCGCTCGCTGCCGCGGTTCGAGGACGAGGAGGACAAGACCGGACCCATCGGCTGGTCCGGGCCGGTGCTGGCGAGCGACCGGCTTCTGATCGCCGCCAGCACCGGCGAAGTACGGTCGGTCTCGCCCTATACCGGGGAGCCGCTCGGCCGCGTCGAAGTGCCGGACGCGGTGTTCATCCCGCCCGCGGTCGCCGGGGAGACCGTGTTCCTGCTGACCGAGGACGCGGAACTACTCGCGCTCAGGTGATGCCGTTCACCGTCGCCATCGTCGGGCGGCCCAATGTCGGCAAGTCGACCCTGTTCAACCGCCTCGTCGGCCGCCGCCAGGCCCTGGTGCACCCGGCGCCCGGCGTGACCCGCGACCGCCGCGAGGGCGAGGGGAGCCTCCTGGGCCTGTCCTTCAAGGCGATCGACACCGCGGGGCTCGAGGACGAGCGCGGGGAGACGCTGGCCGGCCGCATGCAGGTCCAGACCGCACGCGCCATCGACGAGGCCGACGTGCTGCTGATGCTGATCGACGCCCGCGCCGGGGTCACGCCTCTCGACTCCCACTTCGCCGACATGCTGAGGCGGGTCTCGAAGCCGGTCGTGCTGGCTGCGAACAAGTGCGAGGGCGGCGCCGGCGCGGCCGGCCTGATCGAGGCCTACGGGCTCGGCCTCGGCGAGCCGGTGCCGATCTCCGCCGAGCACGGGGAGGGGCTCTCCGCGCTCTACGACGTCATCGCGCCGCACGCCGAAGCGGCCGGCCCGGGCGAGGACGGGGACGCGGACGCCGAGGGCGGACCGCTCAACCTCGCGATCGTCGGGCGGCCCAATGTCGGCAAGTCCACGCTGGTCAACCGGTTGCTGGACGACGAGCGGGTCCTCACCGGCCCCGAGCCCGGCGTGACCCGGGACTCGATCTGGGTCGACTGGTCGTGGCGCGGGCGCGACATAAGGCTGATCGACACCGCCGGGCTCCGCCGCAAGGCGCGGGTCAGCGAGCGCCTGGAGCGTCTGACCGCCGCCGACACCGCGAACGCGATACGCTTCGCGCATGTCGCGGTGCTGCTGGTCGACGGGCTCGAGGGGCTGGAGAAGAGCGACCTCGCCATCGCGCGGCAGATCGCCGAGGAGGGCCGCGCGATGGTGCTGGCGGTCAACAAGTGGGACGCGGTCGAGGACAGGAGCGGCCGCATGAGCCGGATCGGCGACCGGCTGGAGCGGTCGCTGCCGCAGGTCCGGGGACTCCCGGTTCTCACCCTGTCCGCCCTGACCGGGCGCGGCGTGAACGGGCTGTTGCCGAAGGCGTTCGAGATCTACGAGGTGTGGAACCGCCGGGTCGACACGGGACCGCTCAACCGCTGGTTCGCCGATGCGGTCGACCGCCACCCGCCGCCCATCGTCGACGGACGCCGGCTGAGGCTGCGCTACATCACCCAGGTCAAGGCGCGCCCCCCGACCTTCGCGCTCTTCACCACGCGCCCGTCGGCGGTACCCGAATCCTATCTGCGCTATCTGACCAACGGGTTGCGCGACGATTTCGGTCTGCCGGGCGTGCCGATCCGGATCGCGCTCCGCAAGGGCCGGAATCCCTACGTGGCGGAACGGGGATGATCGCCGGAGGCCGGTTCAGTAGGCGCGCACGATTTCGCCATGCCGCGTGCAGTCGGCGGCGGCGAGTTCGACGAAGATGTCGCCCAGCGCGTCCGGCGGCTTGAGCGTTTCGGGGTCCTCGCCGGGATAGGCCGCGGCGCGCATCGCGGTTCGCGTGCCGCCCGGATCGACGACGTTGACCCGCAGCCGCGTCCTCGCGGTCTCCGCCGCCCAGGAGAGCGCCATCGTCTCCAGCCCCGCCTTGGAGACCGCGTAGCTCCCCCAATAAGGGTGTCCGCCCCGCGCCGCGCCGGAGCCGACGAAGACCGCGCGGCCCGCCTCGACCGCGCGCAGGATCGGATCGAAGGCGCGGATCAGGCGGAAATTGGCGCCGAGATTGACGGCGAGCACCCGGTTCCATTCCTTCGGGTCGATCTGGTGCATCGGTCCCAGCGTCCCCAGCATCCCGGCGTTCGCCACCAGGATGTCGAGCCGGCCGAAACGCTCGGAGATCGCCGCCGCCAGCCGGTCCGCGGCGCCGGCATCGGCGAGGTCGATCTCCACCAGGGTGGCCGACCGTGCCCCGTTCGAAGCGGCCCGAATCTCGTCGTCGACCTCCTCCAACCCGCCCACGCTGCGCGCCGCCAGCACCGGTCTCGCCCCCTCGGCGGCGAAGCGGCGCGCGACCGCGGCCCCGATCCCGCGCGACGCGCCCGTGATCAGGGCGACGCGCCCGTCGAGCCGGGGCGCCGCCGCCATTCAGTGCGTCTCCGCGAGCAGCGAGAGCTGGCCGTCGGTGTCTCCTTCGTAACGGTCGACGAGGGGGATGGGATAGCTGCCCGAAAAACAGGCATCGCAGAACCGCGGCGCCGTCTCGTCGCGGCCCGGCTCTCCCAGCGCGCGATAGAGCCCGTCGAGGGAGAGATAGGCGAGGCTGTCGACGCCGATGAGCCGCATCATCTCCTCGACATTGTGGCGTGCCGCGAGGAGCTCGCTCCGTTCCGGCGTGTCCACGCCGTAGAAGCAGGAATGGGTGGTCGGAGGCGAGGCGATCCGCATGTGGACTTCCGCCGCGCCTGCGTTGCGCACCATCTCGACGATCTTGGTCGATGTCGTGCCGCGGACGATGCTGTCGTCGACCAGGATCACCCGCTTGCCGCGGATCAGGTTGCGGTTCGCGTTGTGCTTGAGCTTGACGCCGAGATGGCGGATGCGGTCGGTGGGTTCGATGAAGGTGCGCCCGACATAGTGGTTGCGGATGATGCCGATCTCGTAGGGGATCGCGGCCTCGCGGGCGTAGCCGAGCGCCGCCGGCACGCCGGAGTCGGGGATCGGGATCACCAGGTCGGCCTCGACCGGTTGCTCGCGGGCGAGCTCCTCGCCGATGCGCCGGCGCGCCTCGTACACGTTGACCGAATCGACCGTCGAGTCGGGCCGCGAAAAGTAGATGTATTCGAACACGCAGAACCGCCTCGGGCGGGGCGCGAACGGGGCGAAGCTCTCCACCCCCGCCGCGCCGATCGTCACGATCTCGCCCGGCTCGACGTCGCGCACATACTCCGCGCCGATGATGTCGAGCGCGCAGGTCTCCGAGGCGAGGATCCAGCCCTCCCCGATGCGCCCCAGCACCAGGGGCCGCACGCCGAGCGGGTCCCGGACGCCGATCAGCGCCGTGTCGGTCATCGCCACGAGGGAATAGGCGCCGACGATCTGTTCCAGCGCGTCCACCAGCCGGTCGACCAGCGCATCCTTCGACGAGGTCGCGATCAGATGGACGATGACCTCGGTGTCGGTGGTGGAATGGAACAGGCATCCGCGCTCCACCAGCGCGCGGCGGATGCGCCGCGCGTTGGTGAGGTTGCCGTTATGCCCGATCGCGAAACCGCCCGACGAAAGGTCCGCGAACAAAGGCTGGATGTTGCGCAGCACCGCCTCGCCGGTGGTCGAATAGCGGTTGTGGCCCATCGCCCGGTCGCCGGGGAGGCGCCGGATCACCTCTTCGTCGCTGAAATTCTCGCCCACCTCGCCGGGCGCGTGGTGGCTGTGGAACCGCGCGCCGTCGAAGGAGACGATCCCGGCCGCTTCCTGTCCGCGATGCTGGAGCGCGTGCAGGCCGAGCGCGGTCAGCGCGGCGGCGTCGGCGTGATTCCACACGCCGAATACGCCGCACTCCTCGCGCGGCTTGTCGTCGGTCTCGCCGGTCGAAAAGGCCATGCGCGCCCCGCTCACTGGTTGGCGTTGAAGAGGCGGTCCATCTCGCGCCGTTCGTCCTTGCTGTAGCCGGATTTCTCCTGCGGTTCCGGCTTCTCGGGAACGGGTGTCATCAACCGTTTGGCGTCCTCGCCCGCATCGGCCGGCACGGCCGGGGAGACCTCTTCGGCGCCGCTGGCCCTGCGCCATTCTTCCGGCAGCCAGGACAGAAGCGAGCGCGCGGTCCATCCCAGCAGCGGCGCGGTCCGGGACCCCTGCAGCCATTCCGGCCGCTCGCTTTCCCGGGACGGGATTTCGAGCAGGCGTTCGGCCACCAGGTAGGCGCCCGAGGTTATCACGATACCGAGCGCGAGCCCGGCCACCAGGCCGAGCGAGCGGTCGACCGCGCCCAGCGCGGTTCCCCGCACCCTCTCCGCGATCATATGCGTCAGCACGGTAAAGAGCACCAGCCCGACGACAAAGATCGACCCGCCCGCCGCGAGGTCGGCGAGGAGGGGGCTCTCGATCCAGTCCCGCGCGGTGGGTCGAAGGAGCGGCAAACCGTAAACGGTCAGAATCGCCGCGCCGATCCAGCTGCCGATCCCCAGCAGCACCCGCACCACGCCGAGCCACAGCCCGAGCAGCGCGGCCAGCACCACGAGCGCGATTACCGCGAGGTCGAGCGGAGACACGTCAGGCCTCCTGCCGCCGCGGCCAGCCCGCGTCCCGCGCCGGTCGGGGCGGTCCGAACATCGCGACGAGATCGTTCAGGTGGTCGATCGCCGTCACCTCGATTTCCGCGTTCGGCGCCTGTTCGCCGCCGCTGCGGGTCGGCGCCACGGCGCGCGAGAAGCCGAGCTTGGCCGCTTCGCGCAGCCTGAGCGCCGGCCGGCCGACGCCCCGGACCTCTCCGCCGAGACCGATTTCGCCGAACATGACGGCATCCGCCGGGGCGGGCCGGTCCGATACCGCCGACAGCACCGCGCCGGCCACGGCGAGGTCGGCGGCGGGCTCGGCGATCCGCATCCCGCCCGCGACGTTGAGATAGACGTCGCGGCCGGCGAGGCCGATCCCGCAGCGCGTCTCGAGCACCGCGAGCACCATCGCGAGCCGGGCGGAGTCCCAGCCGACGACCGCGCGCCGGGGCGTGGCGAGCGGCGAGGGGGATACCAGCGCCTGGATCTCGACCAGCACCGGGCGGGTCCCTTCCATGCCGGCGAACACGGCGGCGCCCGGGACGTCGTCCTGGCGCTCGGCGAGAAACAGCGCCGAGGGGTTGGAGACCTCGATCAGGCCGCGGCCGGTCATCTCGAACACGCCGATCTCGTCGGTCGGGCCGAACCTGTTCTTCAGGCCGCGCAGCAGGCGGAATTCATGGCCGCTCTTGCCTTCGAAATAGAACACGCCATCGACCATGTGTTCGAGCACACGCGGACCCGCGATGGAACCGTCCTTGGTGACGTGTCCGACCAGCAGGAGGCAAAACCCGCGGCGCTTCGCGAGCTGGATCAACTCCTGCGCGCTGGCGCGAACCTGGCCGACCGTACCGGGCGCCGACTCCAGCGTGTCCACATACATGGTCTGGATCGAATCGACCACTACCGCCCGCGGCGGCTCGCCGCTCTCCAGGGTGGCGACGATGTCGCGGACGCTGGTCGCGGCGGCGAGCCCCACCGGGGCCTCGCCGAGCCCGAGCCGCCGGGCGCGCAATCGAATCTGGTCCGTCGCCTCCTCGCCCGAGATGTAGACCACCGGCGCCGTCGCGGCGAGCGCCCCGGCAACCTGCAGCAGCATGGTCGACTTGCCGATGCCGGGATCGCCCCCGATCAGCAGCGCCGAGCCGTCGACCATCCCGCCTCCGGTGACCCGGTCGAACTCGGCGATGCCGCACGCCAGACGCGGCGGATCGGAGTCGCTGCCGGCGAGGGAGACCAGCTCGATCGTCTTCCCCCGGCCCGCCCCCAGCCCGCGCGGAGCGGCGGGGCGCGCCTCTTCCTCGACGATCGCGTTCCATGCGCCGCACGCGTCGCACCTGCCGCTCCACTTGGGAAAGACGGCGCCGCATTCCTGGCAGACATACCGGCTGGCCTGACGGGCCATTCTCGACGTCTCCCGCGGCGGGTTACGCGTCTCCGCCGCTCAGGCCGCGTGGACGGCCGTGCGGATCGGGCCTTCCGTCCGGCCGTGGATGAACTGATCGACCGCTTCGTTGCCGCTCTCGTCGACATCCCCGGCGGGACCGGCCCATATGATCCTGCCTTCGTGGATCATCGCGATCCGGTCCGCGATCTTGCGCGCGCTCGCCATGTCGTGGGTGATGGTGAGCGCCGTCGCGCCCAGGCTCCGCACGCATTCCACGATCAGGTCGTTGATGATCTCGCCCATGATCGGACCCAGCCCGGTCGTGGGTTCGTCGAAGAACAGGGTTTGCGGCTCGGCCGCGATCGCGCGCGCGAGACCGACCCGCTTTTGCATGCCGGTCGAGAGCTCCTCCGGGTAGCGGTCCGCCTGGGCGGGGCCGAGCCCTACCAGCGCCAGCTTGACGATCGCCGCCTCGCGCGCCTCGTCCCGGGGCAAGCCGCGGTTGTGGATCAGCCCGAACGCCACATTTTCCCATACCGGCATGCTGTCGAACAGCGCCGCGCCCTGAAACAGCACCCCGAAGCCGGCGAGGATCCTGTCGCGCGCCGCTCCCGCGAGTCCCACCGTCTCCTTGCCGTCGATCTCGATGCTGCCCGCGTCCGGCCGCATGAGGCCGACGATGTTCTTGACCAGGACCGATTTGCCGGTCCCCGACCTGCCGATCACCGCCAGGGACTCGCCGCGCGCGATATCGAGATCGAGCCCGTCGAGCACGCGGTTGGTCCCGAAGGCCTTGCAAAGGCCCCGCACGCGGATCGTCGGGACGGCGGCGTCGGTCGGGGTTCCGGTTGCGGTCATCGCGTGAAGAACGCCTCGGTGATCAGGTAGTTGAACGCGAGGATGAGCACGGACGCGGACACCACCGCGTTCGTCGTCGCCGCGCCGACGCCCTGCGCCCCGCCCCGCGAGTAGTAGCCGTGGTAGCAGCCCATCAGGGCGATCAGGAAGCCGAAGACCGCGGCCTTGACCAGCCCGGAGACCACGTCGAGCACTTCGAGATACTGATAGGTGCTCTGGAGATACGCCGCCGTGTTGAAGCCGAGCTTGTTGATCGCCACCAGATAGCCGCCGAAGACGCCGATGACGTCGGCCGCGAGCACGCAAAGCGGCAGGGTGAGGGTGCCGGCGATGAGGCGCGGCGCGACCAGGTACTTGAAGGGGTTGGTCGAAAGCGCCGTCAGCGCGTCGATCTGCTCGGTGACCCGCATGGTGCCGATCTCGGCCGCCATCGCCGCGCCGATCCGGCCGGCCACCATCAGCCCGGCGAGGACCGGGGCCAGCTCGCGGGTGATCGACAGCACGACGATCACCGCGACCGCGCTCTCGGCGTTGAACCGCGAGAATCCGCTGTAGCTCTGCAGCGCCAGCACCATCCCGGTGAAGAGCGCCGTCAGGCCGACCACCGGCAGGGAGTAATACCCCACCTCGATCATCTGGCGGCCGATCAGGCGGAAGTGGAACGGCGGGCGGACGCAATGCATCGCTCCGGTGCCGGCAAACAGCGTCAGGCGACCGGCGGCGGCCAGGAAGTTGAGCGTCGCGCGCCCGACCGAGGCAACGGCGTTCATTCGCGGGTCCCGTTCCCGCCGCCGCGATAGACGCGCCGGACGCGCCCCCCGATCCGCGCGAGAATCTCGTAGCCGATCGTGCCGGCCTCCGCGGCGAGGGCGTCGGCGTCGTGGCCGTCGCCGATCAGATCGACGGCCCGGCCCGGGCGCACGAGGTCGGGTGCAATTCCGGTTACGTCAAGGGTGGCGAGATCCATGGAAACCCGTCCGACGAGCGGCACCGGCCTGCCTGCGATGCGCCCGCTGCCGCTGTCGCCCAGCGCGCGCGGCAGCCCGTCAGCGTAGCCCATCGCGATGGTCGCGAGCGTGGAACCGGCGGCGATCAGGCGGTCGGCACCGTATCCAACGGGTGTTTCGGAGTCAACGAAACGCGTCTGGAGGATCCTCGCCTGCAACCGGACGACGCGCCTCATCCCGTTCCTCCGTCCGGAGACGACGGAGAGCCCGTAGAGCGCGGCGCCCGGGCGAACCGTGCCGTAATGGAAGTCCGGTCCGAGAAAGATCCCCGCGGAGTTGGCGAACGACGCGGGCGCGGCGGGAAGACGCGCCCGCATGTCGTCGAAGGCCGCCTTCTGGCGCGCGTTGAGCGGGTGGGCCGGCGTGTCGGCGCAGGCGAGATGGCTCATCGCATAAGCGAGGTCGATCGCCGACAGGCGATCCGGTTCGGCGGAGAGCGTCGCCGTGTC
This sequence comes from Defluviicoccus sp., assembly GCA_022826125.1. Taxonomy (GTDB): domain Bacteria; phylum Pseudomonadota; class Alphaproteobacteria; order MPNO01; family MPNO01; genus MPNO01. Next base: position 37,475 of record JAJDVM010000217.1, read on the forward strand.
GGACGCGCCGAGGCCGAGCCGGGTCATGCCGGTATCCAGCATCAGCGCCGCCCGCCGCCCGCCGCGATCGCGGGCGTGCCGGGACCAGATCGCCACGCCTTCGAGCGTGCCCAGAACCGGCGTGAGCGCATGGCGGTCGTAGCGCTCCGACTCGCCCTCCACTTCGCCGTCCAGCACGAGGATTTCCGCCGGCGCCTCCCCGAGCGACTGCCTGAGCTCGATGCCCTCCCGCGGGCTGGCGACAAAGAAAACCCTGCATCCCGCCCGGCTCAGCGCCGGGCCGACCTCGGAGGCGCCGAGCCCGTAGGCGTCCGCCTTCACCACCGCCGCGCATTCCGCGCCGGGCGCATGGCGGGCGAGCGTGCGCCAGTTCTCCGCGACCGCGTCGAGGTCGACGGTCATCCACGCGCGCTCGGAGGGGCCGGCGTTCAGTAGTGCCCGTCCTCGGGATCTTCCAGATTGTCGAACTTCGTCACCTCGGCAAAGAAGCGGAGCATGATCCGCCCCGTCGGGCCGTGTCGCTGCTTGGCGACGATGACTTCGGCGAGGCCGGACGCCTTGTTGCGGCGCTCTTCCCACTGCTGCTGACGCTCGGCGAACTTGGTCCCGTCCTCGTCCGCCCGCGGCGACGGTTGCTGCCGGTCGAGATAGTATTCCTCGCGGTAGATGAACATGACGACGTCGGCGTCCTGCTCGATCGTCCCCGATTCGCGAAGGTCGGCCAGCTGCGGGCGCTTGTCCTCGCGGTTCTCTACCGCGCGGGAGAGCTGGGAGAGCGCGAGCACCGGAACGTCGAGCTCCTTCGCCAGCGTCTTCAGGCCGCGGGTGATCTCCGAAATCTCCTGGACCCGGCTCTCGTTGCGCGCGTTCCGCGAGCCCGAGACGAGCTGCAGGTAATCGACCACCAGCAGCGCCAGCCCGTGCTGGCGCTTGAGGCGTCGCGCCCGCGTCCGCAGCGCCGAAACGGTGAGCGCGGGCGTATCGTCGATATAGAAGGACAGGCCCTCGAGTTCCCCGCTGGCCCGCACCAGCTTTTCAAACTGGGGCTCGTTCAGCTCGCCGCGGCGAATCTTGTCGGAGGCGATCTGCGTCTGTTCGGCGACCATCCGGTTCGCCAGCTGCTCGGCCGACATCTCCAGCGAATAGAAGCCGACCACCGGGGCGCCCGCGCCCGGGTCCTTGGTCTCGGCGTCGACCGCGCGGGCGACGTTGAAGGCGATGTTGGTGGCAAGCGCCGTCTTGCCCATCGACGGGCGCCCCGCCAGCACGATCAGGTCCGACTTGTGCAGCCCGCCGAGCATCAGGTCGATCTGGGTGAAACCGCTCGGCACGCCCACGGTCTTGCCGTCGCGCTTGAACGCGGCCTGGGCCATGTTCACCGCTTCGGTGACCGCGTCTTTCAGGGACCGGAAACCGCCTTCGTAGTTGCCCGTGGTCGCGAGGTCGTAGAGGCTCTGTTCGGCGGTCTCGATCTGGTCGACGGCGGTCACCTCCAGATCGCCCGAGAACGCGTCGTTGACGACGTCGGTCCCGAGCTCGATCAGCTCGCGCCGAAGGTAGAGGTCGTGAATCAGCCGGCCGTAATCGGCGGCGTTGATGACCGTGGTCGCGTTGGCCGCGAGCCTCGCGACATAGGGCGCGCCGCCGATCGCGCGATAGACCTCGTCGGACTCGAAGAAATGGCGGAGCGTGGTCGGATCCGCCTTCTGGCCGCGTTCGATCAGCGTCTTGCAGGCGCTGTAGATGCGGCGGTGGAACTCTTCGCTGAAATGCTCGGCGGCGAGAAATTCCGAAACCCGCTCGAACGCCCGGTTGTTGATCAGGATCGCGCCGAGCAGCCCCATCTCCGCCTCGACGTTGGCGGGCGGGCTGCGATGCTCCTCGCGTTCGCTCTCGATGATGGAAACGGTTTCGGCCACGCGCCACTCCCCCGGGTGCGGCAAGGACGGTAATCGAGCGCGGTCCGAATCGGTAGCGCCGCGGCCGCCGGGCCGCGTCTTTATTGGGGGCGAAACTTATCCACACGGCCCAAATCGCGGGGACATTGCGCCCGCCCGTCCGCCCAGCAAGGCCGGCCGGGGCGGCGCGGCGTGTGGATGGACTCAGGCGGCGATATCGTCCCGGCGATCTTCCGCGCCGGCGAGCTGCGCGCGCTCCCAGTCGGTGATGTAGTCGCGGGTAAGCGGCACGGCGTCCTGGTTGCGGGCGATCTGCATCTGGAACACCATCTGGTTCCAGTACTTGAACGCCATTTCGCAGCCCTTCAGGTAAAACTCCCACATCCGGCAGAAACGCTCGTCGTAGAGGTCGGCGATCTGGGCGCGGTTGGCCTGGAACCGCTGGTGCCAGTGGGACAGCGTCTTGGCGTAGTGGAGCCGCAATATCTCGATGTCCGTGACGTAGAGCTTTTCCCGCTCCAGGGCGGCCAGCACCTCCGACATCGCCGGCGTATAGCCGCCCGGGAAGATGTACTTCCTGAGCCACGCGCTGGTGGTGCCCGGAGGCTCCATGCGGCCGATGGAATGGAGCAGGGCGACGCCGTCGTCGGGCAGCAGCTCGCGCAGCTTCGCGAAGAACTCGCGGAAATGCCGGGCGCCGACATGCTCGAACATGCCGACCGAGACGATGCGGTCGTACTGGCCGGTGCGGCGGCGGTAGTCCTCGAGCAGGAAGCGCACCCGTCCCGACAGGCCGGCCTCGGCGGCGCGGCGCTCCGCGACCCTGTGCTGTTCCTCCGACAGGGTCACGCCGGTGACGTCGACATCCGCGACGTCCGCGAGATAGAGCGCGAGCCCGCCCCATCCCGAGCCGATGTCCAGCACCCGCTGGCCCGGCGCGAGCCGGAGCTTCGCTGCGAGGTGACGTTTCTTGTTGTTCTGCGCCTCTTCCAGCGTGTTGTCGTCGTCGGTGAAGTAGGCGCAGGAATATTGCCGGTCCTTGTCGAGGAACAGGTCGTAGAGCGTGTCGGACAGGTCGTAATGATGGGCGACGTTGCGCCGCGCGCGGCCGATCGGGTTGTGCTGCTGCAGCCAGCGGGTCCGGCGGTTCAGCCATTCCGACAGCTTGAAGACCGGATTGTCTTCCGCCTCGCTCGAATTGATGCAGCAATACTCGATAAAATCGCCCAGCGTCCCTTCCTCGATGGTCAGCGTGCCGTCCATATAGGCCTCGCCGACCCGGAGCCACGGGTTGGTGACCAGCTGGAGGTGCAGCCGCCGGTCGTGGAGCCGCACCGTGCATTCCGGCCCGGGCGATCCTTCGATCCGGTGGGTGCGTCCGTTCGCGTCGATCAGCGTCAGGCTTCCGGTGGACGCCACCTTGCCCAACGCCCAGTTGAGCAGCATCGAAACAGCCCCCCGCAGTTGCGCCGGTTCCGGCAACCGGCCGGCAGGTCCGGAGCGTGCCGCAAAATTTTAACGCCGCGTTTCCCTCGCTCCAACGGTCAATTCACGCGATGCGAACCGGCCCGTCGTCGTCTTTCCGCCCGACTTCCGCGGAGCCGGCGCCTGCTTTCCGCTCCTTGCCGAGTCGTTGTGGATAGTGGCGCCAATCGCCCCGATACTGTAGGTTCGTCCGGGTAACCGCCATTGACCCCGAAGGGTTCACGGGCTAACCCTAGCCGCGGCGAAACGCACCGGACAGCAAACCGCTTCCGACCGACGGAGGAGATACGAGAATGAAGATTTTGAAGACCTGCGCGCTCGTCGCGCTGCCCGCGATGTTCCTCGCGGCCTGCGACACGGTGCAGATGAGCCGGTTCGAGGCCACGGAAGCGACCGCGAAGCAGGCCGCCGACGCGGCCGCTGCGGCGGGCGCCAAGGCCGATGCCGCCGGCAAGCGTGCCGAAGATGCGGCCCGCGCCGCCGAACGCGCCGCCGCCGCCGCCGAGCGCGCCGCCAGTCAGGCCGCCGAAGCGATCGAGAAGGCGAACCGCATGATGCAAGCCAAGATGCGCAAGTAACGGTTTCTCCGGTATGGGGCCGGGCGATCCCGGACGCGAACGTCCGGGATCGCCTGTCTCCGGAAGTCAGCCCGCGGCGTCGGCGGGCTTCAGTACGCTAACCGGGAGACCGCTCCGCCGCCGAAGGGTCCGGCGGATCGTGGGCCAGTCGAGTCGGCCCGCCTCGGTGCGCGCGGCGTAAATCAGCCGGTACGCGACCTCCGGGGCGCTTGCCCGCGTCATCAGATCCCCGGCTTCCACCTCGTCCGCCTGAGCCTGGGTCGGATGCGCCTCCAGCATCAGCTCACGACCCACCCAGGCGATCTTGACCGGCTGGTCGACCACGGTGACCGGGGTGCCCACCGGGATTTCCCCGAACAGCCGCGCGATGTCCTCCGGATAGAGCCGCACGCAGCCATGCGAGGCGCGCCGCCCGATTCCGTACGGCATGTTGGTCCCGTGCAGCAGGTAGGCGTTCCAGCCGAGATAGAGGGCGTGCGAGCCGAGCGGGTTGTCGGGGCCGGGCGGAACCGCTTTCGGGAGGTACGGACGCTCGGCCCGGATCGACTTCGGCACGTACCAGGTCGGCCGCTTCTTCTTGCGCACGATCTTCGTGCGCCCGGTGGGAGTCCACCAGCCTTCCCGGCCGATTCCCACCGGGAACGAGACCACGGTTCTGCCGTCCGGCTTGAAATGATAGAGCCGCTGATCCCCCAGGTTGAGCACGAGCCCCTTCTTGCCGGCCTCCGGCACGATATGAGCGGTCGGGATCAGGATCTCGGTGCCGGCGCCGGGCAGCCACGGATCGACGTGCCGATTGGCCGCCAGCAGCTCGGTGTAGCCCAGGTTGAATCGGCGCGGAAGGTCGATCAGCGTGTCTTCGTACTTCGCCCGGTAGCGGATCGTCTGGCCGATCATCGTCGGGTAGGCGGACGCGCCGGGCGCGGGCGTCCGGGCCGCGCCGGCGGCGTCCTCCGCCGCGCCCGCCGGAGCGGCGGCCAGCAACGCCGCGATGCCGAGCGCTAGCGCGGAAACGGGCGAAAGGCCCGCACCGGCGCGCCGGCGGTCGCGCTTCGATATACGGTCCCCGTTTCCGATCGCGTGCGGTCGGCCCTGCCAGCGCATCACGGCGTCCTTTTCGCGAAGTGCCTCATTCGCTAGATTGGCGCCGCCATTATAACAGACCGCGTCGTTGGAGGGTTGTCCATGGACCGCATCATTGTCGGGATCACCGGCGCCACCGGCACGATCTACGGCGTGCGGCTGATGGAGATGCTGCGCCAGACGAACGCGTACGAAATCCATCTCGTGATGAGCCGGTCGGCCAAGCTGACGCTCAAGATGGAGCACGACGTCGACATCGCCCATATCAACGCGCTCGCCCACGAGGTGCACGAGGTCGGCAATATCGGGGCGTCGATCTCGTCCGGATCCTTCCATTCGAGGGGCATGATCATCGCGCCCTGCTCGATCAAGACGATGTCCAACGTCGCCATGGGCAATACCGGCGACCTGATCAGCCGCGCCGCCGATGTCGTGCTCAAGGAGCGGCGCACGCTGCTGGTGGCGATTCGCGAGACGCCGCTCCATTCCGGCCATCTCGACAACCTGGTTCGGCTGAGCAGGCTCGGGGCGGTCATATTTCCGCCGGTCCCCGCGTTCTACAACCGGCCCGTGACGCTGCAGGACATCGTCGACCAGAGCTGCATGAGGATGCTCGACCAGTTCGACATCCACATCGAATCCGCGCCCCGCTGGGGCGAGGAGGGCGGCGTGCCCGCGGTCGGCCAGAAGATCGTCGGCGGCAAGGCGGTCGCGGCGGAGGACTAGGACCTAGCCGGTTCCCTGGCCGGACACCGGCCTCGGCTAATTCCAACCGACGGTAGTGCTGTTCGATCGGCGCTCCTCTTGATTCGTCCGACTTGCGCCCGCTATATTTGCCCAGAGCAGGCGACGGAATTGGACCATGATCACCCGGGCCGACGCCCCTGAAGACGCTTTCGGTCAACGGCTGGCGAGGATCGAATCTTTCATGGAGCACGTTGCCACCCGCGAGGATGTGCTCAACCTCAAGGCGTGGATTTTGCTCAGGGCCTTAGGCGCCATCGCGGGCGGAGCCATGCTCGCGATCGCGGTCGTCCAGTTGTTCGTCAGGTAACGGATCGTCAGTCCAGCCTGACTTCGGCCGTCCCCAGCCCTTCGATCTCGACCCGCGCCGTCGCGGGGAAGCGCTCCAGCCAGACCGTCTTCACGAGGGAACCCGTCATCGCCAAATCGCCCGCGCGGAGGATCGCGCCGCTCCGGCCGAGCGCCCCGGCGAGCCAGGCAACCGCGTCGAGAGGGTGACCCAGCACGTCGGCGCCGTTGCCCCGGCCGGTCTCGGCCCCGTCGATCAGGGTCCGGCCCGCGACGGTATCGAGCGCCATGGGATCGCAACCCGTTGCCGGGGATCCGAGGACGCAGGCCGCCTGGAAGAAATCGTCCGCGATCAGGGTCGGGGTGCCGAGAGCGGTCCAGTCGCCGTAGCGGTTGTCCACGATCTCGATCGCCGGCATGACTTCGGCGATCGCCGCCGCCGCGTCCTCGCGGGTGGGAAGCCGGCCGCGCGCGTCGAGATCGGCGCCGAGCCGGACCGCGATCTCGCACTCGACGCCGGGCGCGATGAAACCGGACGATGGCATTGCGGTCCCGCTTCGATGGACATCGCCCGCGCGAACGCCGCCATGGACCGGCGCGTCGACCCCCAGCATCGCCTGCATGACGGGGGTCGTGCAGCCGAGCTTGTAGCCCGCCGGCGGCGGATCGCCCCGTTCGGAGAACCACGCGCGCAGCGCCCGCTGGATACGGTAGCCGCCCGTCTCGTCCGCCGGCCGCACCGATTCCGGGAGCGCGTCCACCGGCGCGCTGGTCAGACGCGCCTCGCCGAGCAGCGCCGCCGCGGTCTCCTCGGAGGTCACACCACCGGCCGTTCGTCCTCGAAGCGGGCGGCCTTCCGGGCCGCGTTCCTCGCCCGCTCGGCGGCGCAATCCTCGAACAGCGTATCGGGGTAGAGGTCGCGGAAATCCCCGATCACCCGGTCGAAGTCGAAATCCGACCAGACGCCGTGGTCCCTGATGTATTCCATGTGGCGCCGGCCCCGGCCGTCGAACTCCTGGAACAGCGCGTGTTCCGTGCCGTCGAACTCGGTCGGCAGCACGTCGAACTTCTCGCAGAGCTCGAGATTGAAGGTCGCCGCCGCCTTGATCCAGCGCCCCTCCAGATGGAGCACCGCGTAGCCGTGGTGGATGAACAGGTTGCTGCCCCCCATCAGCCTCAGCAGGCGCTCGGTGCAGAGATGGTTGGTCACGTCCGACAGCCCGAGCCCGGCAGGGATGCCGAGGGCTCGCGCGCAGGCGACGAGGAGGTTGCCCTTCGGCACGCAGAAGGCCGCTCCCGCCTCCAGCACGCGGCTCGCCCGATAGTCCGCGCGGTCGTCGGAGATGGTGTAGGGGTCGTAGCGGATCTCGTCGCGGATCGCGTAGAACAGCGCCACGGCCCTGGCGACCGGGGTATCGGCGCCGGCGGTCTTGGCAAGCGCGAACTCCCCGACGGCGGGCGTGTCGTGGTCGAAATACCAGGTGGGCTCCAGGTAAAGCGCGCCCGGCTCCGGAAAGCCCCCTTCGACATGCTCCATCGCGATTTCTCCCCCCGCGCCCGCGGCCGGCGGCACCATAGGTACCCGCCCTCCGCGCTGCAACTTCGGGAAATGTTGGTATGATGCGCGCCGTTCGAGAGGAGAGGGTGCCCGGATGCCGAAGGACGGAGCCAAGCACAGGGAGAGCCTGAGAGACGGGCGCGAGGTCTATCTCGACGGCGTCCGCGTCGGCGACGTCACCGTTCATCCGGCCTATCGGAACGCGGTCGATTCCGCCTGCGCGCTCTACGATTTCCAGTGCCGCCCCGAGAATCTCGACCTGATGACGTTCGAATCGCCGACGAGCGGCGGGCGGGTCAACCGCGCCTGGCAGCTCACCAAGTCCTATGACGAGCTGGTCCAGCGCCGCAAGGCGATCGTCGCCTGGATGCGGCTCTCCGGGGGCTGGCTCGGCCGGTCGCCCGACCACATCGCCTCCTCGATGGCGGGGCAGGTGATGGGCATCCATCTGTTCCGCCGGCACAGCGAGGAGCGCGCCCAGGCGCTGCTCGATTACTACGCCTGGGCCCGGGACAACGACATCTACATGACCTACGTCATCATCAACCCGCAGGCCGACCGGTCGAAGGACACCGGCGAGCAGGGCGACGAGTTCCTGACCTGCGGGGTGGTCGACGAGGACCCGGAAGGCATCACGGTGCGCGGCGCGAAGATGCTGGGCACCGGCTCGATCATGGCGAACGAGGTGCTGTGCGCGAACATCCAGCCGCTCAAGCCGGGCGAGGAGAAATACGCGATCTCCTTCGCCGTGCCGATGGCTCAGAAGGGCGTCAAGGTGATGTCCCGGCGCTCCTACGAGGGCTCGGTGACGACCGAGTACGACTATCCGCTGTCGACCCATTTCGACGAGAACGACGCGCTGATCTATTTCGACGATGTGAAGGTCCCCTGGGAGCGGGTGTTCGTCTATCGCGACACCGACATGGCGCGGGCCCAGTTCTCCGACACCTACGCGCATTACATGCAGAACTACCAGGCCCAGACCCGCCTGATGGTGAAGATGCAGTTTCTCGTCGGCGTCGCGCACAAGATCACCGAGACCATCGGCACCGCGACCATCCCCTCGGTCCGCGAGCAGCTCGGCCACCTCGCCGCGCAGACCGCGATGGTCAAAGGGCTGGTCTACGGCATGGAGGCGGGCGGCGGCGAATATCACGGCTACTACGTTCCCGACCGCAACCTGATGTACACCTCCCAGGTCCTGACCCAGGAGCTCTACCCCAACTTCATCACCAAGCTCCGCGAGCTCGCGGGTGGCGCGCTGATCATGCTGCCGTCCTCGGCGAAGGACTTCGCCAACCCGGCGCTCGCCGACTATATCGAGCGCACCCAGCAATCGCCGGTGTCGGACCCCGAATCCCGGGTGAAGTTCCTGAAGCTCGCCTGGGACGCGATCGGCTCCGAGTTCGCCTCGCGCCACGCCCAGTACGAGATGTTCTATGCCGGCGCGCAGTTCGTCACCCGGAACCACGCCTACCGCACCTACGACTGGCAGGCGGCGACCGGCCTCGTCGACGAGATGCTCGCCCGCTACGACCTCGCCGCCTCGATGGGCCCGGCCACAGGCGAAGCGAGCGAGGCGGCGGAGTAGGGGAGGGCGGTCGCCCGCGGTCCGGCGGAACCGCCTCTCAGCTCTCCACGTGAGAGGTTATGCGCGGCGTGCCCTTGAATGGAGCGACCTCGATCTCTCCGGCCCGGCTGCGGGTCCGGGCGATGTCGTAGCTGTTCTGCATCCTCATAAGCGTGTCCATCGACACGCCGAACGCCTTCTCGATCCTCAGCGCCATCTCCGGCGAGAGGCGGGCGCGCCGGTTGAGAACGGCCGACAGCGCGGCGCGTGTCACGCCCAACGCCCGGGCCGCCTCCGTAACCGAGAGGCCGAGGGCTTCGATAATCTCGTGCTTCACGAAACCGCCGGGATGGACGGGCTCCTTCATGCGGATGCCTTGCGTTGAATTCATTTCCGGCCCTCAGTGGCAGTCCTCATAATCGAGCACGACCCTCACGTTCGGCCGTCACGACGCGCCCTGCGGGCTTCGGCGATGTCGGCGAGAATCTCTTCCATCATTTCGTCCTCGGAGCGTCCGGCATCGTCGGGCGAAGGCTCGGACCGCGCCAGAATGGATGCGATCCGGTCGGCGGACGCTCCGCGGTCCACCACGTCCTTGGGACGCAGGAGGATGCCGTCGCCGACGAGGGTCGCCTCCATGAGGTCGCCTTCGCGCAAATCGAGCCCCTTGCGGAGTTTCGCGGGGATGGTGACCTGGAACTTCGGCTTCACGGTGACCAGGGGCATCGCGGGCCTCGTATGACATCGGTTGGAAATTCATACTTTCGTACCACACGATACCGCAAACCGGAATACGCAGAATCGACGGCCACGCCCCCGCCCTAGCCGTCCTCCGCCGAATCCGCCTATAACCGGCGTCAACGGGGTCCCTCGATTGCCGCGCCTGTCCGGGGGGTTGCCGGGCACGGGGGTCCCTTGGCCGCAGGACGATCGACCGACATCGACGCGCGCTCGACCGGCAGGGGCTGGGTCGTCGTCGGCGCGCTGTTCCTGATGCTCGGCATCGTGATCACCGCGCGCAATTCCATCGGGTTATTGATGCCCTACCTCAAGGAGGATCTGGGCTGGAGCTACGGCTTCGTCTCGTCCGCGGGCGCGGTCATGCTGGCCACGATGGCGCTGGTCGCGCCCGCCGCCGGGATGGCGATCGACCGGCACGGCCCGCGGCCGGTCTACGCCCTCGGCATGTCGCTCGCCGCGATCGCGATCGGGCTCGCATCCGTCATGTCCGAGCCATGGCAACTGGTGCTGTTCATCGGCATCGTCGGCGGCATCGGCTTTGCCGCGATCTCCCCCTCGCTGGTGTCGACCACCGTCGCGGCCCATTTCGACCGCGGTCTCGGCCTCGCCACCGGGGTGGCGGTATCGGGCAGCACCGCGGGCCAGATCGCGCTCATGCCGTTGCTGGCCCTGCTGATCGGGCTGTTCGGATGGCGTTCCAGCCTGGCGATCGCGGCCGCCGCCATCGTTGCCACCGCGATCGCGGTCAATCTTCTGATCGGGCGGCGCGATGCGACCGCCGGCGCGGCCCCGGCCATGCCGGCTCGCGGCTCGCGCCCGCGTTTTCGCGCCGTGATGTCCGGGCTCGCCCGCCAGCGGACGTTCTGGCTGCTCGCCGGCGGCTTCGCGATCTGCGGCTTCACCACCGGGGGCGTGATCAAGATTCACCTGATCCCCTATGCCGTCGCCTGCGGCTTCCCCCCGCTCGAAAGCGCCACCGCCTATGGGGTGATGTCCGCGTTCAGCCTCGCCGGCATGATCGCGTTCGGCCATCTTTCGGACCGTTTCCACCGTCCGGCGCTGCTCGCCTCCATCTACTTCATGCGGGCGCTCACCTTCCTCGTTCTCCTGCAGATTCCCGGAAGCTCGACGCTCCTCTTCGCCTTCGCGATCCTGTTCGGCATGTTCGATTACGCAACCTTCCCGATCGTCGCCAGCCTCGTGGCGAGCCACATGGGAAGGCACATCATGGGCTTCACGATGGGACTCATCTTCGCCGCGCATTCGCTCGGCGCGGCGGCGGGCTCCTTCCTCGGGGGCCACCTGTTCGAGCTTTTCGCGCGTTACGACTGGGTGTGGATCGTGTCCTTCGCGCTCGCGCTCGCGGCCGCGCTGCTTTCGATCCTGATCCGCGAGAACCGCGACCGAAGTCCCGCCCTCGCGCCCGCCGGGGCCTGAATGAACGGCCGTTCGATCGCCGCCCGGCTGCCGTTCTATTACGGCTGGGTGGTGGTGGGGATCGCCTTCGTGACGATGTCCGTCGGCGTCAGCGCCAGAACGTCGTTCTCGCTCTTCTTCCCCCCCATCCTCGACGAGTTCGGCTGGGAGCGGGGCGTGACGGCGGCCGCGTTCTCGCTCGGGTTCGCGGCGTCCATCATGCTGGTGCCGACGCTCGGGTTCGTCATGACGCGGTTCGGGCCGCGCCTGATCGTCCCGGCCGGCGCGACGATCACCGCGACCGGGCTGGTATGCGCGACCCTGGCGACGACGCCGGTCGAATTCTATCTCACCCTCGGCGTCATGACGGTGACCTTCGCGGTCTCGATGAGCTATGCCGGCCACGCGATGTTCCTCCCGGTCTGGTTCGTGCGCCGCCGTGGGCTGGCGACCGGGATCGCGTTCTCCGGCGTCGGCGTCGGCGCGATCGTCATCCTGCCGTGGATCCAGCGCGTCATCGAAACCGACGGCTGGCGCGACGCCTGCGTGTCGCTCGCCGTGCTGCTCGTGGCGGTCATCGTGCCGCTCAACGTCATCGCCCAGCGCAAGGACCCGGCCTCGGTCGGCCTCGAGCCCGACGGGCTCGACCGGAGCGGGGGCGACGCGGCCGCCCGCGCGCCCGACACCGTGGTGGACCGGCTCTGGGTCGCCACCGACTGGACGCTCGCCCGCGCGTTGCGGACCTCCCGTTTCTGGTGGGTCACGTTCGGATATTTCACCGGGCTTTTCGCCTGGTACGCGGTTCAGGTCCACCAGACCCGGTATCTGCTGGATCTAGGCTTCGCGCCCGATTTCGCCGCGCTCGCCCTCGGCCTGGTCGGGTTCTGCGGCATCTTCGGGCAGATCGGCGTCGGCGGGCTGTCGGACCGTATCGGGCGGGAGTGGGGCTGGACGATCGCGCTGTCCGGTTTCGCGCTCTGCTATGTCCTGTTGCTCGTGCTGCCGGGCGCGCCCTCGCCGTTGCTGGTCTATGCGATCGTCGCCTGCCAGGGCCTGTTCGGCTACGGGCTCGGCGCGCTCTACGGCACCATCGCCGCCGACATCTATTCCGGCCCGCGCTTCGCCGTGGTGTTCGGCTTCATCAGCGTCGGCGGCAATCTGGGCGCCGGCGCCGGCCCGTGGGTCACCGGGGTGATTTTCGACCGCGCCGGCACCTACGGGCCCGCCTTCACGCTCTGCGTCGCGCTGGCGCTGGTCTCGATCTTCTGCATCTGGATGGCGGCGCCGCGCGGGGTCCGGCTCGCCGCCGGCGTCGCCCTCAGCCGGGCGCGGCGGGCCTCCTGAGCCCCATTCTCTCGAGCCGCGGCAAAACCTCGTCGCGGAAATAGGGGAAGTGCTTGAGATAGTTGGGGAAACCCAGCGCGAGCGCGGTCACCCCGCCCTCCGAAAGCCGGCGCATGGTCTCGGCGACGCCGTCGGGATCGCCGACGATCGGGAAGCCGCTGTTCCCCCCCGCCGCGCGCAGGCGGAACAGCCGCCGGCGCTCCTCCGGGATGCCCGGCCGGTCCCAGCCGCGTTCGACGACCATCGTTTCCACCGCCTCGGTGTCGCGATGCTCGACGGCATAATGATGATGGTAGTCATCCGCCTCGTCCCGGGTCGGCCGGCAGACGACATAGGCGTTGGTGAAAATGCCGACCTCGCGGCCCTGCGCCCGCGCTTCGCCGCGGATCTTTGCCGCCTGAGTCGGCAAATCGTCGAGGTCCCAGACCACGGTAAACAGCATGTCGGCATTTCTGAGCGCGAACGCGCGCCCGGTGGGCGACATCGCGGCCGAGACCAGCATCGGCCGGCGACGGTCCAGCGGCTTGGGTTCGAGCACGGTGGACCTGAGGGTGAAGAACTCGCCGTCGAAATCGAACGGCTCTTTCTCGGTCCACACCCGGTTGACGATGTCGAGCCATTCCTGGCCGAGGTCGTAGCGGCGGTCGTGGGCGCCGAGATCGACGCCCAGCATGTCGAACTCCTTCTGGTACCAGCCGCAGACGATGTTGAGCCCGAACCGTCCGCCGCCGATATGGTGGCAGGTGACCATCTGCTTGGCGGCGAAGACCGGGTTGATCAGCGTCACGTGCAGCGTGCCGAATGCCATGATGCGCCTGGTGGCGGCGAGAATGCCCGCGGCCCAGGTCAGGGTCTCGAAATTGGAGCCGTTATGGTTGGTCTCGCCGCCGTAGCCGATCCAGCGTCCCAGCGGCAGCATGAAGTCCATGCCGGCATCGTCCGCCATGCGGGCCAGCGCGAGGTTGTTCTCCCAACTCGCGTCCCAGCGGTCGGGAAAGGTCGACGTGGCCAGCCCGCCGGAACAGTTGGCGCCGAACAGGCCGAGGCTGAGCGTGTTGCGGTGGAGGCCGGTCATCGCGGCGCGAGCATAGGAAGTCCGGACCCGCCTGACGAGGGGCTCGGTTGTCCCGGGGCGGTTGGCGGCGTATATGCCCTTGGTCGAAGGCAGGGGGCGGCATTGAAGTATCTGAGCACGCGGGGCGACGCCCCGCCTGTCGATTTCGAGGATGTGCTGCTGAGCGGGCTTGCTCCCGACGGCGGCCTCTACCTGCCCGAAACCTGGCCGAGTTTCGACGCAGGCACGCTGGCGGGGTTCGCGTCGCTCCCCTATCACGAGGTCGCGGCCCGCGTGATGGCGCCGTTCACCGGGCCCGAAATCGAGGAGTCGACGCTCGTCGAAATCGCCTCCGCGGTTTACGACGGGTTCGAGCATCCTGTGGTCGCGCCGCTGGTCCAGCTCGACTCCAACGACTGGCTTCTGGAGCTGTTTCACGGGCCGACGCTGGCCTTCAAGGACTATGCCCTCCAGATCGTGGGCCGCCTGTTCGACCACGTGCTCGCGAAGCGCGGCGAGACGGTGACGATCGTCGCGGCGACGTCCGGCGATACCGGCTCGGCGGCCATCGAAGCCTGCCGCGACCGGGCCGGCATCGAGATCTTCGTGCTGCACCCCAGGGGCCGGGTATCCGAGGTCCAGCGCCGCCAGATGACGACGGTCGATGCCGCCAACGTCCACAACATCGCCGTGGAAGGGACGTTCGACGATTGCCAGGCGCTGGTTAAGGCGATGTTCGGCGACGCCCGGTTCCGCGCCGAAAGCCGGCTGACCGCCGTCAACTCGATCAACTGGGCGCGCATCGCCGCGCAGGCGGTCTACTACGTGACCGCCGGGGTCGCGCTCGGCGCGCCCCACAGGCCCGTCGCGTTCTCGGTGCCCACCGGCAATTTCGGCAACGTGTTCGCGGGCTACGTCGCGCGGTGCATGGGCCTGCCGGTGGACCAGCTGATCGTGGCGACCAATCGAAACGACATTCTCGCCCGCTTCCTCGAGACCGGCGCGATGGAGATCGGCGAGGTCGTGCCGACGATCAGCCCCAGCATGGACATCCAGGTGTCGAGCAATTTCGAACGCCTGCTCTACGACTATGTCCGCCGCGATCCCGCCGCGGTGCGCCGGGCGATGGAGCGCTTCCGCCAGTCCGGGCGGATGACCGTCGCGGCGGTGACGATGGCCGGCATGCGCGGCCTGTTCTCGGCCGGCCGCCGCGACGACGACGAGACCCGCCGGACAATCGCGGAGGTCTTCCGGCGCTCGGGCAATCTCCTCGATCCTCACACCGCCGTCGGGTACGGGGTCGGGCGGGAGCAGAGGCGCGACCCGGACATTCCGCTGGTCGCGCTGGCGACCGCGCACCCCGCGAAGTTCCCGGACGCGGTCGAGGCGGCGACCGGCGCGCGGCCGGACCTGCCCGCCCGGCTCGAGTCGCTGATGACGCTCCCGGAGCGCGTCGAGACCTTCGCCAACGACCCGGCGGCCATCAAGGCCTTCGTCCGCGACCGGATCGGCCGGAGGGGGGCCGCATGACCGTCCGTTCGACGCGGCTTCCGAGCGGGCTCCGGGTTGTCACCCACCGTATGGCGACGGTGGAGACGGTTTCGCTCGGCGCGTGGATCGATGTCGGCACCCGGCACGAGCGCGCCGAGGTCAACGGAATCGCCCATCTGGTCGAGCACATGGCCTTCAAGGGCACCCGCCGGCGCTCGGCCCGGGCGATCGCGGAGGAGATCGAGTCGGTCGGCGGGCACCTGAACGCCTACACCTCGCGCGAGTTCACCGCCTTCCATGCCACCGTCCTCGCCGGCGACGAGGGGCTCGGCCTCGACATCGTCGCCGACATCCTGCAGCACGCCGTGCTCGACGCCGAAGAGCTCGAACGCGAGCGGGCGGTCATCCTGCGCGAGATCGGCCAGAGCAACGACACGCCGGAAGACGTCGTGTTCGACCGCTATCAGGAGACCGCGTTCCCCGACCAGCCCGTCGGCCGGCCGACGCTCGGCACGCCGCAACTGGTCGGCGCGATCGAGCGCGGAGACATGGTCGATTACATCGCCCGCCACTACACGGCCGACCGGATCGTCGTCGCGGCGGCGGGAAAGGTCGACCATGACGATTTCGTCCGCCGCGCCGGCGATGCCTTCGGCTCGACGGAGGGCGCGGCGGGCTTCGCGCCCGAGCCGGCCGTCTACGCGGGCGGGGACAGCCGGGAGGTCCGGACGCAGGAACAGTTGCATCTGCTCGTGGGCCTCGAAGGCATCCCCCACGCCGATCCCGACTATTACGCGCTGGCGGTGTTTTCGGCGGCGCTCGGCGGCGGCCTGTCGTCGCGCCTGTTCCAGGACATCCGCGAGGAGCGGGGGCTGGTCTATTCGATCTACAGCTTCAATTCGAGCTACGCCGACAGCGGTCTGTTCGGCGTCTACGCGGGCACCGGAGCGGAAAGCGCCTCCGAAGTGGTCGAGCGCGTCTGCGCCAATCTGACGACGCTGGCCGACGACATCTCGGAGGCCGAGTTGCAGCGCGCGAAGGCCCAGCTCAAGGCGGGGATCCTGATGTCGCTCGAAAGCACCGCGGCGCGGGCGGAGCAGATCGCGCGCCACACGCTGATCTTCGGCCGGGTGCTGCCGACCGAGGAGGTCGCCGAAGCGGTGGACGCGGTCGGCCGGGAGTCGGTCCTGCGCATTTCGGGGCGCCTGCGGGCCGGCCGGCCGACGGTCGCGATCCTCGGGCCTGAGGCAGCGATTCCTGCTTACGAAGAGATCGCCGCGGCGCTCAACTGACGCGGCAACGGGGGCACGTCCCGCGCCCCGTTGTCACCCGGAACAAGTCCGGGGTGACAGCCTTGGGGTGGGGTCCAATGTTTCACGTGAAACAAAGGTCAACAATGCTGACGTATCCGTGACGTGAAGAACTTGCCCTAAGCCGTTAATGCGGTCCCGCGTGGCCCGGACGGGCGGGGGAAGAGCGGCGGCAGTCCGGCCCGCCGCGTCCCCGGGGGACGCGAATCGCCCGAAACGCCCCGCCGGCGGGGGCATCGCCCGCCAATATTCGCTACCCATCGGTAGTGAATTACGCCCCCGACGGAACGAGTCCGGGGTGACAGTCTCGGGGTCGGCAACGGCGCGGGCTTTCCGCCGGCTGTCGGTGGGAAATGCGGGTTAGAGCCTCGCCGGCTCAGGCGCGGCCGGCGGCGCCGGACAGCATGCCGGCGTCGATGCCGAGCTTGGCGATGGCGCGCTCCCAGCGGTCGTCGAGCCCCTCGCCGAAGATGAGGCCGTCGTCCGCCGGGACCGACAGCCACCCGTTGCGCTGGAGCTCGTCGTCGAGCTGGCCCGGCCCCCAGCCGGCATAGCCGAGCGCGAGCAGGCTGAATTTCGGGCCCTTGCCGGTGGCGATCGCCTTCAGGATGTCGATCGTGGCGGTCAGCGCCACGGTGTCGTCGATCACCAGCGTCGCGTCCTGAACGTAGTCGGCGGAGTGCAGTACGAAGCCCCGCCCGGTTTCCACCGGGCCGCCGAAATGGACGTTGACGCCGTCCGGCGCCTCGGCTCCCGCGAGGTTCAGCTGGTCCAGCAGGTCGGGGAAGCTGATATTGTCCATCAGCTTGTTTATCACCAGCCCCATCGCGCCCTCGGCGGTATGGGCGCACATGTAGATGACCGACCTGACGAAGCGCGAATCCTCCATCTGGGGCATCGCCACCAGAAGCTGACCCGTCAGATAGCCTTCGCTGTCGTCCCCGGCACTCATGCCACGTTCTCCCGACAGGTCCGAACCGCGGGGCGAAACCGGCTCGGAAAGTCCCGGCGCACACGACGATTTGAATTTTCGACGCGCGCCGCCGATCTATATACCCGGTACGCTGGCCACACCGGCCTTCGTTCGAAGTATAGCCCAGGATCGGCAAGAACGATATTGGTGCAACCGACGTGATTCGCAACGCGACAACCGTTGTGGCCGCTTTCCTCGGCCTCGCCGCGCTGGCGCTGCCCGCGGCCTGGCCGGGCGAGGCGCGCGCGGCGGCGTCCCAGTGGTGGACCAACGAACACGGCGCGGTGCGCCTGATCGCCGCGTCGGATGCCGTCGGCGACCGCCGGACGCTCCGCCTCGGCATCCATTTCCGGATGAACGACAACTGGAAGATCTACTGGCGTTCGCCGGGCGACGCCGGGTTCCCGCCGCAACCGGACTGGTCGGGCTCGCGGAACCTCGACAAGGCGGCGCTGTCCTGGCCCGCGCCGGAGCGTTTTTCGGTCATCGGCCTGGAGACGCTGGGCTACAGCGGCGAGGTCGTTCTTCCGGTCGACGCGACGCTCGTCGAGCCCGGCAGCCCGCTCGTCCTCAGGGCAAAGATCCCCTATTTGACCTGCGACGACGTCTGCGTTCCCTATGTGGCGGATCTCGCGCTTCGGCTGCCGGGCGGGGCGGCGACGTCGTCGGTCGAGACGGCGCTGATCGAGCGATTCGACGCGCTCGTCCCGCGCAGCGGCCCGGGCCTGCCGATCCGCGTCGCGTCGGTGGCCGCGGTCGGCGGAGACGTAACCCGGGCGCTGGAGATCTCCATCGCGGCGGACGCGCCGCTGTCGCGGCCGGACATCTACGTGGAGGGGCCGGACGGCTGGGCCTTCGGCGCGCCCGATTACCGGATCGGCTCTGACGGCAAGACCGCCTTCGCGCGCGTCGCCGCTCTCGCGCCGCCCCGGGGCGGCGGTAGCCTGGCCGGCCGCGAGATGCGCTTCACCGTGGTCGACGGCGTCCGGGCCGCCGAGCAGGCGCTGACGCCGGCAGCCGCGCGGACCGCTTCTCCGGCCGCGGCGCCGCCGGCGGAAAGAGGGCTGTGGCTGGTCCTCCTTCTGGCCGTGGCGGGCGGGCTCATCCTCAACCTGATGCCCTGCGTGCTCCCGGTTCTCTCGCTGAAGCTGGTTTCCGCCATGGGACACGGCGGGGGCGACCGGCGCGACGTGCGGACCGGCTTTCTCGCCTCGGCGGCAGGCATCCTCGTGTCCTTCCTCGTGCTCGCCAGCGGCGTCGCCGGGCTGCGTCTCGCCGGCGAGTCCGTGGGCTGGGGTGTCCAGTTCCAGCAACCCGTCTTCCTCGCCTTCATGGCGGTCGTCGTAACGCTCTTTTCCGCCAATCTCTTCGGCCTGTTCGAGGTCCGCCTTCCCGGCAGGGTGTCCGACATGGCCGTGGGCGCAAGCGGCCACGGGAAGAAGGGGATGGTGGGCCACTTCCTGACCGGCGTCTTCGCGACGCTCCTGGCGACGCCGTGCTCGGCTCCGTTCCTCGGCACGGCGGTCAGCTTCGCGCTCTCGCGCGGCAGCGCGGAAATCTATGCCGTATTCCTGTGCCTCGGGATCGGTTTGGCGCTCCCCTATCTGGCGGGCGCCGCCTTCCCCGGCATCGCGACCCGGATGCCGCGCCCCGGGCAATGGATGGTGACGCTCCGGCGCGGTCTCGGGATCCTGCTGCTGGGGACCGCCGTCTGGCTGGTGACGGTGCTGGCGGTCCAGCTCGGCACCTGGCCGGCGGTCGCGGTCGCCGCGGCGCTCGGGATGCTGCTCGTCGGGCTCGCGTTCGCGCGCCCCGGGGCCGAACGGACGCCGCGGTTCGGGCGCGGCGTTGCCGGGGTTGCAGGCGCGGCGGCGCTGGCGATCGCGGTCTGGTCGGGCTCCGCGCCGGACGGCGCAAGGACCGCCGCCGCGCACTGGATGCCATTCGACCGGCAGGCGATAGCATCCGCCGTGGCGTCCGGCGCGGTGGTGTTCGTCGACGTGACCGCGGACTGGTGCATAACCTGCCAGGTCAACAAGGCGCTGGTCCTCAACAACGACCCCGTGCGGGGCCGGCTCGCCGGGGACGGGGTGGTGGCGATGATCGCCGACTGGACCCGGCCCAGCGACGAGATCGGCGCCTATCTCGAGTCATTCGGCCGCTTCGGGATACCGTTCAACGCGGTGTACGGTCCGGCGCGCCCCAACGGCGAGCCGCTGCCCGAACTCCTCACCGAGGCGGCGGTGCTCGAAGCCATGGACCGGGCCGCCGGCAAGCCTCCCCGGATCGCCGAACGCTGAGCCGAAAAAGAGCGTCCGTCCGGGGTGACAAGCAGGCGCCCATCGCCTATGTCACCCGGATCGACACACCAGCGAGGGGCATGACATGACAATCCAGGTCGGCGACAAGATTCCTTCCGCAACCCTGACGGCAATGGGCGCGGACGGTCCGGCGGCGGTCGAGACCGGCGATTTGTTCTCCGGCAAGAAGGTCGTTCTCTTCGCGGTTCCCGGGGCGTTCACCCCGACCTGCTCCGCCAAGCACCTGCCCGGCTTCGTCGAGCAGGCCGACGCGATCAAGGCCAAGGGCGTCGACACCGTCGCCTGCGTCGCGGTCAACGACGTTTTCGTGATGGATGCCTGGGGCAAGAGCCAAAGCGTCGGCGACAAGGTGCAGATGCTGGCGGACGGCAGCGCCGATTTCGCCCGGGCGCTCGATGTCGAGCTCGATCTCGTCGGCCGGGGCCTCGGGGTACGGTCGCGCCGCTACTCCATGATCGTCGAGGACGGCACCGTGACCCAGCTCAATCTCGAAGAGGGCGGCGGGTACGAGGTGAGCGACGCGGGCACCATCCTCAGCCAGCTCTGACCCCGAAAGAACGGATTACGCATCGGCCTCGCGCGCCTGCGCGAGGCCCTTGCGCGCCAGCGCGTCGGCGCGCTCGTTGTCGGGGTGGCCGGCATGGCCCTTGACCCAGCGCCACTCGATTTCGTGCCCCGCCGCGGCGGCGTCGAGACGTTGCCACAGGTCGACGTTCTTCACCGGTTTCTTCGCCGCGGTCTTCCAGCCATTGGCCTTCCAGCCGCCGATCCAGCGCGTGATCCCGTCCCTCAGATAGGTGCTGTCGGTATGGAGCCGCACCGTGGACGGGCGCTTCAGGGCCTCGATCGCCCGGATCGCGGCCAGCAGTTCCATCCGGTTGTTGGTGGTCGCGTCCTCGCCGCCGCAGATCTCCTTTTCGGTGTCGCCGTAGCGCAGCAGCGCGCCCCAGCCGCCCGGGCCGGGATTTCCGCTGCAAGCGCCGTCGGTGAAGATGTCGACCGCAATCATGTTTCGAGTCCGTACGCTCCGGGGTCCGTCACGCGCTGGTGAAAGCGCAGCTTGTGAAGATACTCCAGGGGGTCCTTCCGACCCACGAGCACGCCTTCCGGCGGAAACAGCGCGTCGTGGAGGCGGGTCAGGAAAAACCGCAGCGCGGCTCCCCGGGCGAGCACGGGAAGGGCCGCTATCTCCCGGTCCTCCAGGGCGCGCACCGAACGGTATCCCGCGATCAGCCGCCGGGCCTTGGTGACGTTGAAGCTGAGATCCGCCTCGAAACACCAGGCGTTGAGGCAGATCGCGAGCTCGTAGGCGTAGAGGTCGTTGCAGGCGAAATAGAAGTCGATGATCCCCGACAGCCGGTCGCCGAGGAAGAAGACGTTGTCCGGGAACAGGTCCGCGTGGATCACGCCGGCGGCGGCGTCCCCCGGCCAATGCGCGTCGAGAAAGTCCAGCTCCTCGTCGATCTCGCGGCGGACGCCCGGGGCTATCCCGTCGGCCGAATCGCGGCATGTCGCGAACAGGGGTCGCCAGCCCGGCAAACCCAGCGCGTTCTCGCGCCCCGGGGGGAAATCCTCTCCCGCGCGGTGCATTTCGGCGGTCGCGCGGCCCAGCGCGGCGCAATGCTCCGCGCCGGCTCTCCTGACGCACATCCCGTTGAGGAAGGTGACGATGGCCGCGGGACGGCCGCAGAGCTCGCGCAACGCCTCGCCGTCGCGGCCCGGCACCGGGGTGGGGCAGGCGATGCCGCGCCCGGCCAGATGCTCCATCAATCCGAGAAAGAAGGGCAGGTCTTCCGGCGCGACCCGGCGTTCGTAGAGGGTGAGAATGAACGTGCCCCGCTCGGTCTGCAGCAGGTAGTTGGAGTTTTCGATCCCTTCGGCGATGCCCTTGCAGGCGAGGACGCCGCCGATGTCGTAAGCGCCGACGAACGCGTTGAGCGCGTCGTCCGGGACGTCCGTGTAGACCGCCATTTCAGGGTTGGCGACCGGGTCAGGCCGTGAGCGCCCGCGGCAGGCTGAACTCGACCGACTCCTCGATCAGCGAGACCTCTTCGACCGTGACGTCGAACAGCGTCCGGCAACGATCGATCAACTCCTGAACCAGGATCTCGGGCGCGGACGCGCCGGCGGTCAGGCCCAGCGTGCCGACGCCGTCCAGCCAGGCCGGATCGATTTCGCGCGCGCGCTGGATCAGGACCGCCTTTTCGCACCCCGCGTCTTTCGCCACCTCGGCCAGCCGCTTGGAGTTGGACGAATAGGGCGCGCCGATCACCGCAAGCGCGTCGCAGCGCTCCGCGATCGCCTTGACCGCGGCCTGGCGGTTGGTGGTCGCGTAGCAGATGTCTTCCTTGCGCGGCGGCTCGATGGCGGGAAAGCGCTCCATCAGGACCTCGACGATCGCTTCGGTCTCGTCGACCGAGAGCGTGGTCTGGGTGACATAGGAAAGCCGTTCCGGATCCGCGACCTCGACGGTTCTCGCCTGTTCCACGGTTTCGACGAGGATCATGCCGCCCTCGGGAAGCTGGCCCATGGTGCCGATCACCTCGGGATGGCCCGCGTGGCCGATCAGGATGACCTGGCGGCCCTCGCTCTCGTGCCGGCGCGCGTCGACATGGACCTTGGTGACCAGCGGGCAGGTGGCGTCGAGATAGAACAGCTCGCGCTCGTCGGCTTCGGAGAATACCGCCCTGGCGACGCCGTGGGCGCTGAAGACGACCGGAACGCCGTCCGGAATCTCTTCCAGCTCTTCGACGAAGACCGCGCCCTTTTCCTCCAGCGCCTCGACCACGAAGCGGTTGTGGACGATCTCGTGGCGGACATAGACCGGCGCGCCGTATTTCTCGAGCGCCAGCTCGACGATCTTGATCGCGCGGTCCACGCCCGCGCAGAAACCGCGCGGCCCGGCGAGCAGAATTTTGAGCGGAGGCTTTTGCATCGGCTCCTGACTCCGTCCCGATCCCCGCCTTGAGGATCGGTGGGCGGAACACTAGAGTGCCGGATCAGATAGCACAGCGGCTTTCGGATAGGAACCTTGGTCATGGCGGAACCGGTCATCGCGCAGAAGGAGCCCTACGGCGTCGAGGTCGAGACGGGCAAGGAATATTGGTGGTGCGCCTGCGGGCGCAGCCAGTCCCAGCCGTTCTGCGACGGCTCTCACAAGGGTACCGGCCTCGCGCCCATGCAGTACGAGGCGAAGGCGGACCGGACGATCTGGTTCTGCGGCTGCAAGAGCACGTCCAACAGCCCGGTCTGCGACGGCACCCACAACGACCTCTAGCCCGGGATGGCGCGTCCCCGGGGCTGCCCCGCCTTGCCGGCCCGCCGCAGGATCGCCGTCGCGCTGGCCGCGGCGTCGATACCGTTGCTGCTCTATGCCTGCGGCGGCGGGGACAGGTTCTCCCAAAGGATCTGCCCCCGGGTCCAGATCCTCGAATATGCCGACAGGCTGACCGAATTCGCCCAAGGGTCGGGGCGGGACCTCACCGATGTCGTGCTGAATGGCCGGCTGGTCAATTTCGACGGGGAATGCAACGTCGAGGACGACAGGGTCGAGCTGGACCTCGCGGTCGAGTTCGTTCTCGAGCGCGGGCCGGCGAACCGCGGCCGCGAGGGGCGTTTCGCCTATTTCGTCGCGATCCCCGAGTTCCACCCCGCCGAGCGCGGCAAACGGGTATTTCCCGTCGAGATGAAATTCGAGAGCGGCGCCAACCGGGTGCGCTATCGCGACGAGATCTCCATCGCGATACCGGTGACCGGACAGCGCGGCGCATCGGACTTCAACGTCTTCCTGGGTTTTCAACTGAGCCGAGACCAGCTCCGCTTCAACCGGTCCGGCGGTTGACGCGGATATACCGGCCCATTAGATAAGACCTGTCCGGCCCCGGGCCGGACGCTGCGCTACACAGACGACGCCTGCGGGAGAGTCCGGTTCATCACCGGCGCCGAAGGAGCAAGGGCCCCGGAAACTCTCAGGCAAACGGACCGCAGGTCGATGTGTCTCTGGAAAGCGGGCCGCTTCGCGGATAGGGGAGCGGCTCCACCGAAGGGGTAAGCGGAACCGCCAGGTTTCGTGAATCTCTCAGGTCCACGGACAGAGGGGGCGCGCGGCGCACTACGCGCGCGTGCTGTCCGTGGAGATTCCGATGAACGAGCCCGAAGCCGCGGCGGCGAAAACGACCCCGCTGACCGGTCTGCACCGGGAGCTCGGCGCCAGGATGGCGCCGTTCGCCGGCTACGACATGCCAATCCAATACGCCGGCGGCATCGTCGAAGAGCATTTGCATACGCGAAGCGCCGCTTCGCTGTTCGACGTTTCGCATATGGGACAGCTCGTAATCCGGGGCGACGACCGGGTACGGGCGCTGGAGGCGCTGGTGCCGGGCGACATCGCGGGGCTCTCGCCCGGCGGCATGCGCTACACGATGCTGACCGACGATTCCGGCGGCATTCTCGACGACCTCATCGTCACCGATGTCGGCACCTATTTGTTCGTCGTCGCCAACGCGGCCTGCAAGGAGGACGACATCGCGCACATCCGCGCGGCGCTGCCGACGGGATGCGTGCTGGAGGAGCTCGACCGCGGGCTGGTGGCGCTCCAGGGTCCGAAGGCGGCCGCGGCGCTGACGGCTCTGGCGCCGGGCGCGGACGCGCTTCCCTTCATGACCGCGGCGCCCTTCGAGATCGACGGCGTCAAGCTCGCCATTACTCGGTCCGGCTATACCGGCGAGGACGGGTTCGAGATCTCGATCCCCGCCGGGGACACCGAGCGGGTCGCCCGCATGCTGCTCGACCTGCCGGAAGTCCGGCCCGCCGGGCTCGGCGCGCGCGACACGCTGAGGCTGGAGGCCGGGCTCTGCCTCTATGGGCAGGATATCGACCGGACCACCACGCCGGTCGAGGCGGGGCTCGCCTGGACCGTCGGCAAGCGGAGGCGGGCGGAGGGCGGCTTTCCCGGCGCCGGCGTCATCCTCGATCAGATAGCCTCGGGTCCGCCGCGCCGCCGCGTCGGTATCCGTCCGGACGGCCGGGCGCCGGCCCGCGCCCACACGACGGTGCGGGACGTCGGGGGCGAGGCCGTCGGGGAGATCACCAGCGGCGGCTTCGGGCCGAGCGTCGGCGGTCCGGTGGCGATGGGCTACGTCGCCGCCGGGGCGAGCGAGGCGGGCCGGCCGGTCGAGGTCGTCGTCCGCGACAAGCCGCTTCCGGCGCGGATCGCGAAGCTGCCGTTCGTTCCGCACCGCTATTTCAAGGACAGGGGAGGGTAGGGCGATGGCCGAACTCAGATACAGCGAGGAGCACGAGTGGGTGCGCGTGGAGGGCGATATCGCCGTGATCGGGATATCGGACTATGCGCAGGATCAGCTCGGCGACGTGGTGTTCGTCGAGCTCCCCGAACCCGGCCGCGCGGTGGCGAAGGGCGAGGAGGCCGCCGTCGTCGAATCGGTGAAGGCGGCGAGCGAGGTCTATGCCCCGGTGACCGGAGAGGTGGTGGAGGTCAACGAGCCCCTGGCCGACGACCCGGGCCTGGTCAACCGGGAACCCACCGCCGGCGGCTGGTTCATGAAGGTGCGGATGGCCGATCCGGGGGAGGTCGAGGCGTTGCTGGACGAAGCCGCCTACGACAGCTTCGTCTCCGCCCTCTGAAGCATCCGGGAGGCCGAGCGATGCGCTATCTGCCGCTGACCGATGCCGACCGCCGGGCGATGCTCGCCTCGATCGGCGCGCCGTCCGTCGACAGCCTGTTCCGGGACGTGCCCGAAGTGGCCCGCGATCCGGTTTTCGATCTGCCCGATCACGCCGGGGAGATCGAGGTCGAGCGCGATCTCGGTGCGCTCGCCGCACGGAACGTCGCCGCCGGATCGGTCCCGTTCTTCCTCGGCGCCGGCGCCTACCGCCACCACGTTCCGGCAAGCGTGGACGCGCTGATCCAGCGGGGCGAATTCCTCACCTCCTACACGCCCTATCAGCCCGAGATTTCCCAGGGGACGCTGCAGGCGCTGTTCGAATTCCAGACCCAGGTCGCGCTGATCGCGGGGCTCGATGTCGCCAATGCCTCGATGTACGACGGCGCGACCTCGTGCCTCGAGGCCGTCAGCATGGCGCTCCGGGTGACAAGGCGGCCGGGCGTGGTCCTGTCCGGCGCGCTCCATCCGCAATACCGCGAGGTGACGGAGACCGGTCTCAGGTACCTTTCCGCCGAGCTCGACTGCCCGCCGCCGGACTTCGACGGCACCGAGTCGCTCGTCGACCGGATCGACGCCGGGACCGCCTGCGTCGTCGTCCAGTATCCCGATTTCTTCGGCCGGGTGCGCGATCTGGCGCCGCTCGCCGAGGCGTGCCACGACGCCGGCGCGCTGCTCATCGTTGCGGTGACCGAGGTCGTGGCGCTCGGCGCGCTGAAATCGCCCGGGGAGATGGGCGCCGACATCGTCGCCGCCGAGGGCAAGTCGATCGGCAATCCGCTCACTTTCGGCGGACCCTATGTCGGCCTGTTCGCCTGCCGCGAGCGTCACGTCCGGCAGATGCCGGGGCGTCTGGCGGGAGAGGCGCTCGATGCCGACGGGAAGCGCGGCTGGGTGCTGACGCTGGCGACGCGCGAGCAGCACATCCGGCGCGAGAAATCGACCAGCAACATCTGCACCAACTCGGGCCTCTGCGCGCTCGCCTTCACCATCCATCTGAGCCTGCTCGGCGAAGAAGGGTTTTCCCGGCTTGCGCGCCTGAACCATGCGAGAGCCGCGATGCTCGCCGACCGGCTCGACGCGATCCCCGGGGCGGAAGTGGCGAACGACAGCTTCTTCAACGAGTTCACGCTGCGCCTCGACCGGCCCGCGGCCGAGGTGGTGGACGAGCTCGCCGGTCGCGGGGTGCTCGCCGGCGTCCCGGTTTCCCGACTCCTGCCCGGCGAGCCGGAAGCGGCGCCGTTCCTGCTGGTCGCCGCGACCGAGACTGTGGACGAAGGGGATATCGCGGCCCTCGAAGCCGCCCTCCGGGAGGCTCTCCGATGAGCGCCGGGACGGAGGCGATCCGCCATCGCGGGCTCCGGTTCGAAGAGCCGTTGATCTTCGAACAGGGCGCCGAGGGCAGAACCGGCGTCGACCTGCCGGATCCGCCGGAGGGGAGCGACCGTCTCGGCGGGCTGGCCCGCGAGGCGCCGATCGGTCTGCCCGGCCTCTCCGAGCCCCAGGTCGTGCGCCACTTCACGCGGCTCAGCCAGAAGAACTACGCGATCGACACCGGCCTTTACCCGCTCGGCTCGTGCACGATGAAACACAATCCCCGCTTGAATGAGAAGCTCGCCCGCCTGCCGGGGTTCGCCGACATCCATCCGCTCCAGCCGGAGTCCACCGTGCAGGGCGCGCTCGCGCTGATGGAGCGGCTGTCGGACTGGCTCAAGGCCCTTACCGGGATGCCGGCGATCGCGCTGTCCCC
>JAJDVM010000154.1 GCA_022826125.1 Defluviicoccus sp.
CGTGCCGCTGCTCGAAATCCTGGACACTCTGCGCGATGTCAAGAAGATACCCAATGCGAGCGTCGACCGCGTCATCCGGGCAATGGCGGAGCGATTGACGCATCTCACGCCGAATGCGATGAACAGGTTGCAGCGACTAGCGTTGGATTACTACAGCCCAGTCACCAGAGCCTTGCTTGGCATGTTGCTGACGGATTGTGGCAACAAGGTACTGCCGTCCCTCAAGGCATCGATCAACCCGACTACGCGCTTCAACCTGGGTCTCGAGCCGGACGAGTGGCCTGAGTGCCGAGCTTGGAATTTGCGATGAGGCTACACGAGTCGTCGGACAGGTATCTGTCGAGCGACCTACTGCCTGTCCGGCCCGGAGAGCGGATGGCCATCCGCTTCGAGCTCTACCCCAGCTCGTGCATCGTCCGGGCGGGCGATCGAATCCGCCTCACCCTCGCCGGCGCAGATGCGGACAATCTGGTCGCGCCGACGATCGGAGACACGGCCACGCTCCGTGTGACGCTCGATGGCGACCGCGCCTTCCGCAGGCCGCAGGATCCGCCGCTCCGGGCCGCCATCATGCAGATTCTGGCGCAACCGCCTATTGCGCCAACATGACGCCGCCCCGGCGCTCCCGCCAGCAGGCGGCTACCGGCTCGCGACGTTGCCGACGTGGTCTCGTGCCACCTTCGCGATGGCTCGCAATGCCCGGTTCACTGCTGCCGAGTCCTTGAAAACCTCCGCCACATCCCGATCTAGAAGCACCACGTTCGTGCCCTTCCGGTAAGCCTCATGATGCTTCCCTCGAACGCCGCCTGAGAAGTCGTACTCCTCCCGCATCGTGTCCCTATCGTCCTGATTCATATTCTCTGCGCTCCCGCTGCGAGGCTAGTCTCGCACTGATGATCCGAATGCTACCACCGGTTCGCTCGACGTAGGACACGACCAGCAAGCGTCCCCTGGCAGAAACTCCCATGCTGAGAAAGCGGTATTCGGAGACCGAGTGTTCGGGGTCCGAGATCGTGACCTCAAGCGGGTCGCCAAACACCGTCAATGCCTCAGCGAAGCCTACGCCGTGCTTCCGAGCGTTTTCCCGGCGTTTGCTCTCATCCCATTCGAACTCCATGGACCGCTACCTAACCTGTCAGACTCCCAAGTGACCCAGAACTCGCTGTGGGCCCAAGACTCGGTCCATCTATTGCAGGCCCAATTGTGCAGTCTGGGAGGATGCCGCGCAACGCAAATGGGTCACCCATTTTCGTCGCTAATGCAAGCTGCTCAATCGCTGCTGGCTGTACGACCATGCATGAGGGGCGCGGCGCTTCACTCCCGCCAACCGGGGACGGCAAGAGTCTCTGTCTTGCAGAGGACGCGGAGGTGGAACAGTTCTAGCTTGGGAGGGAACCGCCTATGCCTGCTGAAGACCGCCTCGGACAGATGGCTGCCCGCTGGCGGTGCATAATGGTGCTTGAACTTGGCATGGCAGTCGCGGCGCCCAGGGAGGTCTTGAGGAAAATGCGAGCATGAGCAAAATCACCCGAGACAGGTATCCGTTGAGGTTGCCAGCCTCGTTGAAGGAGGCAGCCGCACGTCTGGCGAAGGAGGACGGCGTCTCGCTCAACCAGTGGATCGCCGCCGCGGTAGCGCAAAAAATCGGCGCCTTGGAGACGGCGGCTGACTTCTTCGAGCGCCGAGGCGCTAGGTCGAGGCCCGGAGACCTGAGGCGTCTTCTCACCCGAGCACCGAATGCGCCACCCCAGCCCGGCGATGAATTGCCTGATGGCTGATTGGCCGAAATTGAGACACTGCCGAAGTATGGGCTAGAACAGCCTGCCTTGGTATGCGCTGTCGGGGTGCGTGAGGGGCAGTGGTGGTGCTCGCGGGCCGAGGCCCTAGGCGCTTCGCCAGTTCCCATGCGGCGTGAACGGCACCCGATGGGGCAGCGCGATGGTGGCAAGGGGCCCGCTCGACAGGTTCTCCGCGTCAAGGATCACGTAGTCCGACCGGTCCTCGTTGAACTTGTAGACGTTCAGCATCAAGTAGCCCTCGCCCTCCGGGCCGCCCTCGCGCCGGGGGACGAAGACCGCCTCCGACAGATGGCCGCCTGCCGGCAGTTCATATTGCTCAGTGCTTGCGCCGGAGTGCAGGTCGTAGCGAATGACGCTGGTGAAGCCCTCGTAGATCTGGCCTGAAGCGTCGCTGGACCCAATGTCGAAGAGGTAGCGGGCATCACGCCCCAAGCGCCGCTCGTCGATGCGCGGAAACTCCACGCTGCGATCGTCGAGCTGCTCCTTGGTCATCTCCCCGGAGTCAAGGTCGAGCGTCCATCGGGTGAGCACGGCCTTCTGGAACTCCTGCCAGGTGTTCTCAAGGCCGTCCGCAGGGAATGCGGCCACCGGGAACTCCGGCGATGTGCAGACAATCCGGTTGCCCTCGACATGCGCGTTGCCGGTGTGCAGCACATAGCAGGGGTCGCCCTCGAACCACTTCACTTCACCACCGTTTCTGGGGATGACGGCGACATGCGTGCCCAAGTCGGGCTCCCATCCCATGATGCAACACCCCCGTTCAACGCGCCCATGCCGAAACGTCGTTGGAAACAGGGGAATGACAACGTGGGTCTCGGTCAACAGCATGTCATGAACGTAAGCGGGAAAATGCGCGTCGATGTCCTGCCTGAGGGTGAGCTCCCCGTCAGCCGAAACGACGTAGCAGGTCAGGTAAGGCTCCTCGGTGCTGAACCCGTAGCCGAACATTTCCCCGGTCACGGGATCGATCTTCGGGTGGGCGCAGAAGAAGCCGTCCTCCGAATTGACGCGCGGCGTCACGCCGTCGCCGAGCCGGTTTGACCAGTTCACGACGCCAGTCGTTTCCAGGGACTCAGGGTCCAAAACCAACGGCGCGACCGCATCCTCGCCCATGGCCAACAACCGGTTGCCGTGCCAAACGATGTTGGTGTTGGCGACGCCCGCAGGAACGCCTTCGTTTTCCGGCGAGCGCAGAATCCGCTCCCAGCCCATGTTGCGATGATCGGG
>JAJDVM010000202.1 GCA_022826125.1 Defluviicoccus sp.
CCAGTCGCGGATCGCGCCGCGCAGCGCCTCCGCCCGGTCGTCGTGGTTCACCCACGAATCGACGGCCCTTTGCGTCTTCTCCGGCAGATCCGCGTGCCCGGACAGCGCCCTCGCGGCGTCGACCGCCTCCCGGTAG
Source organism: Defluviicoccus sp. (assembly GCA_022826125.1). Taxonomy (GTDB): domain Bacteria; phylum Pseudomonadota; class Alphaproteobacteria; order MPNO01; family MPNO01; genus MPNO01. The sequence goes on from JAJDVM010000202.1 coordinate 137, forward strand.
CGCGGCAGGTAGTACGGCTCCGCCCCGGTCCGCTCCTGCTCCCGGTTCACCTCCTTCGTCAGCCACGCAAACTCCCGCCGCCGGTCGCGGTCGAGCATGTCCGCCACTTCGCCCATCGCCTTGTGGACTGCCTCCCGCGCGCCGGGAGCGGCGTCGAAGTACGGGGCGTGGATGTCGTCGGGTTCCAGCATCTGCCGGCCGAGCGCCGCCAGGTCCCGCCCCTCCTCGCGCCACGCCGCGCGGGCCGGGTCGGCCGGATCGTGCGCGGCGGGAACCGGGGCCGCGTTCCACGCCGCCAGGCGTTCCGGCAGGGCGCGGGCCTCTTCCGCCAGCGCGGCCTGCCCGTCGTGGACCGCGCGCCAGCCCGCTACCGCCTCCCGCGCCCGCGCGTCCAGCCCGTCGGCGGCTTCGAGCCTGGCGCCGAGCGCCTCGACCGCCGCGTAGCCGCCGCCGAGCAGCGCCGGGAGGCCCGCCTCCGACGCGCGGTCACGGTGTTCCGCCCAGACTTGCTCGAACCGCCTGGCGTCGTCGAGCAGGCGGGCGCGCTGGAGATCGGCCGCCGCCCCGGCCAGACCGGCCGGTGCCGCTTCGAGCCGGAGCTCCGCCTCCCCGTCCCGGCCGGCCGCGAGCCGGCGCTCCGCCACCTCGGCCAGCGCCGCCGCCTCGGCGCGCCAGGCGGCGATGCCGGCGGTCTCGCCCCCTGCATCGATCCCCCATCCGAGCTCGGGCCAGCGGCGCCAGTGATCCTGGATGCGCTCGACCAGCGCCCGGACCTCGCGTTCGCGCGCCAGGTGCCGGCGGTGCTCCCCGAGCATCCGGTCGACCAGGCGTTGCAGGTCGCCGGTCAGATCGTCCATCGCCGCCAGCGCCGCCGCGCGCGACATGACCTCGTCATAGCCCGGAAGCAGGGAGGGAAGGGTGTCCGCCTCCCGGGCGCGGCGCTCCAGAGCCCGCCACTCGCGGTCGAGCCCAGCGAACAGCTGCGCGTCCAGAGAGGCCAGCGCCGAGGGGGCTGTTCCGGCCTGCTCCCGCCCGCCCCGGGCCTGGTCCGGGGGGCTTGTCCCGGGATCGAGCCCGATCGCCTCCAGCGCGCCGTCGCCGACATCGCCGCGGCCCTCGAGCAGCTCGATCAGCGCCTCGCGGTCGTCGGTCAGCAGGAGGAAGTCCCGCCGCACCCGGCTGATCTCGACATGGAACATCGCCTGGTCCGTCGCCCCGCCGGCGTCGAGGATCGCGATCGCGCCCGTCGCGGTCCTGCCCTGCGCGGCATGCACCGTGGTGCAGTAGGCGTGATCGAGATGGCGCAGCTGGGGATCGGAGCGCGAAAGGCTGAACTCGACATCCCCGTCGCGGAACGTCACCCGCCTGCGGTCTATATCGACGATCTCCGCCTCGCCGCCGTTCACCAGGTCGGGCCGGGGCACGCCCCCGGATCGGGTCCGGGGCAGGCCCCGGCGGGGCGCCTTGCCGTTGCGGGTCCAGCGGATGCGGTCGCCCGCCCGCAGCTCGATCCGCTCGGTGTCGTAGAGCCCGAGATAGTTCTTCGCGTTGCCGGCAGGGCGGAAGCTCCGTTCCTCCCCGTCCGGGTGGAGAAGCACCACCCTGCCGTCCCGCTTCGCCGTCACCGTGCAGACGTCGCCCGCCCGGCAGCCGTAGGCGTTGCCGTGGAACACAACCGTGTCGCCCGGCTCGTAGCTCGCGATGTCGGAGGCCAGCGCCCGGGTGAGCCGGCGGTCGACCAGGCGGTCCACCTCGAGCACCCGCCCGTGCAGGAGTCCCTCCTCCGCCAGCCCCTCGCGGATCGCCCTGTTGGTCTGGCGGCGGATCTCGTGGGTCGGCGCCATCACCGCGGTATCCGCGCGCTCGTCGGGTTTGAGCGCGAGCCAGCAGCGCGCCGCCTCCGCGCCGAGATCGTCGCGCGGACCCTCCCGTACCCGCTCGTGCCGCAGCCCCCGGATCGACTCCCCCGGCTCGCCGTGGCGCGCCCGCAGCACCGCCTCGCGCAGCTCCCCGTCCTCCTGGCGCAGCACCTCGTCCATCGTGGCGGTCGTCATCCCCGCCTTCTGCAGCAGACGGAACGGCTGGCCCGCGTCCACCGCCCTGAGCTGCGCCGTGTCGCCCACCAGGGCCACGCGCGCCACCCCGAGATTGCCCGCGATCCTGAGCAGCTCCCGCATCCGCTCGGTGTCGATCATCGAGCACTCGTCCACCGCCAGCACCGCCCCCCGGTACGCCTCCGCCGCCCGGTCGGGCGCGCGCGAGGCGGTCGGGCTGCCGAAGCGGGTGAGGAACCATTGCAGGGTCGTCGACGGGATGCCGGCCTCCCGGCCCAGCACCCGCGCCGCCGCGGCCGAGGGCGCGAGGCCCAGGATCGGACGGTCTCCGAGAAGTTCCTTCACCTCGCGCAGCATCGTCGTCTTGCCGCTGCCGGCATGGCCCTGCACGCCGACGATCCGGTCGTCCGACAGCAGCACCGTGCGGACCGCCTCCCGCTGGCCCCGGGTGAGGCGGCTTTCGGCGAGGCGTTCCTCCATTGCGTCCGCGTCCCCGAGCGCCTTGCCCCTTCCCTTGCCGTCGCGCATGCAGGACAAAATCTTCCGCTCGGCCTTCACCGCCCGCAGGGTGACGAAGGCGCGGTCCATGCCCCGCCGCTTCACCTCGATCAGCTCGCCGCCCGCGGCCAGCCTGTCGACGGCCGCGTCGACATCGCCCAGCGTGTAGCGCCCCGGCGCGTGGCCCAGCGCGACCGCGCGGATCTCCGCCTGCGGCACCGCGGTCCTTCGTTCCGAGATGTGGTCCACCGCTCTCGCCACCGCCACCAGCACCCCGGTCTCCGGCGCCGGCGACAACTCGGCCGGCCCGCGCGAGGGGGCCCGCGCCTCGCGCGGCAATCCCGGCAGCCTCGGCAGCTTGGGCGCGCGCCGGAGATTGCGGAGCTCGTTCTTCGGCAGGTCGGGCGGGGGGACCTGCACGGCAGGAACCCGTTCCCCCGTCGCCGGGTCGATCGGCCGGTCCGGCATCAGCGCGCCCCGGTCGCGCGAGAGCCCGAGCCCGTCCGCCCGCTCGCGCCATTCCGCGACCAGCTCGGTGAGCCCCAAATCCCGCTTGGCCGCCCGCGTCCTCAGCGCCGCCGTCTCGGCGTTCTTCGCGTTGTAGGGCAGGTCGTGCTTCTCCAGATACGCCAGGATGTCCCGCCGCCTGCCCGAGAACGCGTCCAGGAAGGATTTTTCGTAGCCCGCGAGCTCGAAGCCCGGCACCCGGCCGATCAAGGTCGGCGTCACCGCCATGCCGAGGGACTGCAGGCGACGGGCCAGCTCGTTCCGGTAATACGCCCCGATCAGCTTCTCCGACCGGCGTATCGCGGTCGGCTCGACGCTCCGCCACTCGCCGGCCGCGTTCCGCGTCATGTTGGCCAGCACGCAGTGGGTGTGGAGCTGCGGATCGCCGCCCCGGCTCGCGAGATGCCGGAACCCGGCGACGATCATCCCGTTTGCCGCCACCCGCGGCCGCTGGCGCGTCGCCGGGTCCCAGCCCCTTGTCTGGAGGAGGTCCGTCTCCACCCATTCCAGCGTCTCCCGAACCGCGTCGTCGTGCGCGCGTATTACGCGGCGGTCGCCGATCACCAGCCCTTCCAGGGAGACCGACTTCGGCGCCGAGAAGGTAATGTCCCAGCCCGGGCGGTGGTCGTGCTCGCCCTCGCGCAGCCGCCCGAGGCGGATCTCCGTCCCCGGAACCCAGCCGTCGAGCACGTCCTCGAACTCGTAGGGCAGAACGTGGCCCCGCAGACCGGCGTCCCTCGCGGCCTCCCCCTGCCAGAAGCTCGCGTCCCGGTGCTCGGGATCGTCCCTGGCGTAGTACGAATCCTTCTCGAAATAGGATACCGCGTTGGCCGAGGAGCGCAGCGGGGTGACTGTCGCCACCATCTCAGAACGGACGCCACGCGCGCGGCGGCGGGTCATCGGGCGCGGTGGGCTCCGGAGCGGGCGCATCCGCAGGCGGGGGCGGGGTGGGGACCTCCGCCGGCGGGGGCGTATCGGCGTCTTCCATCCGAGCCTCCCGCGCGGGGCCCTCCGTCAGCAGCGCGTGGATCACGCGCACCGACGCGAGCAGCGCGCGCTGATCGTCGGGGGCCAGAACCATCGGGGGGGCGGAGTCCTCTCCCGAGGTGTCGCGTTCCACCAGGCCCATCAGGTAGCGCGCCTTCGACAGGCCTCGCCGCTCCGCGTTGCCGCTCACCACGGTCCATTCCGCGTCCGTCGCCGACAGCGACACGTGACGGTTCGGCTTGCCGCGACGCCGCCGCGAGCGTCTCACCGGACCCGATCCGCCAGCGACCGGATCGCATCGGCCACGCTCATCCCGGCCTCGTCCGCCGCATCCTTCGCCGACCGCACGATGCCGGAGACCTCCGCCACCCGCTCGCGCAGCTCCGCCTGCTCCGCCGGCGTCAGCGCCACCGGGTGGCGGGAGGGATCGTCGGCCAGCGCGAGATCGAGCACATAGCGCGACACCGTCTTGTCCGCCCGATCCGCCGCCGCCCGCAGCAGAGCCTGCTCGTCCGGCTTGCAGTGAAGACTCCGCTGGCGGCGGTAGTCCCTGGTCATGTATCCGGCTCCGCCTCGGGAACCCCCACCCGCTTCCAGCGGTTCGCCGCCCCCGGGTCGGTCAGCCGGTCGAGGACCCCCTCGGCCTCGATCCACTCGTCCACCGCGTCGCAGGCGTCCTCCCAGGCCGGACCCGCCCCCGCCTGGCGAAGCCGCCGCTCCTCCAGCATCGACAGCACCAGGGTCTCCCGCACCGCCCGGCGCAGCACCGCGTCGGGGATCCCGTCGGGCTCCAGCGCGCGGCGGACCAGGTAGCGCGAGCGGTCCATCCCGGCCGCCCTCGCCAGCCCCCCGATGCGCTCCCACTCCGTGTCCGTCGCCATCAGCGCGCGCTGGCGGCGCCCGTCCCCCGCGCACATCGCGGGGCCGCCCAAGTTGGACAACAAGCCACCAAGGCAGTCGGCCCGCTTCTCCCGTGCTCCCACGGCATCCCGGTCATCGCCGATCCCTTATGCCGTCCCGCGGACGATTACCTATCCGCAGCCAGCCTATCCTCTAAGCAACGGCATACGCAAGCGCCAGTTCCCTCGATGCCACGGAAAGACAGCACAAGAAGAAACAATGTGTCCCGAAGAACGCACCGACGAACCCCTTCCCAAATCGCCTAACATACTCTAATATAACGCAAGAACGCGGAGAAGGAACGACCCTACCACAGTGCAGCCCAACCCCACTACCCAATCTACCCAGAGCACACCCGCTGGAGGAAGAACTTCAGGTCGTCCCGCTTGGCGAAGCCGGCCAGCTGGGAAACGTTGTTGAGCCGCACGTCGACCACGCGTTTGACGCGGGACGAGGACAGGAGGCCGAAGAACCTCTCCGCGTTCTTCTTGGTAAAGCCGATGGTGAACAGCTTCACGGGGTCTCTCCCGCATCGACCTCGTCGATCTTGTAGGCGACGCGCTCTTCCTGGCGAAGCAGCGCCTCCGCGACGATTTCCTCCCGGGAGCGGAAGAAATCGTCGCGGGCAAGCCCCACAAGGCCGATTAACCGATCCATTGCCTCTTCATGCGCCTCCAGCCGGCCGTCGGCATGAATGTGCGCAACCGACAGCCCTTCCTCCTCAAGCACCCGCGAGACGAGGATCGTCCGATGGCACTCCAACGGCTCCCGTTCGGCGCACATGACGGCGATCCGGTGATCGGCCGCACCCTTCTTCAGCCGTTCGATCCCGTCCCGGAACTCCGGCCGCCTGGCCAGTCGGGAATACCGGATGTGGCCGTTCTCGTAGCACGACGGATCCTTTGACCGTCCCCCGAGCTCTCGCCCGAGAAAAACGTACTCGATGCCGGCATCGCCAAGGCTTCGGGAAAGCGCGTCCTTGCTGAAATGCGGACGATACCGGCTGTAGGGAGCCGACCGCACATCCGCCACCGCCGAAATGCGGTGCCGACGCAGGAGGTCCAAGAAAGCATCCAGCGCATGAGCGGAGTGGCCGATGGTGAACAGCTTCACCTCGCCTACCCCGCCAGCCGCTCCATCGTCCGTACGAACTCGCTCGCGATGGCGTCTTCCTCCGGATGGCGGCCGTTTCGGACGACCCAGCTTCCGCCGACCATGACGTCGCGCACCGGGTTCGCGTTGCCGGCGAACACGTAAGTGTCGAGGATCGCGTCGTCCGTCCTGCCCGCGAGGAGCGGGCGGGAGGCGTCGAGGGTGACGATGTCGGCCGCTCGCCCCGCCTCTATCGCGCCGCACTCCCGGGCCATGGCTTCGGCCCCGCCTTCGAGCGCCGCCGCATGGAGCCTTGCGCCGGTGGAGCCCCGCGGCCGGGCGGCGACGGTCCGCCGGCGGGCGGCGAGGCGCTGGCCGTATTCCAGCCAGCGCAGCTCCTCGACCGGGCTCACCGACACGTGGCTGTCGGACCCGATGCCGAGCCGCCCGCCCGCCTCCAGGTACGCTCCGAGCGGGAACAGCCCGTCGCCGAGATTGGCCTCGGTGGTCGGGCAGAGCCCGGCAACCGCCCCGGTGGCGGCGAGCGCACGGGTCTCTTCGCCGGTCATGTGCGTCGCGTGGACGAGGCACCAGCGAGGACCGATCTCGTGTGTCTCCAGCAACCGTTCCACGGGGCGCCTGCCCGACCAGGCGATGCAGTCCTCCACATCCCTTGATTGTTAGTTTATATTGATGACGATCTGCGGATCGGCGTTGATGCGTTGGAGCCCCGCGAG
>JAJDVM010000030.1 GCA_022826125.1 Defluviicoccus sp.
GTATCCGGTCATGCGGCGGGCCCATTCCACGGCGTCGATCCCGGTCCCGCGCCGGCCGCCATGGGTGAAGATCTCGAACCTGCCGGGACCGGCCGCCTTGGCGTCGATCGCGACGACGATGCATTGCGAGCCGAATTTGCGAGCCGCCTCGGCCACGAATTCCGGGCGGTGGACGGCGGCCGTGTTGATCGAGACCTTGTCGGCGCCCGCGATCAGCAGCTTGCGGATGTCGTCCACCGTGCGCACCCCGCCGCCGACGGTAAGCGGCATGAAGCACTGCTCAGCCGTCCGGTTGACCACCCCGAACAGCGTGTCCCGGTTCTCGTGCGAGGCGGTGATGTCGAGGAAGCAGAGCTCGTCCGCGCCCTGCTCGTCGTAGATCCGGGCCTGCTCGACGGGATCGCCGGCATCGACCAGGTCGACGAAATTGACGCCCTTGACGGTGCGCCCGTCCTTGACGTCGAGACAGGGGATGACGCGCGCCTTGAGCATTCTCAGCCAGCCAGGATGGCGACGGCCTCGGCGGGATCGATCCGCCCGTCATAGAGCGCACGGCCGCATATCACCCCTTCGATCCCGGCCCGCTCGTTGGCCTTGAGCTCGAGCAGGTCCTGGGTGGAGGAAACGCCGCCCGACGCGATCACCGGCGTGGTCAGCGCGAAGGCGAGGTCGACGGTGGCTTCCACGTTGAGGCCGCCGAGCGCGCCGTCGCGGCCGATATCGGTATAGATGATCGCCGAGAGGCCGGCGCCCTCGAAGCTGAGGGCGAGGTCGAGCGGCTTCACGTCGGTGGTCGTGTACCAGCCCTCGGTCGCGACGCGGCCGCTCCTCGCGTCTATCCCGAGCGCGATCCGGCCGGGATAGCTCCGGCAGGCCTCGCGCACGAAATCGGGGTCGGCCAGCGCCGCCGTGCCGAGGACCGCGCGCGCCACGCCGGCTTCCATCCAGTGATCGAGGGTCGCCCGGTCGCGGATGCCGCCACCGAGCTGGACCGGCATGTCGACCGCGGCGAGGATCGCGGCGACCGCGCCGGCGTTTACCGGCCGTCCTTCCACCGCGCCGTTGAGGTCGACCACGTGCAGCCATTCGAAGCCGGTCGCGGAGAACTCCCTCGCCTGGTCCGCCGGATCGTTGTTGAACACGGTGGCCTCCGACATCTCGCCGCGGAGAAGGCGCACGCAGAGCCCGTCCTTGATATCGATGGCGGGGTAGAGGATCACGAGCCTTCCTCGTCGGGATCGGGAAGCGGGCCGAGGGCCTTGGTGTAGTAATACCCGGCGATGAGCCTGCCGTCGGCGATGGCATAGGTCGGGTTGGTTCCCCAGCGGACATAGCCCAGGGATTCGTACGCCGCGATGGCCGCGTCCTGGGTCGCCCGGACATCGAGGTTGAGGGCGGAGAACCCCTGTTCCCGCGCCGCGTCCTCGACCGCGAGCGCGAGCATCCGCGCCAGCCCGTGCCCGCGCGCCCAGGGCGCGACGAAATGGGTGGTCGTCGAGGCCGCGAAGCTCTGGGCCTCGTTGTTGCGCGGCGGTCTGACGAGCTGGGCCGAACCCGCGATCGTGCCGCCGAGCCGGCCGACAAACAGCTCGCGCTCGGGCACCAGCAGCACGCCGCGCCAGTACCGCTCCATGATCCTGCGCGGGGGCGGGGTGAGCCAGCCGAAGCCGCCGCCCTCGAGGATCGCGGTCTCGGACGCATCGCAGAGGTCGGCGAGGTCGCGCCCGGCGAAGCGTTCGACCCGTTCGACCGCGATATCGGTCGGCGTCCCGTTCATGGGCGCCATTGGAGAAACCGGGAAATCAGCGCAAGCCCGTTGCGCTGGCTCTTCTCCGGGTGGAACTGGGTGCCGAGGACGTTGTCCCGCCCGACCGCCGCCGAAACAGGGCCGCCATAGTCGGTCACCGCGAGCACGTCGCGCGGATCGTCGGGCACCATCATGTAGGAATGGACAAAATAGGCGTGCGCCCGGCTCTCCATCCCGGACAGCACGGGATGGTCGCTCCGCGCCTCGATCTCGTTCCATCCCATGTGCGGGATCCTGAGGTCGTCGCCCGGAGGCAGGGGAACCACCCGACCCGGAACCCAGCCGAGTCCCTCGTGGATCCCGTGCTCCTCGCCGACGGTCGCCATGAGCTGCATGCCTACGCAGATACCCAGCAGCGGAACCCCGGCCCGCACCCGCTCGTGCAGCGCCTCGACCATGCCGGGAAGCCGCGCGAGGCCGGTCATGCAGTCGACGAAGGCGCCGACGCCGGGCAGCACGATACGATCCGCCCGGACGAGCGCCGCCGGATCGGCCGTCACTTCGACCCCGGGGCGGCCGGGGGCGTCGGCTGCGGCGCGTTCGAAGGCCTTGGCCGCCGAACGGAGGTTCCCGGACCCGTAATCGACGATGGCGACGGTCACCGGACCGCCCCGCTTCCGGCGACGGGCGGTCCGAGGGACAGGTCTCCGGGCGCGCGTTCGAAGAACCGGCGGGCCGCGTCTTCCGCGTTGCGCCCGGCGACCACCGCGGCCAGCCTGCGCCCGCGGCGCTCCAGCGCCCTGCCGCGCCAGTCGTTCGCGGCCCCGCCGACGAATGCCGCCAGCGCAAGACCGCAAAGGACGCCTGCGGTGCCGACCGCCGCCAGAATTGCGAACGTCGCCGCGACGGCCGCGAGAAGCGCGAGCGCGGCCCACCACAGCCGGTGCCATGCGGCCCAGACGAAGGTGAAGAAGAAGGCGGGCCAGCACATCCCCTCCTTCACCATCGTGACGCCGCGGTCCCGCTCCAGCGACGCGGGATCGAGATAGGCCGCGTAAATACGCATCAGGCCCCGCCGAGCGTGCCCTTGGTGGACGGGATCGCGCCGGGTGCCCTCGGGTCGGTCGCGGCCGCGGTCCTCAGCGCTCGCGCGAGCCCCTTGAAGCACGACTCGACGATGTGGTGGTTGTTCTCGCCGTAGAGGTTCTCGACATGGAGCGTCGAGCCCGACGCCTGGGCGAAGGCCTGGAACCATTCCTTGAACAGCTCGGTATCCATCTCGCCGAGCTTGGGCCGGCTGAAATCGACTTTCCAGATGAGATAGGGCCGCCCGGAAATGTCGATCGCCACGCGGGACAGGGTCTCGTCCATCGGGATCAGGGCGGAGCCGTAGCGGACGATCCCGCCCCGGTCGCCCAGCGCCTGCGAGACCGCCTGCCCGATGGCGAGCGCGGTGTCCTCGGTGGTGTGGTGGAAATCGATGTGCAGATCGCCCCGGGCCCGGACCGTGAGGTCGATCAGGCTGTGCCGCGAAAGCTGTTCCAGCATGTGGTCGAGGAAGCCGATCCCGGTCGCGACGTCATAGCTGCCGCTGCCGTCGAGACCGACCGAGACCTCGATCCGGGTCTCACGCGTCTCCCGCGTGAGCGAGGCCGTGCGCATCGTACCGCTCCTGTTCCGGGAGGCGGATGTTTAGCAAATCGACCTTCGCAAGGCCATCTCGGAAGCGGAGGAAAACCGGGCCACGCGATCAGCCGCCCAGGCGTACCCGTGCCGCCTCCGCCAGAAACCCCGAGCGGTTGGACGCAACCGCGTCGATCCGGGCGATCAACTCCTCGTCCAGGGTGATCGAGATGACTCTGGACTTTCCCGGCAGATGGACCGGCACCAGGGTAACCAGCTCGGCGCCGTCCCGGGTCGCCGGCGGGATATCCGAGATCGCGGTCGCGGGAGGGATCGGCTCCCTGGAGTGCAGCAGATCCTCGACGACTTCGGCGATCACGATCTCCGCATCGGCGACCGCCGCCTCGACCGAACTGCCCCCGGCATGCACGGGGAAATCGACGAAGGAGACCCCGAAGGTCTCGCCATCGTCTGTGTGGACGATCGCCGGGTAAAGTCTCCGGGGCATGACGCATCCTTTCTCAGGGGCGCAGCCTGACCCCCGTCTGTCGCTCTATCGCGCGCACGGTGCCCATCGGGATTTCGGTGTGCCGGCCGATCACCGTCTAGCGGCCGTCGGGATGGGTCATCCTGGTATGGTTCGCACCTTCGGATGCCACGAACCCGGCTTCTGTCAGTCTCTTGATGACGTCCCTGCGCTTCATATTGACGTTATATGGAGTGCAACACGATTATCAATAGAAAATATGGATGACAGGCGTTGGAGGACGCAAATGCCCGAACTGTACGAGTCGTACTTCGCTCCTTCCGAACGGGGAGAAAATGAACCGCCATGAACGTTTGACGATGATCTTCTGCTCATCTATCTCTCATATGAGATACGGGAGCTCGACATGACAGAGCGAAGTTCCATGCTTCATGTCCGGATGGACAACGACCTGAAGTGCAGGGCGACCGAGGCGCTTTCCGCCATGGGGCTGACGGCTTCGGAGGCAGTGCGTCTGCTGTTTCATCGCATCGCGATCGACCAGGCGTTTCCGCTGGAACTCAAGGTACCGAATGCGGAGACCCGTTCGGCGATGGCCGAAGCGGAAGAAATCCTGAACGCCGGCAAGACGCGCTTTGCCACGGCCGACGAGATGTTCACGGACCTTGAGAAGACCGGCCGCCGGTAAACGGGCCGGTCTGCCACGCCAGGTCGAAATTACCAAGTCCTTCGTCAAGGATTGGGAGCGACTGTCGCGATCCGGGCGCCACGACATGACGCGCCTGAAGAGGGTCATGCTCCTCATTGTGGAGAACGATGCGCCGCTCGGACCGGAATGGCGGGATCATTCCCTGAGAGGCGAGTGGTCGAAACACCGGGAATGTCATGTCGGCGGAGACTTTCTTCTGATCTACCGGCTCGAAGAGACGGCTGGCCCAAGCGGCACCGTCATATTCGTCCGCGCGGGTACCCATGCCGACCTCTTTAAGTGACCCGCAAGCGGCCTAGTATCACGTGATACCGCCACCTCCCCCCGGCCTTGACCTCGACCGGCCCGGCCCCACATTGTGGGCGGCGATGGGACAACCGCTGAATTCGGGACCGGGGCGGGCGTGACGGGGACTCGGGACCGCTACGCGCTCGACGGCACGACGATCCTTTCCGTCCGCAAGGGCGGGGCCACGGTCATCGCCGGCGACGGCCAGGTCAGCCTCGGCAACACGGTGATCAAGTCGGGCGCGCGCAAGGTGCGGCGTCTCGGCGGCGGGTCGGTGATCGGCGGCTTCGCCGGCGCGACGGCGGACGCGTTCACCCTGTTCGAGCGGCTGGAGGGCAAGCTCGAGCAGCATCCGGGCCAGCTGATGCGGGCCTGCGTCGAGCTCGCCAAGGACTGGCGCACCGACCGTTATCTGCGCCGGCTGGAGGCGATGATGGCGGTGGCGGACGCGGATGTCTCGCTCATCCTGTCCGGCACGGGCGACGTGCTGGAGCCGGACGACGGGGTGATCGGCATCGGCTCCGGCGGCGCGTACGCGCTCGCCGCCGCGCGCGCGCTGATCGACGTTGAGGGCCTCGACGCCGAGGCGGTCGCGCGCAAGGCGATGGGGATCGCCGCCGGAATCTGCATCTACACCAACGACAACGTCGTCATCGAGAGCATCCCGTCGCCTTGACCAATTTCAGCCCCCGCGAGATCGTCTCCGAACTCGACCGTTACATCGTCGGCCAGGACGACGCCAAGCGTGCGGTCGCCATCGCGCTGCGCAACCGCTGGCGGCGCCAGCAGCTCGACGACGATCTGCGCGACGAGGTCCTGCCCAAGAACATCCTGATGATCGGCCCGACCGGCGTCGGCAAGACCGAGATCGCGCGCCGCCTCGCCCGCCTCGCCCAGGCGCCGTTCCTCAAGGTCGAGGCGACAAAGTTCACCGAGGTCGGCTATGTCGGCCGCGACGTGGAGCAGATCGTCCGCGACCTGGTCGAGATCGCGATCCACATGGTGCGCACGCGCCAGCGCAAGGAAGTCGAGGCCAAGGCGGAGATCGCCGCCGAGGAGCGCGTGCTCGACGCGCTGGTGGGCGAGAAGGCGAGCGCCGAGACGCGGCAGAAATTCCGCGTCCTGCTGCGCGAGGGCAAGCTCGACGACAAGGAGATCGAGGTCGAGGTCTCGGAAGGCGGATCGTCGCTGCCGACCTTCGAGATCCCCGGCATGCCGGGCGCCCAGATGGGGATGGTCAATCTGGGCGACATTTTCGGCAAGGCGTTCGGCGGGCGCACGACGCCGCGCAAGATGACGGTCGCGGACTCGCACGGCGTGCTGGTCGAGGAGGAGGCCGACAAGCTGCTCGACGAGGACGCGGTGGTGCGTGAGGCGATCGACAGCGTGGAGCAGAACGGCATCGTCTTCCTCGACGAGATCGACAAGATCTGCGCCCGCTCCGACCGCTACGGCGCCGACGTGAGCCGCGAGGGGGTGCAGCGCGACCTGCTTCCGTTGATCGAGGGGACGACGGTCGCGACCAAGCACGGCACGGTCGAGACCAACCACGTCCTGTTCGTCGCCTCGGGCGCCTTTCACCTCGCCAAGCCGTCCGACCTCCTGCCCGAGCTGCAGGGCCGCCTGCCGATCCGGGTCGAGCTCAAGGCGCTGACCGAGGAGGATTTCCGCCGCATCCTCACCGAGCCCGAGACCAGCCTGATCCGGCAATACGTGGCGCTGATGGAGACCGAGGACGTGGCGCTCGACTTCGCCGAGGACGCGATCGGCGAGATCGCCCACGTCGCCGCCGAGGTGAACCGGTCGGTCGAGAATATCGGCGCGCGGCGGCTCCAGACCGTGATGGAACGCCTGCTCGACGAGATCAGCTTCACCGCCACCGACCGGTCCGGCGAGACGGTGAGCATCGACGCCGCCTACGTCCGCGAACGCGTCGCCGACCTCGCCAAGGACGCGGATCTTTCGAAGTATATTTTGTAGGGCGTTGCGAGCCTCGAAGCAGTAGAGGTGTCCAACAAGTCTTGACACATCGCTCCTCGCTTACCATTGATGAGCATGATCAGGACGTTCAGGCACCGGGGTTTGAAG
>JAJDVM010000045.1 GCA_022826125.1 Defluviicoccus sp.
GCGCCCGGAAACATCGTCTCGAACGGCGCCTATGTCCTCAAGGAGGTGGTGCTCAACGAGTTCCACACGCGGGTCAGGAACCCGATCTACTGGAACGCCGACAAGACGATCCTGGAAAAGGTCACCGGGCTGGTGATCAACGACGTCAACCAGGCACTCACGCGCTACCGCGCCGGCGAGCTCGACCACCTGGAGCCGCTGCCGCCCGGCCAGTATCCCAGGCTGAAGAAGGAGCTGCCCGACGAGGCGAGGAGCGTGCCGCGCCTCTGCTCCTACTACTACGCGATCAACCACACGAAAAGCGGCAATCCCGCGCTTCGCGACGTGCGGGTGCGCAGGGCGCTCAGCCTGGCGGTCGACCGCGACGTGATCGTCAAGCAGCTGCTCAAGGGCGGGCAATGGTCGGCCTACAACTTCACCCATTTCAAGACCGCCGGGTTCCGGATGCCCGACATCGCCTACGCCAGGCTGAGCCAGCGCGAGCGCGACGCCGAGGCGAAGCGCCTGTTCAAGGAATCCGGCGTCCGCGACCTGACGCTGAAGCTGATCTACAACACCTCCGAGAGCCACAAGCAGATCGCGACCGTGATCGGTCAGATGTGGAAGCAGAAGCTGGGCGTGCGCACGACGCTCGCGAATTTCGAGTGGAAGACCTATCTCAACATCCGCAAGAACCGGGAGTTCGACGTGGCCCGGTCGGCCTGGTGCGGCGACTACAACGAGGCCTCCACCTTTCTCGACCTGCTCACCACCACCCACGGCGCCAATGACGGCGGCTATTCGAGCGCGAAGGTCGACGCGCTGATGCGGGAGTCGAGGACCGCGAAGGATCCCGCCGCGATCTACGCCGAGGTCGAGAAAATCCTCGCCGAGGACATGGCGATCGTCCCGATCTACCACTACGCCAACACGTTCCTGCTCAAGAGCGACATCAGGGGCTGGCCCTACAACAACGTCGAGAACAACTGGTACGCGAAGAACCTTTACCGCGTCGCGGAGTGACCGGACGGGATAAATTGCTTCGCCATATCCAAGCATATGGGTAATATGGGATCGTGAAGACGACGCTCGACATCCACGACGAGCTGCTGCTGCGCGCCAAGCGCCACGCCAAGGAAACCGGGCGCCCGTTGCGCGCCCTGGTGGAGGACGGGCTGCGCTGGGTGCTGGCCGCCTGCCCCCCGCGCACGCGATACCGGCTGGCCGATCTGAGGGCGGGAGAGCCCGACGCGCCGGACCCGCTGGAAGGCTATTCCTGGCCCGAGCTGCGCGAGACGATCTACGGCGACCCCGGCGCGAGGTGATCGCGGTAGACACCAATCTGCTGGTCTACGCGCACCGTCGCGAGGCGCGCCTCGGCGACGCGGCGCACGCGGTGATGACCGAACTCGCCGAGGGCGACCGGGGATGGGCGATCCCCTGGCCCTGCTGCTACGAGTTCCTCAGCGTGGCGACCAACCGCCGCATCTGGCGGGACCGGGCGACCGCGCCGGACCATGCCTGGCGCCAGTTCCGCGCCTGGGCCGACTCGCCATCCAACCGCATGATCGGCGAGACCGGCGACTTCGTCGACATTCTGGAATCGTTCGTCAGCCGGCCGCATGTCGTCGGAGGCGTGGTTCACGACGCCCGCATTGCGGCCATATGCGTCGCGCACGGTGTCGAGGAGCTGCTCACCAGGGACCGGGATTTCTCGCTCTTTCCGGAACTGCGCACGCGCGATCCGTTCCAGCCGACCCGATGATCCCCTACTTTCTCAAGCGGGTGGCGGTGGCGGTTCCGACGCTGCTGATCCTGATCGTCGTTTCCTACGTCCTGATGTACGCCGCGCCGGGCGGGCCGTTCGACGCCGAGCGCGCGCTCCCGCCCGAGGTGATGGCGAATTTGCAGCGCAAGTACGGGCTCGACGAGCCGCTCGCGGTGCAGATCTGGCGCTACCTCGTTTCCATCGTCACCGAGTTCGATTTCGGCCCGTCCTTCCAGTACAAGGACCAGACGGTCAACGAGATCGTCGCGCAGGGCTTTCCGGTCACGCTCACCTACGGCGCCTGGTCGTTCGCGGTCGCGGTCCTCGTCGGCGTGTCGCTCGGCATCGCCGCGGCGGTGCGCCACAATTCCGTCCTCGATTATCTCGCGGTCGGCGTCTCGATCGGCGCGCAGGTGCTGCCGAACTTTGTCATGGCGCCGATCCTCACCCTCGTCTTCACGCTCTGGCTGGGCTGGCTCCCGGGCGGCGGCTGGCAGGGCGGACAATGGCCTTACGTGGTGATGCCGGTGATCGCGCTCTCGACCTCCTTCATGGCGTCGATCGCCCGCATCACGCGGTCTTCCATGCTCGAGGTGCTCAGTGCCAACTTCATCCGCACCGCCCGCGCCAAGGGTCTGCCCGGGCGCCGCATCGTGTTCCGCCACGCGCTCAAGCCCGCGATGCTGCCGGTGATCTCCTATCTCGGCCCCGCCTTCGTCGGGATGATCACCGGCTCGGTGGTGATCGACGTCTTCTTCGCCACCGGCGGCATCGGGCAGTTCTTCGTCAACTCGGCGCTCAACCGCGACTACCCGGTCATCATGGGGGTGACGATCCTGACCGGCGCGCTGATCGTCGCGTTCAACCTGCTGGTCGATCTGCTCTACGCCTGGATCGACCCGCGAATCCGGTACTGAGCGGTGAACCCGCTGCTCGGGCGGCGCGCCGTTCGCGACTTGTCGGACCCCGCCGGCGGGCGCTCGCTGTGGCGGGACGCGCGGGCGCGCTTTTTCCGCAACCGCGCCGCGGTGGCGAGCCTCGCCGTGCTGGGTCTCGTCGCCGTCTTCGCCGCGCTCGGCGATCTCGCCACGCCCTGGACCAACGAGCAGATCGACTGGTCGGTGCTCGGCAGCGTCGCCGAGAAGGGCGCGCCGTCGCTCGCCAACGGGCACTATTTCGGGGTCGACGAGCTCGGCCGCGACCTGTTCGCGCGCACCGTCCAGGGGACACGGATCTCGCTCGCCGTCGGGATCGTCGGCGCGCTGATCTCGGTCGTGGTCGGCACGCTCTACGGCGCCACGGCGGGCTATTTCGGCGGCCGGATCGACGGCGCGATGATGCGGGTCGTCGACGTGCTGATGGCGATTCCCTACATGTTCGTGCTGATCCTGCTGATGGTCGTGTTCAGCCGTTCGATCCTGATGCTGTTCATCGGCATCGGGCTGATCAGCTGGCTCGACATGGCGCGGATCGCCCGCGGCCAGACGCTCAGCCTGAAGAACCGGGAATTCGTCGAGGCTGCCGTGGCGATCGGCGTCCGGCCGCGACGGATCATTTTCTGCCACATCGTTCCCAACCTGCTCGGCGTCGTGATCGTTTACGCCACCCTGCTGGTGCCCTCGATGATCGTCTACGAGAGCTTCATCAGCTTCCTCGGCCTCGGCGTGCAGGAGCCCGCCACCAGCTGGGGCGCGCTCATCAATGCCGGCGCGGGTCAGATGCAGTACGGCACGCTCTGGCAGCTCCTGTTCCCTCTGTTTTTCTTCGTGGTCACGCTGTTCTCGTTCTTCTTCCTCGGCGACGGGTTGCGCGACGCGCTCGACCCCAAGGACCGCTGAGCGATGGCGCTCCTGGAAGTGCGCGATCTCGGGGTGTCGTTCGAAACGCTCGACGGCACCGTCAACGCGGTCAACGGGGTCGACTTTGCCTTGGAGGCGGGCCGGTCGCTCGCCGTGGTGGGGGAGAGCGGCTCGGGCAAGAGCCAGATCATGCTCGCCGTCATGGGCCTGCTCGCGCGCAACGGGACCGCCTCCGGCTCCGTCAGATTCGACGGCACCGAGCTCCTCGGCCTCGACGAGGGCGCTTTCAACCGGATCCGCGCGAGCGAGATCGCCATGGTCTTCCAGGACCCGATGACGGCGCTCAACCCCTATATGCGGATTTCGGACCAGATGACCGAAGTGTTGACCCTGCACCGGGGCATGGGCGTGCGCGAGGCGCTGGACGAGGCGGTCCGCCTGCTCGACGCGATGGAGGTGCCGGACGCCCGGACGCGGATCCGGATGTACCCGCACGAGTTCTCCGGCGGCATGCGCCAGCGGGTGCTGATCGCCATGGCGCTCCTCTGCCGCCCGCGATTGCTGATCGCGGACGAGCCGACCACCGCGCTCGACGTCACCGTGCAGTCGCAGATCGTGCGGCTGCTTACCGGGCTGCGCTCCGATCTCGGCACCGCGATCGTGCTCGTGACCCACGATGTCGGCGTGGTCGTGGGGAGCTGCGACGAGATGGTCGTGCTCTATGGCGGCCGGGTAATGGAGAGCGGACCGGTCGAGAGCGTTTTCGCGGCGCCGCTTCACCCCTATACGCGGGGGCTCCTCGACGCGGTGCCAACGATCGACCGAGACGACGAGCGCCTGCCCGCGATCCCGGGCGATCCGCTCAGCGCGAGCCTGGTCCCCGCCGGCTGCCCCTTCGCCCCGCGCTGCCCCCGCGCGGAGGATCGCTGCCGCGACGAACGGCCGGAGATAGAGACGCTCGCGCCGGGCCGGCTGGCCGCGTGCCACCTGCCGCTGGGGGGCGGGCGGTGAGCGCGCCGCTTCTCTCCGTTCGAGACCTGTCCGTCGCCTTTCCGGTCCGGCCCGACGGGGCCGTGCCCTGGGCACGAAGGCGGGAACTGCAAGCCGTCCGGGAGGTGAGCTTCGACCTCGATGCGGGCGAGACCCTCGGGATCGTGGGCGAGAGCGGGTCTGGGAAATCGACGCTCGCGCGCGCCCTGATCGGGACCGTCGCCGCCTCCGGCGGGCAGGCGCTGTGGGAGGGGAAGGACCTGCTCACGATGGAACCGGAAGAGCGCCACCGCCATCGTCGCGATATCCAGATGATCTTCCAGGACCCGCTGGCGGCGCTCGATCCCCGGATGACGGCGGGCGAGATCGTCGCCGAGCCGCTCGCCGTCCACCAACCGGGACTATCGAGGAGAGAGGCGAGGAGGCTCGTGGCGGAGACGATGGAGCAGGTGGGCCTGCTGCCCGAGCATATCGACCGCTACCCGCACGAATTCTCCGGCGGCCAGTGCCAGCGCGTCGCCATCGCCCGGGCGCTGATCGCGCGGCCGAGGCTGGTGATCTGCGACGAGCCGGTCTCGGCGCTCGACGTCAGCGTGCAGGCCCAGATCGTCAACCTGCTGGGCGACCTCAAGCGCGATCTGGGCCTGTCCCTGATCTTCATCTCCCACGATCTCGGCGTGGTGAAGCACATCTCGGATCGGATCATGGTGTTCTATCTCGGCCGCGCGATGGAGCACGGCCCCGCCGGCGACCTGGTCCGCGGTCCCCGCCATCCCTACACCCGCGCCCTGATCGCCGCGGCGCCGGTTCCCGATCCCGCGGTGGAACGCCGCCGCCGCGGCGAGCCTCTGGAGGGAGAGCTACCGTCGCCACTGGCGCCGCCTTCGGGCTGCGTCTTCCGCACCCGCTGCCCCATCGCCCGCGGGTCCTGCGCGGACGAAAGACCCGCCATGCGCCGATACGGGGACGGCCACTTCGCCGCCTGCCCGCATGCGGGAGAGAGCGGGGGTCAGGACGCCGTGTAGTTCGCCCTGTACCAGTCGTTGATCTCGCCGCCTCTCGTCACCCACACTTCGTTGCGCCGCGTGATGTAATCGAGCGCCTTGTCGAGATACTTTGCACGGAAGGCGTGGCCGATCAGGAACGGGTGCAGGCAGATCGCCATGACCCTCCCGGAGACCGCGCCGTCCTCGTAGAGCATGTCGAACTGGTCGACGATCATCCGGTAGAACTCCTCCGCCCCCAGCCCGCGATCCAGGAAAGCCGGGATGTCGTTGATCTCGATCGAATAGGGCATCGAGATCAGCGAGCCCTCCCTGACGTTCATCGGATAGGGCTGCTCGTCGTTCACCCAGTCGCAGACATATTCGATCCCGTTCTCTGCGAGGATGTCGGGCGTGTTGAAGCTCTCGCTGAGCGCCGGGCCGAGCCAGCCTTTCGGCGCGGTACCGGTGCCGTCCGCGATGGTCGAGACGATGTCGCCGATCAGCCGGCGTTCCTCCTCTTCCGGCTGGTCGTTGAACAGCACCGAGTTGGTGCTGCCATGCCCCATCCACTCCCAGCCGAGCTCGTTGCCGGCCTCGATTATGCGCGGATACTGCCCGCAGACCTCCGAGTTGAGCGCGACCGTGCCCTTGACCCCGTGGCGCTCCATCACCTCCATCATGCGCCAGATGCCGACGCGGACGCCGAAATCGCGCCACGAGTAGTTCAGCACGTCGGGCTTGAGATGCATGGTCACCGCGGTGACCGAGGTCGAGGGCTTGTCCCAGTGGAAATGCTCGATATTGGGGATCACCCAGACCGCGACGCGCGCGCCGTTCGGGAAGCGCAAGGGTTCCCGGTCGGTGATCGGCGAATAGTCGAAACGCCCGTGTTCCATGTCTGCCTCCCAATGCCGGTTGGCGTCCCTCACGCCGTTTCCGGCCGGTTGTGGCCGACGGTCGAGAGATATTGCAGCGCCTCGTCGAGCGAGACCACGTCGGCGTATTTGGCGTTGAGGTCGAACAGGCTCTGGTCGTGCGCCGCCTGCGAGCGGTCGCCTACCGCCTCGCGCACCACCATCGGCCGGAACCCGACCTGGCAGGCATCGACGGCGGTCGCGCGGACGCAGCCCGAGGTCGTGCAGCCGGTGATGATCAGCGTGTCGACGCCGTGCGCCATCAGCCGCGAGACGATGTCGGTGCCGTAGAAGCAGGAGGCGTATTTCTTGACCAGCAGCGTGTCGCCCGGCCGGAAATCGAGCCGCGAATCGACCTCCACCCCGTCATCGCCGGCCTTGAGCGTGACCACGCCCTTCTGCTTGAGCGCCCAGATGCCGGCGTCCTTCAGGTCGTCGTCCTCGTAGATCACCGTCGAAAAGACAACCGGGATGTCGCGCTCGTGCGCGGCATCGAGCAGCGGCTGGATCGCCTCGATCTCGGCGTCCAGATCGGCGCCCAGCATCCGGTCCGGGTCGGTGAACGCCTTCAGCATGTCGATCACGATCAGCGCCGGCCGTTCGCCGAAGCCGATCTTGAGCCCGAACCCGCGTTCGGCGAAGAATTCCTCGTCGCTCTTCTGCGTCTGTCCCGCCATGTCGTGCTCCCTGTTGCGCCGGCACACAGTAGAGCGCGGCGCTACTGCCCGCGGCAAGGTCTGACAGAGGCCGTGGATCGCATGCCCCGGATCGCATCGTGTCGACCGGCAAGGAAGTGTGGAGCAAACTTGCGGATTGGGACAGGCGCGGGATCGTGGCCCAGAAGGGCCTCGCGGCCCTCTCGGGAAACAGTGCAGACGGCCGTTCTGTCGTCGCGGAGGCGGACGTGCGGAAAGTCCGCGGCGGGTTGCATCGGTTACGGTGCCGATCAGTCTGGGGCGGACCATATGGGGTTCCTTCGGGCGGAATCGGTCGGTGCGCGTATAGGCGCGCACATCCCTTCAGGCGGCTATCGGGACCGAGAGTCACTGGCTAGGTTGGCAATCGCCGCCAGTGGCGAGGGGACAGCGGGGGACGTGTTGCCGGATTTCTCGGAATTCGTGGTCTACGCGGATGAGAGCGGCGATCACGGCCTTGTCGCCATCGATCCGCAGTACCCGGTCTTCGCGCTGGTTTTCTGTGCCATGCGCAAGGCTGACTATATCGCTGGCGTCGTTCCCGCCGTTCAGCGTTTCAAGTTTGGCATCTGGGGGCACGACGCGGTTGTCCTGCACGAACATGATATCCGCAAGAGCAAGGGACCGTTCGC
>JAJDVM010000265.1 GCA_022826125.1 Defluviicoccus sp.
CTTCTCGGTCACCACCCCGGCCCGGTTCATCACCTGGAGCGACAGGCTGCGCCAGCCGGCGAGACGCTCGTCATAGAGCGCCGAGGGGTAGCCCGAGACCATCGCCCGACAGGGCAGGCCCTTGAGCAGCTCCAGCAGCGCCACGTGATCGGAGTCCTCGTAGTCGTGCCGGTAGCGCCGTGCCGACTTGCGGGTGTGCCGCAGATAGGGCGGATCGCTGTAGACCAACTCCGAGCCGTCGAACGGGAAGGCCGACAGGAAGCGGTGGCAGCAGCCGTGCACCAGCTCGACCGGCCAGGCGCAGGAGAACTCGGCCAGCGCCGCGCCGTCCAGGTCGATGCCGATGTTGCGCTGCGCCGGCGGCTTGCGCCTCATGATCGCGCCCGAGCCGAGATGGGTCTCGATATAGGTCGAGTGCGGCGGCATCATCGCGATCAGCGGCTGGCACAGCCCCGCCGTTGCCTTGGATCCGAAATAGCCCACCCGAAGCTCCCGATCGCCCGAGAGCCCGATCCATAGACCCTTTCCGCTATGCTGTCAAACGCTTTCCGGCAGACCCCTCAGGCCGCCGGGACCGTCGCCGGGGAGAGGGTTCGGAACCGAAACCGCCGCCAAACCGTGTCAGGATAAAACCGCCCGAGTAGTTACCGAAATTCTTTCGTTTTGATTTTCGCGCCGCATCGCGCGCGCCATCCGGGTTGCCGCGGCTACCGCTCCGGGCCCCATAGCATGTGGGAGACCGCCGCGCCGAAACGCCCGAACGCGCCGGCCCGGCCAACATCGGCGCCGGCCACCAGCGGCACCTCGACGGTCTCGAAGTCGGGCGCGGCGATCACCAGCTTCGCGATCTCCGCTCCCCTGGCGATCGGCGCCGGAACCGGCCCCTCGTAGACCACGCTGACCTTGAGCCCCCGGCGCGAGGCGCGCGGCAGCGTGATCGCGATCTCGCGCTCCGCGACCAGAGGCACGGTGCTTTCCTCGCCGAGCCAGACATCGGCCGTCTCCACCTCCGCGCCGCTCTCGAAAAGCGTGTAGTTGCGGAACGACCGGTAGGCCCAGTCGAGCAGCCGGCGCGCCTCCGACGTGCGTTCCCGGACGCTCTTCAGGCCGGTCAGGACCATCACCACGCGCCGGCCGTCGCGCATCGCCGACGCCGCCAGACTGTAACCCGACGCCCTGGTGTAGCCCGTCTTCAGCCCGTCCCCTTCCGCGCCGCGGTAGAGCAGCGGGTTGCGGTTGCCCTGCCTGATCCTGTTGTAGGTGAAGCTCTTCTCGGCGAAGTACGGGTAGTACTCCGGGAACTCCTCGATCAGGCGTTGCGACAGGACCGCGATGTCGCGCGGGGCCATCGCGTGGCCGGCATCGGGCCAGCCGGTCGCGTTGACGAAATGGCTGCCGGCGAGGCCGAGCTCCGCCGCCTTCTTGTTCATCGCATCGGCGAACGCCGCCTCCGAGTCCGATATCCCCTCGGCTACCACGATGCAGGCGTCGTTGCCCGATGAGACCACGATGCCGCGCACCAGGTCCTCCAGACGCACCTTCCGGCCCAACCGGACGAACATCTTCGAGCCGCCCTTGCGCCATGCCCTGCGGCTCACGACGAACTCGTCGTCCAGCGAGAGCTTGCCCGCCTTCAACCGCTCGAAGACCAGGTAGAGCGTCATCAGCTTGCTGAGCGACGCGGGCGGTGTCGGGGTCGCGCTGTCCTTCTCCAGCAGCACCGTCCCGGTCTCGACATCGACGATCAGGGCCTGCTTCGCCGCCGTCTCCATGCCGGCCGACGCTGGCGGCGCGAAGACCGCCGCCGCGAGGCAGAGCGCGACGGCGATGACCCGCCGGGCCGGCCGGACGACCCGCCTGGGGGCGCCGGTCCAGTCTCCCGCGGCGGTCTCTCCGTATCGCATGTCCGACATGTAGCACGGGAAACGCGCGCGCCGCCACGCGCCCGTCCCCGGTCGGATCGCCTGCCTGGCCTCCTGTACCGATGGGGAGGTTGCCAGCGCGAACGGCCCCGTCTTCCCGCCCCGCCGACCCTTCCTGCGCCGCAAGGAGGGAAGAGAAGCCGGGAGAGGGGCGGCGGTGAGGGTCTGCGAGAGCGTCTGGCACTTTCGAGAAGACGGTCAGGGCGGTGATCGAGGAAAGCGATCGCGCGGTGCTGATCGATTGCGCGGATCTGAGTTTCATCAGCAGCGCCGGGCTTCGCGTGGTGCTGTTGACCGGCAAGTCACCGATGGGCCGGAACGCCGGGTTCGCGCTGTGCGCCTTATCCGAACCGATCCGGGAGGTTTTCCGGGTCAGCGGGTTCGACTCGATCGTCGCGATCCACCCGACCAGGGAAGAAGCGCTCGCGGCGTTCGATCCCTGAAACGGCGACCGGGGTTATGGACGCGCCTCTCTCGCGTGTCGGCGAAAGCGGTTCGAGGGATTGTCCGTGCCCGGGATCTCAACTAGAAGGACCGGCCATTCGGTCGATCCGGTGTCCGTCGTTCCCGAGGCTGGCCGAGGAGGTGGAGAGCGTCACATGAGATCTGTTTCCGTTCTGCTGATCGCCTTACTGGCGCTGACTGCGGTCGGCTGCGCCGATCGATCCGACGAACCGCCGGACGACCGTATCATCAACCTCGAAAGGAACTCGGAGTTCGACGGCGCGACGCTGCGCATCTTCGTGACGCTGGAGGACGGGGCCGAGGCCTCCGTCAACTCCGACGATGACGTCATCGGGTCGACGGAGGAGGCCACGCCCCTGCCGGGCCACCGGGCGCGGGCCTTCGCCTTCCTCAGGGACAGGGAGGCGGGCACGTCGCTGGCCTACGGTTTGCTGAGCTGGGACCCGGTGAACCCCGAGGACTATCTGGTGTTCGGCTGGTGGGCGGAGTTCCCCGGTCAGCACCCGCCGGTACTGTCGTTGGCGGATTCGCTGCAATACGCGATCGTCGACGGTCCGGAACTCGATCACGGCCTGCAACCGGACCTGCCGGTGGAGGGCACGGCGAGCTATGTGGGGCAGGCCGGCGGCCTCTACAGCTACGTTCCCGGCGGCGACCCGGGAGATAACGCGGAGAACCTGGTGATCGAGGAATACGAGGGGATGTTGACCCTGACGGCGGATTTCCGGGACCGGACGGTCAGGGGCTGTATTGGCTGCGAGGGCGATCTCGTCACGCGGCGGGCGCATTTCGGCGTGATCCTCGGTCCCGGGCTGGGCGACGCGCCGGACGCCGCAGGGGATTACGAACTCCACCTTGCTACTTCGATTATCCGGGAAGACGGCACGTTCGAGCGCGAGAGGGTGACGGTGGAGCATCCGACGCGGGTCGTCACGCGGTCTGAAGGGTTCTGGGGCGGCGCCTTTTCCAACCGTCCGGACACGGACGGAAACCCGCGGCTGGTCGCGGGTTTCAGCAATGTCTCCTACACCGAGAGCGACGGCAGCGAGGGGGCGTTCTTCGGGTCCTTCCTGGGTCTGAGCGCAGCTTTCGGGGAGACTAGGGAATCCGGCCCGCCTTCCTCCGGGGAGATTGGATCGGGCGGCAACTGATCGGCGACGGTAAGCGAGGCTTTCGGCCATGGGCCGATCACTCGACGGGATCGGATCGAGAGGCGGCGCCAACTCCGCGTAGCGGCTTCGTTCAATTCCCGTTCCCCTCAACGCCCATGGTTGGGGCCCGGGAACGGAACCTGGAACGCGGCCGGCCCGCGTCATCGTGCCGCCGCCGCGCGGCATGGGCTACAATCCGGCGGGATTCGAACAGGGGGGAGACGGGCACCGTGAAAGTCACCGGTCTTGTTTGTGCTACCCTCGCCCTGGCCGTGCTGGTGGCGGGATGCGCCTCCGCTCCGCCGACGCGCCAGACCGATATTTGCGCGGTCTTCGACCAGCATCCCGACTGGTACGACTACGCCCGGAGCTCGGCGAAGAAATGGGGCACGCCGGTGCACATCCAGATGGCCTTCGTGAAGCACGAATCGAGCTACCGGTCCGATGCGCGTCCGCCCCGA